>JBGQAM010000065.1:0-9088 GCA_041494275.1 Thermoplasmata archaeon | reverse complement strand
TCTCCTGGGCTACACGCGCGCTACAAAGGACAGGACAATGGGCTCCAATGCCGAAAGGCAACGGCAATCCCGAAACCTGTCCGTAGTTCGGATTGAGGGCTGTAACTCGCCCTCATGAAGCTGGATTCCGTAGTAATCGCGAGTCAACATCTCGCGGTGAATATGCCCCTGCTCCTTGCACACACCGCCCGTCAAACCATCCGAGTTGGGTCCAAGTGATGTTGTCTCTAATTGGGACGCTAGAACTTGGGTTCAGCAAGGGGGGTTAAGTCGTAACAAGGTATCTGTAGGGGAACCTGCAGATGGATCACCTCCTACGCAATAACGGAGGGGAACTACCCCTCCACCAAAACATGGTGGGGTTCCAAGCACCAAGGACAAAGCAATCTATCATCGAACGTCCAGTAGTATTTTTTCTTCAAACCAATCATTCAGCATATAGCCTGTGCACCGAAATGAATCAAAAGGAAAGGGTTTGAATGTTTCGGGTCCGCAGTGCCTTCTCAAGTTGCCGGAGGAGCAGCCGTCTTGCCCTTACGACCCATGACGAACATGAGCGCGAGCAGGACGATGACGATGATCACGAGGATCATGTTCACCATGCCCCACATGCTGCCGCTGTCGGAGGTCGTCTTGACCTTGTCGACCTGATCCTGCAGGGCATTGAGCTGTTCCTGCAGACCTGCAAGGGTCGCGTTCAACGCCGAGGTCTGGCTGCTGTCCATCGCCACGAGCTGTGCCTGCAAGGCGGCGATCTGTGCCTGCAGCGCGGTGGCCTGAACCTTTAGTGCCGTGAGGTTCGCGTCCTGAACATCGAGCTGAGCCTGAAGGTCCGCGACTTGGGCCTCCAGATCGGCTATGAGGGCGTCAACCGGGGCAGGTGCGGGCAGAACCTCAAGCGGTAGCTCCTGCATCTGCACGACTTCATACACGCCCTCGGCGTATATCACCCAGCTGTGCACGACCACCTTGTAGCTTCCAGGCGGAGCCAGCTCAGGGACGTCGATGCTGATTGCTGCAGGCGAACCCGTCGGGATCTGCAAGCCAGCAGGGTTATAGATGGTGCCATCTGCATCGGATACAAGGTACCAGTCTATCTGGGAGTAGAGCTCTTTGATGTACGTGAACTGAGCATCGACAGTCATAAGAACCGATTCCCCTGCTCTCACAGAGGAGGCAGACAGACCGATCGAGTACTGGAACAAGTACAGCTGCAGGGACTCGACGACATTGAGAACCGAAGACACCGAGTTCCCACCAAGAGCGATGATTCTGCCGTCCGGAGTCACCGTGGCGCCAAGATACTTCCTTGCATAGTCCATTTCGGCCACTTGAGACCATTCATCGGTCGCTGGGTTGTATGCAACGACCGTGCTGTAGGCGTTCGCACCCACGTTGTAACCGTCACTTGACCCACCGACGACGTAGATTAGGCCGTCGACGCCCAGGACCATCGCCTGTGCTGCTCGCGGCGCGGGCAGGTCCTGCAGACTCACCCAGCTGCGCAGTGACGCGTCGTACATGAAGAAGTTCGCCGTCGCCGAGTAGCTGCCAACGCCACCACCAGAGTAGTACAAGTCGTCCCCGACTGCTATCATCGCACCGCAGAGCACGTCAGCCGGAGCAGGCGTTCCGACCGACCAGGAATCAGCAGCGGGGTCGTATATCTGTGCATACCCGGGTGTTGGTGCTCCTTCACCACCGACCACCCAGATAGACCCGTTCGTTACTGTTGCAGCCTTTGCCTCCCAGACAGGGTAGGGCATAACAGCTCCCAGCGTCCAGGAGTTCAGCTCGGGGTCGTATATCTGCGTGTAGGCGCCACCACCACTGCCGCCGAACACATAGACCAGGCCGTCGAGCCCCATAGCTCCCGCGGCTCCTCTAGTGGCTCCGGGCATGGATGTGAGTACTGTCCAATTCCCGGAGTAAGGATCATAGGCGTATGAGCCCGCCACAGGGCCATACGCTATAGTCGCCACTCCGCCCATGATGTAAACCGTCCCGTTCGTGCTGCTCACAACGACCGCTTGCGCAGCTGCCGCGCCCATTGGCGTCTCGGTGGACCATGAGAAGACCCACGAGGCTCCAGCATTCGGCGCAGACGTCGAGAAGGCGCCTGCGATGAAAGCCAGGGTCACAGCAGATACTATCAACCTAGCGGTCAATCTACAATTGACTTTCGTTCCCATCCTCAATCCCATCCTTGAAACCTTGGAACATGGTCCAAGGCACTTGGGAGACATTGGCGGACCGCATATAAATAGATGACAAATGGAGTGTCGAGGCGCCGTCTCAAGTCAAAGTCCTGCAACGTGTCGCGAGAAGGTATTCCTTCGCCGAGCATGGGGGCGTCGCACGCTGCCTCAGTGAAAGACTGCCTTGTCTCCGCGAGGACATTTGATGAGAAGCGCGTGCGAAGGAGGCGACTCATGAGCGGTCACAATCGTCGAATGAAAGTCGAATCAAGCCAAGCGAATCACGGCGTTCTTCGAATAATCTTCTACCGCCTGCAACACTTCTCTGATAGGATTTCCGAATGTTTTTATACCACGGCACATTACGCTGATACGAAGGGATCATCCGCGGGTCTGGCCTTCTTTTGTGGCTTCTCGCAGAAACCTAGGTGATACTCGAGCACGGGGAAGAGATATCATGATGATTTTGAAGATGAAGAAAGAGGACCTATCGACCTTCCTAGACTCCATCAAGGAGTGGGGAGAGCTGTGGGGTCCGACCAAGAAGGAGAACAGGGTAACATACTCAAAGGTCGACTCGCTCTCGCAGATGGATTTGAAGGCGACGAGGACTATCATCCCACCGAAGAAGTTCCTCTACCCTCCAAGGTTCACGATGTTCGACTACGACGAGGATGGGTTCGTCGAAAGGCGAGGCGACGTGCCGAGGAGAATCCTGTTTGGGATCCACCCATGCGACATCCACGGCATACTCATCATGGACAAGCTCTTCCTCGAGACATACAAGGATCCATACTATGCGGAGAGAAGGGAGAAGACCCTGCTTCTGGGGCACAGTTGCATACCCGATGACAAGTGCATGTGCTTCGCCACGAACACCGACTTCATCGCGGAGGGCTTCGACCTGTTCTTCACCGACCTCAAGATGTTCTATCTTGTCTGGGTCGGGTCCACTAAGGGACACGACCTCGTTAGGATGAGACCTGAACTATTCAGCAGGGACCTCGGCAAGAACGATATTCTCAACTACACCGAATACAGAAAGTGGAAGGGCACACAGTACAAGATCAACATCGATTTCACTGGCATGCCGGATGTGTTCGAGCTCGGCTACAACAGTCCCATCTGGGACCAGCTAGGGGAAAAGTGCCTATCCTGTGGACAGTGCAGCATGGTCTGCCCGACGTGCAACTGCTACAACGTGGTCGACGAAGTCGAGCTTGGAGCGTTGGAAGGCACGAGGGACCGCTACTGGGACAGCTGCATGTTCAGAGAGTATTCGGCTGTCGCGGGTGGCAGCAATTTCAGGGACAAGAGGGCTGACAGACTGAGGCTTTGGTACACGCACAAGCTGCAGGCGTACATAGGGGAGTTCGGCAAGCCGGCTTGTGTCGGCTGCGGTCGATGCGTCGAGACATGTCCAGTGGAGATCAATGTGGTGACAGTCTCGACCGCCCTCAAGGAGCAGGAGGTGGGCAAGTGAAGAAGATGTGCGTCGTCCTCGACGACAAGGAAGTGAACGACAATCCTTTCACTCCCGAAATGTGGAGGATCGTTCGGAAGTACCCACTGACGAGCGATGTGAACTTCTTCCAGGCGAGGCCCGTCGACGTCGACGAGGCTCTGAAGTTCAACTACCTGCCAGGACAATTCGTGATGATGTCCATACCAGGAGAGGGTGAGGCGCCGTTCTGCATCTCATCTTCACCTTCGAGGCCCGGCTTGCTGGAGTTCTGCATCAGGAACGTCGGAACGCTTACTAGCACTCTCTTCGGTCTGAAGGAGAACCATACAATAGGCATCCGCGGCCCGTACGGCAACGGTTTCCCGATTGAGAAGATGGAAGGCAAGGACATCCTGATAGTCGCGGGCGGCATGGGAGTCGCCCCGCTGCGATCTCTTCTGCTGTATGTCCTGGACAACCGGGACAAGTTCGGCAAGCTATCCTATCTGCACGGCGCCAGGAACCCTGGCGAGATGCTATTCAGGGAGGAGTTCATGCAGTTGAAGGAGCGCGAGGACCTCCTGTGCCTGCTTTCGGTCGACAAGGACGACACGGGCAAGTGGACGGAGAAGGTGGGCGTCGTCACGACGCTCTTCAAGGACCTCGGGCCGATCGATGCGAAGAACACGGTCGCCGCGGTCTGTGGCCCGCCGATCATGTACAAGTTCGTCATGCAGAACCTCGTCCAGCTGGGAATACCAAAGCACCAGATACTGATGACGCTTGAAAGGAGGATGAGATGCGGCGTCGGCAAGTGTGGCCACTGCGCGATCGAGTATCTCTACACATGCATAGACGGTCCTGTGTTCTCATGGTGGGACGTGCTCCACATGAAGGAGCTCATAGGGAGGGGTGCAAGTGACAAGACAATCGCCTAAGATCGGCGTTTACGGATTCACGGGCTGCGCGGGCGACCAGCTCATGATACTGAACTGCGAGGACCAGTTGGTCGACCTCTTCGGTGCCACTGAGATCCGTTCATTCGTCATGGCGAAGAGCGACAACCACGAGGGCGAGCTCGATGTAGCCCTGATCGAGGGGTCGATCTCGACTGATGAGCAGCTTAAGAAGCTCAAGGAGATCAGGGAGCGCTCCAAAGTGATGATCGCCATCGGCACTTGTGCTTGCCACGGCGGCCCCCAGGCCATGAAGCTCGGAGAGGGCAAGTGGGACGAGATGTACAAGAAGGTCTACGGGAACGCGAAGATCAACGTCTCGAAAGCGTTCGAGGCTCAGCCCATCGATGCTTTTGTGAAAGTCGACATGTACCTCCCGGGATGTCCGATCGACAAGACGGAGTTCTTGAGCGCTGTATCCAAGCTTGTAGCGGGAAGACACCCGTACCTCTTGAAAACGCCTGTCTGCCTCGAATGCAGATGGAGAGAGAATCCATGCATATTGTACGCTGGCAAGTTCTGCGCTGGCCCTCTCACGAAGGGCGGTTGCGGTGCGGTGTGTCCGTCCCATAACCTGCCCTGCGTTGGCTGCTGGGGACCCACGGATGACCTCAACGTGAGTTCCGAGTACAAGCTCCTGAAGGAAAAGGGCTACGACCCGGACGAGATAATCAAGAAGATCAGGAAGTTCGGAGGAGCACGCGTGGCACAGCTTGTGAAAGACCTCGAGACCAAGAAGGAGGCGAAAACATGAGGGAGCTGAACGTCGAGGCACTCGCAAGGGTTGAAGGCGATGGCGGGATCACGGTCACAATCGATGGCAAGAAGGTCAAGAGCGTCACGCTGGACGTTCACGAGGGGCCTAGGCTGATCGAGCAGCTGGTCAAAGGCATGACCCCAGCGGACGACCTCACGGTCATCCCGAGGATCTGCGCGATATGCACACTGTCTCACAGATACTCTGCCATCAGAGGGCTGGAGAAGGCGCTCGGGATCAAGCCGCCGGAGAAAGCACAGCTCACTCGCGAGCTGATGATGCTGGGTGAGAATGTGGAGAGCAACTCGCTCCACACGTTCTTGCTCGCGTTGCCTGATTTCCTGGGCTATCCGTCCGCCATAGCGATGCTCAATGACTACGGTGATGACGTCAAGCGCGCCCTGCGCCTGAAGAAGTTCGGGAACCACGTGATGGCCGTCACGAGCGGAAGGATCGTTCACGGAGAGAATCCAGTCATCGGAGGTTTCGGCAAGTACCCGGGCAGGAAGGCGCTCGAAGAGATCAAGCTCAAGGCTCACGAGCTCGTGCCAGACGCGGTCCGAGCGGTCGAGCTGTTCGCGTCGATCGACTATCCGACCTATCCAGAGGCGGATATGCTGTTCATGTCGGTGAACGCGCCGAAGAACCAGTTCGGCTTCGCAGGAGAGTCCATCATCATCTCCAACGGGAAGGAAGCGGATGTCGAGGACTACAAGAAGCTCACGAACGAGAGGATCGTGTCCCACTCGTTCGCCAAGAGATCGTTGTACCAAGACAAACCCTTCACGGTAGGCGCCAACGCCAGGCTCATCAACATGGGCAAGCGCTTGGACGGCCAGGCAGCCGACCTGCTCAAGGAGCACTACAACGAGAGATGGCTCAAGAACCCACTTATGAACAATCTCGCCCAGACGATTGAGATGCTGTGGTCACTGGAGCACCTGCCCGACGCGGTGGACAAGGTAATGTCACTTGACGATCCACCGATGGAGAAGCCCACGAGGGAGAACGGGTCGGGTACCGGCGCGGTCGAAGCCCCGAGAGGAACGCTTTATCACCACTACGATATCAAGAATGGCCTCATCGACTCAGCAGACATCATCACACCTACCGCTCAGAATTTGGACGACATCGAGCGGCACATGAAGCTGACCGCGGAGAGAATGCTCGCGGACGACAAGAAGGACGATGAGGTCCGGCTGGGCCTTGAGATGGTGGCGAGGGCGTACGACCCATGCATAAGCTGCGCGACGCACCTGGTGACACTGAAGAGGATCTGAGATCCGAACTCGAGGACGTCGCTGGCAACGGCAGAGTGTATGTCCTCGGCCTCGGAAACACCGACAGGGCCGACGACGGCGCTGGAGTGCTCGTCGCGCAGGCACTGAAGAAACGCTTTCCATTATTCTCCTATTCTGAACATGACGGGGTTGAGGGCACAGTCCTCGATATATCGGAGAAGAAGGAGGATGCCGTTGTTATCTTCGTAGACGCTGCAGATTTTCACGCGAGCCCAGGCAAGATCAAGCTCGTGAGGAAAACCGACATCAGAGACACGGAGATAACCACACACAGAGTAGCCGTTGCTCTAATGGCTTCGATACTTGAGAGAGCAGGCAAGAGGTCAGCAGTTCTGTGCATCCAACCTGAGCGAATCGAATTCCGGGGAAAGGTCACGAAACCCGTGATGGATTCCGTCGATCTCACCACAAGAATTCTTGGTGCCATCATGAAGAATGTGAACTCCTGACCAACTAAACCATCTGGTCAGTGTCGTGTCGCCTCAGGAAAGCTTTATGTTGGGAGAGGCCCTTCTCCAAATCCCGTGAGATGGGAATGAAGGTTATTGTTGTCTCCGGGGGAGTTTTGTCTGGTCTGGGGAAGGGAATCACATCCTCTTCGATCGGACGAGTTTTGAAAGCGAGAGGATTCAAAGTCACTGCGATGAAGATAGATCCGTACCTAAACTTCGACGCTGGGACCCTCAATCCCTTCGAGCACGGAGAGGTGTTCGTTCTAGACGATGGCGGAGAGGCGGACCTTGACCTGGGCAACTACGAGAGATACCTCGATGTGAACTTGACCAGCGAACATGTTGTAACGACCGGGAAGGTTTACGGAAGCGTGATTGAGAAAGAGCGAAACGGTAACTTCCTCGGCAAGACGGTCCAGATAATTCCTCACATAACGAACGAGATTAAGTCGATGATCTCGAACGTGGCGATCAAGACAGGAGCCGATGTGACAATCGTGGAGCTTGGCGGCACGGTCGGCGACATAGAGTCCATGCCCTTCCTGGAAGCGATGAGACAGATGCGCTCAGAGATGGGGCACGACAACTTCCTTTTCGTCCATACGACGCTTGTCCCTATCCTGGGGACCCTCCAGGAGCAGAAGACAAAACCGACACAGCACTCTGTGAAAGAACTCAGGTCCGTCGGTGTCCAGCCCGATGTGATAGTCGCAAGGTGCGAGAGGCCGCTGGACGAAGGAGCGAAGAAGAAGATCGCGCTGTTCTGCGATGTCCCCCTCCAAGCGGTCATAAGCGCCCCAGACGCGAAATCGATCTACCAGGTCCCGATCTTCCTCGAGGAGCAGGGATTGACCGACTATCTCCTCACAAAGATGAACATGAAGAGCAAGCCTGACGGACTGGCCGACTGGAAGAAGTTCTTGAACAAGGTCATGAACCCGAAGCATGAGGTCAAGATCCTGCTCGTTGGGAAGTACATGGACCAGAGAGATTCCTACATGAGCCACTATGAGGCCTTTACCCACGCAGGCGCGGAACTCGACACGAGGGCGAAGTTCCTGAGGATGGAGGCGGAGGATATCGAGAAGGAGAATTGCAGAGGCCTCCTGGAGGAGGCTGACGGCATCCTGATACCAGGCGGATTCGGTTCACGAGGAACCGAAGGCAAGATCGAGGCGATCAAGTACGCGAGGGAGAACAAGGTTCCATTCCTGGGCGTCTGCCTCGGGTTCCAGCTGGCCAATGTGGAGTTCGCGAGGAACGTGCTTGGCATGGGCGACGCGAACAGCACGGAATTCGATCCGCACACCGCACATCCGGTCGTGGACCTTCTTCCTGAACAGAAGAACGTCACGAAGAAAGGCGCGACCATGAGACTCGGAGCGCAGCAGATACTGGTCGAGAAGGGTTCCATCGCTTGGCAACTCTACCACGAGGCAGAGATCATGGAACGCCACAGGCACAGATACGAGATTAACCCGCACTACATCGACATGATCCAAGGAAAGGGGTTGAGGTTCACGGGCAAGTCATCCGACGGAAAGAGAATGGAAATCGCAGAGCTGCAAGGACATCCTTTCTTCGTAGGCTCACAGTTCCACCCTGAATTCAAGTCCAGGCCGGGCAGACCAGCTCCTCTGCACTACGGGCTTGTGAGAGCGGCGCTCGAATTTTCACAGAAGCGGAAGAAGTAGGAGATCACTGGGCCGCAGGGCTCGGCTTCGCTTCAACTTGGCTCGCCGGCGGATTCGCTTTCGGCAATGCGATCCGGAACACCGTCCCCTTGGAGAAATCCCCCTTGATCCTGTCCTCGACCCAGATCCTCCCTCCGACTTTCTCGACCACCGCGCTCACGATCGAGAGACCCAGCCCGAATCCCTTGATCCCTGTCATGCCAGTGGCGAATCGCTCGAAAACGACCTTCTTCCGGTCGTCAGGGATTCCTCTTCCTCTGTCGACGACCGAGACGATCCAGAAATC
>JBGQAM010000026.1:0-21851 GCA_041494275.1 Thermoplasmata archaeon | reverse complement strand
GTGAATACTCTCAATCATCCAACATCAAGTCCGCATCGACCAGGAAGAACGTACAAGCAGCCATCTCATCGATCCTTTCAAGACTGAAGAACTTCAAGCAACCGCCGGAGAACGGCCTTGTGTTCTTCGTCGGGCATAGATCGATAGGCGCGGACCAGACCGACATGGTGCAGTTCGTCCTTGAGCCGCCAGAGCCAGTCCCCACTTTCATCTACAGATGCGACTCGAAGTTCTTCACGGAGACCATCGAGGGGATGCTCGAGACGAAGGAGACCTATGGGCTCATCGTCATCGACAGGAGCGAGGCCACGATAGGATACCTGCACGGCAAGAGGATCGAGTCGGTGAAGAACATGCAGTCGTTGGTACCGAGCAAGCACGGCAGGGGTGGCCAATCAGCACGCCGGTTCGAGAGGCTCATCGAGATTGCCGCGCACGAGTACTACAAGAAGGTCGCTAGCGTGGCCAACGAATCCTTCCTGTCACGAAAGGACCTCGTGGGCATTCTAGTCGGCGGCCCTGGACCCACCAAGGAATTCTTCGTCAAGAGCGAGTACCTGCACTACGAGCTGCAGAAGAAGATCATAGACACTTTCGATGTCGGATACACGGATGAATACGGCCTCAAGGAGCTGGTCGAGAAGGCCCGAGAGTCTCTGAAAGACATCGATCTGATGAGGGAGAAGGACCTCATGCAGAAGCTGTTCGAGGAGATCCGGAGGCCAGATGGCGGTCTCTCGATCTACGGCGAGGACCAGGTCAAGAACGCCCTCATGATAGGCGCGGTCGACACGCTCATCCTCTCGGAAGACCTCAGGAGGGTCAAGCTGAAGCTGACATGCCCTTCATGCGGTGCAAAGAAAGAAGCCCTGGCAAAGGATTCAACCGAGGATGTGAGGTGCGATAAGTGCAGTGCTATCATGAAGGTGGACGAGGTCGATGACCTCGTTGGGGAACTGCATAAGATCGCCGGCCAGAACAACACCAAGGTGGAGTTCGTGTCTGGAGAGTCCGAAGAGGGCGGGCTGCTGCTCAAGGCCTTCGGAGGAATCGCAGGCATACTCAGGTTCAGAGTGAGTTGAGGATGATGGCCGAGGACGCTTTCCAGAGGTTCAAGGATGAGATATCGGAGGCAGTCTCCAAGACGCTCAAGGAGCTGAATGTTGAGACGGAGATCGTCATCGACAAGGCGCCTCAGGGGATGGGGGACCTGGCATTCCCATGTTTTCCCCTTGCGAAGAAGCTCAAGAAGTCACCTGACGCGATCGCCAAGGATATCGCTTCACGGATAAAACCAAAGGACATGGTTGAGAGAATCGAGGCGAAAGGCGGCTACGTCAATTTCACGGTCAACTTCGACAAGCTTGCTCAAAAGGCGCTCGAAGAGGCTTTGTCAAAGAAGGAGAGATTTGGAACCCCAGACAAGAAGAAGGGTGCTCGGGTGCTCCTCGAGCACACGAGTGTGAACCCGACGGGCCCGATCCATGTCGGCAGAGCCAGGAACCCCATAATCGGGGACACACTGGCCAGGATCCTCCGGCAGGCGGGGTACGACGTCACAACGGAGTTCTATGTCAACGATGTTGGTCGCCAGGCAGTCGTCATGACTTGGGGCGTGAAACACGTCAAACTCGATGCCCAGCCCGAGCGCGACAAGGACGACTACAGATATGTCCTCTACTACCAGCAAGCCAACAGACTGCTGGAGGAGGACCCCGACGTGCTCAAGGAGATCGACTCGATGCTCTACAAGCTAGAGCACGGGGACCCCGACACGGTCAAGCTTGCCAGGGAAGCGTGCGAGAGAGTCCTTGCCGCGATAATGGAGAGTCTCAAGAGACTGAACGTGCACGTCGATCGATTCACTTGGGAGTCCAAGTTCGTGGCCGATCGCAGCGTCGAGAAGATCATAGCGAAGCTCAAGACCTCCGAGTACTGCAGGGAGAAGGACGGCGCGTACTATCTGGAACTCGAGAGCTTCGGCATAAGCGGGCGCGAGACCAAGTGGATCTTCACGCGCGCTGACGGCACCTCAGTCTACACGACACGGGACCTCGCATATCACCTGGACAAGTTCGCTAGGTCCGACATAGCCATCAACATCCTCGGCGAGGACCACAAGCTGGCCATGCAGGAGCTGTCCGCCGCGCTGTCGATCATGGGCCAGGAGAAGAAGCCAGAGATCGTGTATTACGCCTTCGTCTCGCTTCCGGAGGGCAAAATGTCCACGCGCAAAGGAAGGGTGGTGAACCTGGACGACCTCGTGGATGAAGCCATCGATCTTGCGTACGATGAGGTGAAGAAGCGCAGGACCGACCTCCCGGAGGAACGAATGAGAGAGATAGCCAGGATCGTCGGCATCGGTGCGCTCCGATACAACATCGCCAGGATACAAGCCGAGAAGCAGATAGTGTTCAAGTGGGAGGACGCTTTGAACTTCGAGGGAAGCAGCGCGCCCTTCGTCCAATACGCGCATGCGCGCGCCTGCTCCATACTCAGCAAGGCCGAAGGGTGGGGAAGGAAGTTCGACGCCAAACACCTTACGAGCTCTCAGGAGATGGACCTCACCAAGCTGGTTGCGAGCTTCCCGTCTGTGATTGCGGACTGCGCGGAAGACCGCAAGACTCATGTTCTCGCCGGATACGCTCAGGACCTTGCTGCGCAGTTCAACCAGTTCTACCGGTTCGTGCCTGTCCTGAAGTCCGAGGGCGCGGTGAGGGACGCGCGCCTCGCATTGGTCGAGGCGAGCATGTGGACTTTGAGGAACTCGCTGAACTGCCTTGGACTCGACGCGCCTGAGGAGATGTAGGGCTCAGGATTTCATGTTCCATTCCTTTCTTGAGTAACGCTCCGCCACCAATTTGCTCACGATCGCTGTCTCATGATCTGTCAGGACCCCGTTCTCGAACTTGACTTGGAAGGTCTTCGAGAATTCGGAAGTCATTCTCTCCTTGACTTCGTCGATGCTGACAATCCTTCCCAAGAGTGATGACAGACTCGCGACGCGCTTGGAAGGTCGTGACAGAGAAGGGTTCTTCGACCTGTCGACCTTCAGAACGGCATCCATTGCCTCCAGATCCGTTTGGACTATCACGGTGCCGTGCTGCAGAACGGAGCCTTTCCGTCTGAGCTGCGCGTTCCCAGACAACTTTCGTCCGTCCACCTCGACATCGTTCAGGGGCCGATAGCGGGCGTCGAGGCCGAAGGAGCTGAGCGCTCGAGCGATGGCCGAGCATATGAGGCTGAACGATTCGCTCATTCCGGACGGGAACTCGCTCTCATGCATCACTAGGCCATAGATCAGCTGGCCAGAATCCGTGAATATCGAGCTGCCTCCGGACTTCCTCCTGACGATGGCGACTCCACGCTTCGATGCCTCCGCTGCATCTACCGACTCCGATACCTTCTGGAAGTACCCCACGGAGACGGTTGGTCGGTCTCGGATATAGTAGTGAAGGGTGCTAGGAATGGCACCCTCGATGTGCGCCTCGAGCATAGCGTCGTCCAAAGCCACGGACTCGGGGGGCGAGACAAGGCCGCTGTCAACCAAACGCCACACATTCGGCATGAGTTCTCAGCAGAAGAGAATGAAAAGTATCGTTAAGAGGTTTCCTAGTGTTTGAGCTGGCAGCCTACTGCGATTCCTCGCTCTTCTTCTCGCGCCTCGGGCCTTTCTTCTCGCGCTTCGACAATCTGCCCCTGAAGTAGAGCGCCAAAGGCACCAGAATAATGACCGCCGCGACTCCGCCCCACAGGAGCGGCTTCTTCCAGCCAGCTTCTTTCACAATCAGAGACTGTTCTCCGGTGTGCTTAACGACCGTTAGCTGATCCGTGCAAGTCACGTTCACCTTGATCGTGTATGTGCCCTTCGAGCCGAATGTGACAGGGAACTTGATCTGCACCTTGCCGCCCACTTCGACCACCGTCACGGCGCTCGAGCCGTTGTACATCTGGCCTCCAGAGCTCATGGCGGTCCCGAGGAGCTTCTCGGTCCCGTCTGCCCTTACCACCCAGAATGTGACGACCACGCCTGAGGCGGGTCTGCTGCCGGTGTTGGTCAGGTTGACCAGGATGTAGCCCTGCTTGCCCTCGGAGAAGTTGCCGGGGGAGTAGTAGACCGTCTCGACCCGCAGCTTCGGCCTCGGACCCTCTAGGACGTTGATGGTCTTCGGGGTCTTCTGCCAGTTGCCCGAAAGGTCTGTCACATTGAGGGCGACATGGAAGGTCGCAACTCTAGTGTAGTTGTGCGTGACGTTCGTTCCAGCGAGGCCCGTGTAGTTCTCCCAGTTGCCGCCATCTCCGAAGTTCCACTCGAACATTAGTAGGGAGATGTTGTCAAGGTTGTCATAGCTCGCCGATGCGTCGAACACCACTGTCTGGTTCTCGATGAGGCTGCTTCCACCTGTCCAGTTCTTGGCGGTGAAAGTCACAGTCGGTTTCGTCGTGTCGTTGACCTTGACGGTCAATGTGGTGTTTTTCGAGTGGCCGACCACATCCATCACGTTGAGCACGAGCGTGTACGACCCTGAGTCTGCGTACGAGTGCGAGGCGTTCCGTTCGGTGGCATTCCAGGCGATCCTGTTGGATGAGTTGCCATCGCCGTAGTCGAACTGCACCCAATCGATTATGCCCTTACCATCGCCTACAATTGCCGCGTCGTCAGCAGAGCCATTGGCGTTCACGACGAGCATTTCTCCCTCGTTGACCGAGACCGAATTGTCCGTCGTGTTGAGCGGCCTGTCCTTCGCGACTATCGCGGGCGAAGGCGCCAGATCGTCGCACACGACCTTGATTTCAGTCCAGTTGGGGAGATCTGCGACATCTGTAATCGTCAGGTTGACCGTCCGCTCGGCCGCAGCGGTGAGGTACTTGTGAACAACGGTCTTGTTCGTTGTCGTCACATCGAGCGAGCCGTCCCCGAATCTCCACGTGTAATTCAATGGGTTGCCGTTAGGGTCGATAGAACTCCCTGCGTTGAAGGTCACATTCGCGCTGACATTCACGATATACTTCGTGATGTTCAAATCGTCGAATACTGGATACGCGACGTTCGCCTCGGGGATGATACCGGCCGCGGCAGAGGGCGTTTCCGACTTCTCGATGCCCATCGCGATGGTCACCCAGCTGCCTGTGCCAGTCGACGGGTCGATGACCACGCTCTGGTAGCCAGCGATCGTTCCCCCGAAGCTCGTGTTGGACACGCGCTCGTAGCCACTGACCAGAGCAACCGTGTACGTGTAGTTCGCAGAGGCAGTGTCATAGTTGACGGTAACGAGCGAATCGTGGATCAATGCGCCGAGATCGATTGTGTTCGCGGTGTATACGGATGTATACGCATAGTGAACGCCAGTCTTGTCCTTCACCGAGGTCCCCGATATAAGGTTCATGTCGAATCCGGAGATGGAGGTCGCGTTGTCGTAGGCAGTGGAGTTCAGGAGGAAGAGATTAGAGCTCGTGACGTACTGGCTTCCAAACTGGTTCACGAGGTTACGGAAGCTGGTCACCTCACCGGAATCCACAATGCCATTGGCGTCTCCGGACAAATCCACCTGCAATCTCAGGCAGCTGATGTCACTGTACTTCAGACCTGGATAGGCATCGTCATACGACCACGTGGTGTTGACGCTTAGTGTGAACGATCGGAAGTTTCCAGCGGTCGCGAAGTCCAGGTCGACCTGCTCGATCCTCTGAGTCTTGTTCTGGAGCCTGAAGTCATCATAGGTGTAGAATCCAGATGCTTGGACGTTGAGGTCATCGACATACGTACTGCCGCCGTTTGCAGCGACACAGAGTATGAAAGCTCCCGGATACGCATCGAACTGGAACCTATTCCCTCCGGCGTCGCTCTTCAATAGCCTAGCGATCATCGGGAGGGATGTATTCTTGTTGAGCATGTATCCGACTACATTGTTCAGCAACTTGGTACCGTCGTAGTTCCTGACCCATCCGCTGACGCTCTTTGACAGAGGCAAGACGAAAGAGTCCGTACCTGAACTGGAGACTGTGATTGTCTTGTACGAGATGTTGTAGCCAGGCGCCTTTGCGAACAGGATGAAGTATTCTGTTGACGTTGGTGCCGGGGTCTTGAACATCATCACGTGGGCGACTCCGGTCTCGTTAGTCAGGTCAGATGAGACGATCTTGTCCATGGTCACGTTATAGAAACCGACAGTGGCGGATTGAATCGCGCTCAAATCGGCATCTGTGACCGTGACCGTCCACTGATACAACTTCGCACCGGGCCAAATCAGCGTGACTGTCGGTGTAACAAGGCTGCTCTTGGCATTGAAGGTCACATAGACGCTCGAATCATCGTAGTAATCGGCAGATGTGACGTCGACCCTGTAGTACCCCGCCGGAACACCATCCGCATGGTAGAGACCTGGAGTGGTGAGGTGCGCTGGAATCACGGCTCCGTTGTGGACTTCAACCAATTTGACAGTGGCCGTGGAAACATCAAAACCTCTTGTATCCTGCACGGGCACGTCGATCGCATTTGTTGTCACGCCTTGGACCACCTTGCTCGAGGGCAGAAGGATGACCATGGTTGACAGAACCATGACCAGCACCAAAAGGCTGGCCGACAGCTTTCTCATTGGGTCGCTCTTCATTGCAATTCCCCTCTCTCTCCTGGGAATCCAAACCAAGACCCCCTTTGGAAAAAGGTATTCCGGCGAATAGATTGCCCCTTTATAAGCTTTAGCTATCCGAGGAAACAGCCCGTCTGATAGCCAGTATTCGCGCTCCCGCCGTGGATGAGGGCGTCCCTAGGTCACGATCTTCTTGACCTGGTTGGTCTCGATGGCCCTCCGTATCTCGACCGCCAGCCGCCTTCCGGTGCTCATGTTCGTACGCCAAGTGGTGTTGCCGTAGGGATGCCCGACCGACATGTGCACATTGGTACCCCCGCCCACTCTCGGTGCTACATCATAGATATGGAACTTGAGGTCCTTGTCGACGCACGTCTGGAGGCAGAAGGGGCCTATGATACCAGGGGGATAGTGCTCCTGCGTCGCCTTCACGTACTTCTCCGCCAGGTCGAACGCGCCTTCGAGCAGCGACTCGCGCATGGTCGCGGAGTTGTGCCCGCAGACGGTGTACTCGGGTGTCGCCTGGGCGCCCATGAGCGTCATCTGCTGAGGCGCGGGCAGCCTGACATGGCCGTCGAGCGAAGTCTCGAATCTCCAATCGACACCAATCAGCTCGATCCTCTCCATCCTGTTCTCCAAGGGGGAATAGAAGAAATCGAGATTGAAGACGGGGCCTATCACGTACTCCTCTATCCTGGCGGTCGCCAGATCCTCCTCGGTGATCACATTGTGGAATATCAACGAGCGTGACTTCTCCCGGAACTCCTGAGAAGATGCGGCTGTGAAAAACCCGCGCTCCAGCTTCTTGACCTTGTGATGGAGTTTGACTATGACCAAGCCGTTGATGTCCATCGGGTCCTTGATCTTCTTGGGGAACGGAAGCCCCGCCTTCTCTAGAAGCCAGTAGTAGTCCCTATCCTCGCCTCTCTCCTCACTTCTGAGCAGCGCCCTGGAGCCCACCATCGGTACCGCGAAGTTGTCCTCGATCTCCTTGAGGTCCACGTATGAAGTGAACGATCGGTTCGGAACGAAGAGGATGTTCTCATCGATGAGCTTCTGCTGGTACTTCGGCTCCATAATCTCCTTGAACTTCTTGAGCGTCCAGCACTCGTCGATGATGCCCCTGACGACCCTCCCGCTCGCATCCCGCTGGCATTTGAAGTACTTCGAATAGGTCTTGTCCCTGCCTTCCTGGCCTATCCCGACGGTCCTGAACCCTTCCTCGACAGCGCCGTCGCAAACATCAAGCGCTGAGTGCGATGCGACCACGCCGATCTTGACTTTCTTCAGATCGTAGCCGTCGACTATTTCGAAAATCCTCTCTCTGCTGATCAAAGCGCAACCCCCCTTCAAGAGCTACATTTCGCGGGCTCGTGCGAGTGATTGGATTCGGAATATATTACCTTGCGCTCGGAGGCTTGAGCGAGATCTCGTCCAAGCGGATGCCTAACTGGGAATAGACCGTCTTGAACCCGAACTTCTCGTACAACCGCTTGGCGCGCGGATAGCTAGTGTGCAGATAGCATGTGGAGACCTTGCCAGCAAGGTCCGTTATGCCGCAGCGCATCAGCTCAGCACCTATTCCCTCACCCTGTCGGGAAGGCGTGACGTAGATGTCGTAGATGAGACCGGTATCGCCGTCGAGACGAGTGATTACGAACCCTCCGTCGATGTAGTAGACCGCATAGTTCCTGTCTATCCTGAACCTCCGTAGCCTGAATAGCGAGTGCATCGTAGGCTCGTCGTAGTACTCCGAGAAGAGCTTCACCAGTGCGCTCCTGTTCGCGCTCGATGATGGCTGACACCTGTGCTGGTGCCCGGTCGGCCGGTCGAGCACGAGCCGCCACATCGTCATCGGGTCGAACTTGCGGATGAACCTGCCCATGTCTGTTGAGAACACCGCCCAGGATTTCTTCATGGTCGCGAGGTATTGAACGAGGCAATCCGCAGCCATCGCGAGGTCCTCGTGCGAGCTCGCAACAAGCATCCCCTGCTTCCTCTCGCCTTCCGAGACTATCCTGGCAGTCTCGCCGTCATCAGTGTAGAACGCCCAAGCCCTCCTGTTGCCAAGATCCAGGCTCACGCCGCTCATGTGGCTCGTGTTGGATATGTCCGGTTTCCTCCCGTTCGCGTCCTGCAACGTCTCGTCAACAGGGACGTCGTATGTCGTGACGGCGGAGCAACTGTGGCTTAATCTCGGTTCGATCGCTCTGCCGACTTCCCATCCCTCCGAGCTGAGCGTTCTCCTCAGGAGTCCCTTCTTGTTGTCTTGTACCAGTATCCGCGAGTAGGATTTCGAGGAGAGCTCAGCGCTCAGCCGTTTCCCTGATGACTCTGAGAGTCTCAGACCACGCGGAGACCATCGAGGAAAGGCGCGCGCTACGCCGTCCCTGAGTTCGATGAACTCCAGGGACAACGCTCCTTCGTCGCCCTTGACGATGATAACCTCCTCTCTCTTATCCTGTGCCGCGCCGGTATCAACTCCCAAAAGGTATCGCCGTGCCCATCAGAAGAAGTAGAACCCTACATTGTAGTCCTTGGCGCACTTCGCTATCGCCTCGAGCCTGTTGAGCGTGCCCTCGATCCTTCGCACGATCATCTTGCCCTCGGCAGGCGCCTTCTCCCGGAGTATCTTGACCTCTTTCAGCAGCTCGTCCGCGTCCTTGGATGACAGGATCTTCTTCGATTCCGAAAGCTCGTTGACCTTGGACAGGATGTTCAGCCCGTGCTTCTTGGCAAGCTCAGGCACGGGGGATCCAGAGGGCCCGAAGTTGCCGACACATCCCTTCTTGTTGTCCCAGGACAGACCGCACTTGGCGCATGTGGCGTACATCTCGTCGAAGTCGAGCATGTCCCACTCAGTCACGGTGTTCTCCTTCTTCGCCGCTGAGGCGATCTCCTTCCGCTGGTCGGAGGGTGCCTTCTCGAGGAGTATCCACTTCGTCTTCACTTCTTTCACGAAGGGTTCGAACATCTTCTTGTCCGCGTCGTCCTTGACCTTCTCGATATAGAGCTCGTCGCCTTCTATCTTCAACCTGGATTTCTTGACGAAGACGTCGATCTTGTCCTTGCCCAGCTTCTCTGTCGCCTTTTTCAGATCGACGACCCTGTCGACCTCGACAAACTTCTCCCATTTGCTGGGGTCATCGAGGAAGACTTTGACCGTCGAGAGCTTCTTTCCCTTGCACAACGCTTTGTCGGACTCCAATTCCGTGATAGCCATGTTGAGGCCCATCTGTTCACCTTTTGCCTGGAAATGTGAGACCGGGATACCGGATTAATACTTTTCGCACAAGTAGCCTAATATGTAGAACGACGGCCGGAACAATAGGCTAATCTATTACTTTGCCATCCCGCTTTCGTAACTACCTGTTCGTTTCGGAGGGAGATCATGACCAAGGCCACAATGAAGGTGCTGTCCAAAGACGATATCGAACTCGTTCACGAGAGCTCGCTCAAGATTCTCTCGGAAGTAGGTGTCAAGATCGACAGCCCTTCCGTGGTCGAGCTTCTGCGAAAAGCGGGCGCAAGGACAGACAAGAAGAGCGGCATCGTCCACTTGGACGAGCAGATTATCTCGCAGTCGCTGAAGTCCGCTCCAAGATCGATCAGAATATGCTCCAGGCGAGGAGTAGACTACAAGATACCAGAAGATGGCGTTCAGCTGATCTCGCCCGACGGCCAGCCCCCGGCAGTGTTCGAGGTCGCTACGGGGAAGAAGAGACCGTCGAAGCTCAGAGATGTCATCGACTTTGCAGTCTTGTCTGATGCGCTCCCCGAAGTCGATTTCGTGTGGCCTCCGGTCGTGGCCACGGACATGCCATCGGACAAATCATCGTACTACGAGTTCCTTGCGACCATCGCATACACCTCAAAGCATGTTCAGCACGGAGCGACTTCTGCAGAGGAGGCGAGCTTCCAGATCGATGTCGCGTCCGCAATTCTCGGCTCCCGAGAGGAGCTCAAGAGGAGGCCGATCTTCTCCGATGTCTGCACTCCGATATCTCCGCTCCGATACGACCGAGGAGAAGCCGAGGCGCTTGTCCTGCTCTCGAGAGCAGGCGTGCCGATGGTTCAACTGTCGATGGGAATTGCCGGGTCGGTCACCCCGGTGACTGTCGCAGGAACTCTCGCGGTAATCAACGCAGAGAACCTGTGCGGGCTGACGATATCTCAGGCCGCTAGCCCCGGCGCTCCTTCCTTCTACTCATCCTTCTCCGGCGTGACGGACCTCAAATCCGGCATATTCCTGTGCGGCACGCCCGAGGGCATCCTGATGGACACTGCCGGGATCGAGATGGCGAAGCACTATGGGCTGCCTTCCTGCTCCGGCGGGCCGTCCAACTCTGCCCGGAGCCTCTCCGCGGAGGCGGGATACCAGACTGCGATGACCGCGATGGCCTCAATGCTGACCGGGTCCGATCTGATGGTCGGGCTGGGAGGTCTCGACCGCGCAGCGATGATGTCCTTCGAGAAGCTCGTGATGGATTGCGAGGTCTGGAGATGGATCAAGAGATTGAGGGCGGGAATCAACGTCGACAATGCGTCCATTGGGTTCGATGCGATCAAGCGCCAAGGGCCTGGTGGCGTGTTCCTGTCAGACCCTCACACGCTCAAGTACATGCGAAAGGACCTGATGATCCCGCAGGTGACTGGATATCACCTGCCAGGTGAGCCGGACTACTCCATCGACGAGCTCATAGAGTACTCAAAGAAGAAGACCAGGGAGATACTCTCGACCCACCGACCCCAACTACTTGACAAGGATGTTGCCGACAGAGTCGGCAAGGTGGCTCAGAAGTACGGCATCCTACTGAAGGACGGGAAGCAGATCTTCGAGCACGCGTGAAGAGCTCAGACCCTTCTCTTGAAAAGCTTCTCCAAATCCGCAGGGGAGAGGACCACCATCGTGGGCCTTCCGTGTTCGCACGTGAACGGGCTCTTGGTCCTCATCAATTCGGACACCAACTGCCGCATCTCGGCCTCCGACAAGGCCTCGCCCGCGCGCACTGCAGTGTGGCACGCGACTCTCCAGATGACATCCAGACCGAGCTTCTTCAAAGGTGCCAACCTGCTGAGGTCGTCCAGTATGTTCCTGAACGCTGACTCGCCCTGAGCGACCCCAAGTACGGTCGGGATGGAGCGAAGGGCGTGTGCGCCTCTCCCGAAGGGTTCGATCTTGAATCCGGCCTTCTCAAGCGCCTCGCGATTCTCCTCCATCACGCGTTCCTCGGACGCGCTCAGATGGATCACCAACGGAGTGATGAGAGTCTGCGAGATCTCCTTTCCCGATTCGATGGAATCGAGGACCAGCTCGTAGACTATGCGTTCTGAAGCTGCGTGCTGGTCCACGAGCAGAAGATTGCCCCTCGATTCGGCCAGGATATACGTGTCCATGATCTGGGCGAGCGGGACGATCGACACATGCTGGGCATCGTGCTCTGGGGATTCAGGCATCTTGAGAGTCGTCTGAACAGCATCTACGATTGCCGAGGCGGGCACTCCCGTTCCCGGGTCGAACGACTCTGAGAACTTCGTGAGATCATATTTGAACGACAGATCCGGCCCTTCTATCGCTTTCTCTATGGCGGTCTTCACAGCCGCTGCAACCTTCGCTTCGTCGTCGAAGCGGACCTCTCTCTTCGAGGGGTGAACATTGACATCGACCGAGGCGCTGTCGACGAAGATGCGAACTACGCCTACGGGATATCTGCCCTTCATCAGCTTCGAGCCGTAAGCCCCGACCACTGCGGAGGCCAGCTTTGTGCTCCTGACCGCCCTATCATTGACGAAAATCTTCAGCTCGGATAGTGAAGAGCGCGTGTGCTCGAGCCTTCCAACATAGCCCTCGACTCGGATTCCTTCGTCCTCTGCCTCTCCGAATAGCATGTTCTCGGCGATCTTCGGACCGAAGGCAGTTGAGAGCGAGCCTTTCATTCCTTCAGCGGGCACATGGACCAGCTCCATATCCCCATCAGACATGAAGGAGAATGACAGCCCTGGTCTGCAGAGCGAGAAACTGACCATCACTTCTCGACAGTGGGCAAGTTCGACATTCCTGGATTTCATGGACTTCCTTCTCGCAGGCACGTTGAGGAACAAGCCCTCGACTTGTACCTCCGTACCTGGAGGGCAACCAGCAGGGGAGGATCCGATGATCTTCCCGGCTTCGACCACCACCTGAGTACCCTCGCTCGAGTTGTGCTCTCTCGTCCTGAGAGTCACCCTCGAGACCGCTGCAACAGAAGAGAGAGCTTCCCCTCTGAAACCATACGAAGCGAGGCGCAGAAGGTCGTCGATCGAGACTATCTTGCTCGTCGCGTGTCGCTCGAAGGCCGCCTTCGCATCTTCCGAGGACATGCCGCACCCGTCGTCCCGGACAATGATGGACTTCCTGCCGCCATCCTCGACGGACACGGATATCGCGGTCGAACCCGCGTCAAGCGAATTCTCAACGAGCTCTTTGACTACGGATGCTGGCCGCTCGACCACTTCGCCAGCAGCTATCTTGTTGATAGTGGCGTCATCCAAGATCTTGATCCTATTTGCCACTCGATCCCCCGAGCTTCTTCTTCAACTCGCTGAGCTTCAAGTATGCCTCCATCGGCGTCATCTTCGAGATGTTGATCTTCTTCAGCTCCTCCTCGATGGTCGACTCCTTCTCGGGAGTCAGCAGGAACGCCTGTTTCTGAACCTTCTTGCCCGCCTTCACCTCAAGCACGTTTTCCTCTTCAATTCTGCTGAGCACCTGCTCCGCGCGGTCAATGACTTCGTGAGGAACACCTGCGAGCTTCGCAACCTGAATGCCATAGCTCTTGTTCGCCTTCCCCGGAACGACCTTTCTAAGGAAGATGACCTCGGAACCCTGCTCCTTGACGGCCATCGCGTAGTTCTTCACGCCCTCCAGTGAGTCAGCAAGTTCGGTCAACTGATGATAATGGGTCGCGAACAAAGACTTCGCGCCAACCTTCGAATGGTCATACAGGTACTCCGACACCGCCCACGCGATGGCGAGCCCGTCGAAGGTGCTGGTTCCTCTCCCAACCTCATCCAGCAGGATGAGACTCCTCTTCGACGCACTATTGAGGATGTTGGCGAGCTCAGTCATCTCGACCATGAATGTCGACTGCCCGCGCGAGAGGTCGTCGAACGCGCCGACGCGGGTGAATATCCTATCCACGAGGCCGATCTTCGCCTCGGAGGCTGGGATGAAAGACCCCGCCTGCGCCATGATGACTATGTCGGCAATCTGTCGCAGATATGTGGACTTGCCAGCCATGTTCGGGCCGGTGAGGATCACGAGCCTGTTCAGGTTCGTGTCGAGATACGCATCGTTCGGAACGAACGATCCTCTCAACGCTTTCTCTACGACCGGATGCCTGCCGTCCTTGACAATTATCGTGTCCGAATCGTTAATCTCCGGTCTTGAGTATCTTGATGACACTGCGACCTCCGCGAAGGAGTTCAATACGTCTATCGACGCGATCGCCTTGGCGATCTCTCTGATTGCCTCACCGTGCTTCGCGACCTCGTCCCTGACCCTTACGAATGCGTCGTACTCCATCGCGAACGAGCGTTCCTGGGCCGTGAGGATGGTCTTCTCCTTCTCCTTGAGCTCAGGTGTGACGAACCTCTCCCCGCCCGCAACGGTCTGCCGGCGCTCGTACTCTGTGGGGACTTGCTCGAGGTAGGACTTCGAGACCTCGATGTAGTATCCGAAGACGTTGTTGAACCCGACCTTGAGTTTCTTGATACCTGTCCGCTTCCTCTCGGTCTCCTCGAGCCCAGCTATCCATTCCCGACCCTCTTTCGACGAATGCCTGAGAGAGTCCAATTCGAGGTCGAATCCGTTGCGGATCAGCCCGCCTTCCTTGACCGCCACGGGTGGATCCTCGACGATCGATCTCCCAATCAGGCTTGCCACATCACTCACGTCACCCATGTTGTCTGATAGTCCCCTGAGAAGGTTGGATTTCACCCCTCCCAACACACCTTTCAGTCCTGGGACCGCATTCAAGCAGGTCGCAATCGCGATGAGGTCACGAGCGTTCGCGTTTCCGTAGATCGCCTTGCTGATGAGACGCTCAAGGTCGCGGATTTCCTCCAGAGAGTCGGCCAGGTTCCGTCTCTTGACGGTGTTGGAGACGAGCTCCTCGACAGCGTCCAGTCTTCTGTTGATGGACTCGACGTCCATCAGAGGCTCCATGAGCCACTTCTTCAGGAGTCTTGCTCCCATAGGAGTGAGGGTGCGATCAAGGACTGAGACGAGAGTGTGCTCTTGGCTTCCATCTCTGACGTTCTTCAAAACCTCGAGATTCCTGAGAGTCGTTTGGTCGAGCACGAGTTTGTCTGAGGTGGATATGAATCTCGGAAGAGAGAGGAAATCCAAACTGCGCTTCTGCGTAGCCTCAAGGTATCGAAGTACCGCGCCGGCGCTCGATATGGCGAGCGATTTGTCCGTGAGTCCGAGACCATCGATTGACTGGACTTTGAAGTGCCGCTTGAGCATAGATTCGGAAGCCTCTCTGATGAACGCCATATCTTCCACAGGAGTCATCGCGGCACCGGCCAGTGCGAACTCGTCTCTGAGCTTCTTCGATCCGAAAGCCGGCTGATGAAGGACCTCTTTCGGGGCTCGCTGCGCGAACTCCGCCAAGACCTTGTTCTCAGCGTCCTCGCCGTCGATCTGAGTCACGACGAACTCGCCAGTGGAGATGTCCACGAACGATAATCCATAGGCTCCGTCGCCCTGCGAAATGGCCATCAGGTAGTTGTTCGTCTTGCTGTCCAGGACCGTGCTCTCGAGAACCGTTCCCGGCGTCACGATCCTGACGACATCGCGGTCGACCAGACCCTTCGCGAACTTCGGATCCTCCATCTGCTCGCAGATCGCGACCTTGTAACCTTTGCTGACTAGCGTGGGCAGATAGGAGTCGAGGGCGTGCCAAGGGACCCCGCACAACGGTATGCGCTCCTTCTTGCCCTTCTCCCGAGAGGTGAGGGTTATCTCGAGCACCTTCGACCCGATGATCGCGTCCTCGCCGAACATCTCGTAGAAGTCGCCCATCCGGTAGAGCAGGATGCAGTCCTTGTAGTTCTCCTTGATTCGGAAGTACTGCTCCATCATCGGCGTGGCCGCTCTTCCCACTATCTTGCTCCCCCGACGGAAAAAGACGAGCCGTGATATTTCTAATTATGCACCTATCTTCCGTGTCATAAGAGATGCTAGATTGTCGAGAACGCTCCCCCTCTGCCGTCGTTCGTTCCCCCAAACCCTTTCACGTCTTTTTCAAGTGGCGGGCACGAGGGGATTTGAGCCCCTGAGGAGCCAGCCAGAGAAGAGCTCAGCTGCTGGCTCGAAGAGGAGGTGATTACGAACAACTGAAGCTCTTTGGATAGTTCTCCATTTCCTTTGACAGATTCTCTGCTGGCTGGCTCCCCGACAGAGACTATAAATAACGACAACTCAGAATACTGACTGGGTATTGCCATGTTCGGGAGGAGAGCTGCTTCCGTCGCGATCGCTTTGATGACCTTGATCTCTGCCGGATACGTCCTGATTGGATTGACGCAGAACGCATCTGCGCAACTCACTCCACACGGCCCGATCCTCATCACCAAGAACGGGGACTTCAAGCCGAATAACGGAGTCACAGGAGGTGCAGGAACAGCATCTAACCCGTGGATTATCGATGGATGGGAAATCTACGGGACTACAACAGAGAACTGCATAGAAATCCGTGGCACCACGGAGTATTTCACGATACGCAATTGTTCGCTGCAGATGTCAGACGGTGTCGTATTGCTCGGAGCGCCTCATGGAGTCGTGACGAATGTCACGACATACGCCGACAGGTATTCGGTGCGCATTGAAAACTGCTCAGATGTGGCTTTCAGTCACTGCACACTCGGCAGCAGCGATTACGGCGTCTGCGTCAAGAACTCAACCTGGGTCGGAGTCGCAGACAGCGGAATAGGCGCGGGGATCCCATTCCTTCTCGAGACATCTGCTGACATCGACTTCACTGGCAACAGCATCAGCGCGGGCAATACGGGCATACGGGCAATCACTTCCGCACGACTCAACTTCTCCGACAATCGGGCGAGCTTCTCAACATTCGAGGGGGCGGTCTTGGAGAGCATCTCCCACTCGAACATCAGTGGGAACAATCTCTCCCTCTACGCGTCAGACGAAGGGTTCAAGCTGACCAACTGCGACAACTGCACCCTGTCTAGAAATGACATCGCCACTGTGGACACCCCCACTTGGATCGAGGGCATCGGCGTTCAAGTGTATGATTCGGACAATATCACAGTCGAGTCCAACCACGTGAGAGGCAGGGTGTTCGGCATCGTGGTCAGAGGATCCGTCGGGTCCCTGGTCTTTGACAACGAAATCCGATACTCAATGAGCGTCGGGATACACGAGAGCAACTCGAGCTCGACTTTCATCGCAAACAACACGATCATACCCTGGATAGGGCTCGTGACTCCCTACAGGGGCATATTCTCCTCGGACTCGGTCAACTGCACCGTGGTTTGGAACAACGTGTCTGCAAGGGCGATGGGCATTTCGATGGAGCGCTCAGACCTCGCACTCATCCTCAACAACACGGTTGACTTGAACGTCCCGTTTGCGGAATGGCCCATGAGCGCCATCAATCTCCTATCCTGCAACGACTCGCTCATAATGAACAACAGCCGCCTGCACCCTGGGACGATCGTTTTGGATGACTGCATCAACTCCACGGTGGCCGGGAACAACCTCTCGGATGACCCATACCTGTTCGTGGACAATTGCGTCGGGACGATCATCGCTGAGAACAACATAACCACTGATTCTGAGACCGCGGTGCAGGTGGAGGACTCAACGGGCACCTACATCGCCTGGAACGGCTTCGAGGCCCGGAATTGGTGCGTCAGGATGCTCCGCTGCGAAGCAGGAAGTGTCTTCCTGAACGACTTCGTGGCGAAGAACTCGACGACCACCTACGGTGTCAGCGTCGAGGACTCTTCGGACTCGGCGGTCTGGGGAAACATGTTCTACGACAGTTTCGAAAGCGCAATCTCTCTGTACTCGTCGACGAACGTTTCCGTGTTCTGGAACGAGGTGTTCGAAGGTGGTATCAGACTGTTTGATGCCCGGGAGAACCTCATCATGAACAACACGCTCTGGGGCTGGAGCAGCGTCGACGCGATGTACAACTGCTCGTTCAGCATGATCGTAGGCAACATCTTCCCGGACCAGGGTTTGGTGTCGCTCCAAGATGCCGTCGGTCTGATCATTTCGGAGAACATATTCGGTCACGGGGGAGTGACGATCTATGGCTCCGGCATGCCCCAGTATGACTACCACCTAATCACTCCAGACAACATCGTCAACGGCGGACCGATAATCCAAGTCACTGACAGCATGGACGTGGACATCTCTGGAATAGATGTCGGCGAGCTGATTGTGACCAACTGCCTGGACGTGAACATCACTGACCTGACCATCGACGGCGTCAACACCGGGATGATCATCGCGTACTGTCTGAATGTCTCGATCCAGAACAACACGATCTCGGACAACTGGATCGGGCTGAAGATCGTCATGGCAGATGGCGTTCAAGTGAACCACAACTGGTTCACTAACAACAGCCAGAATGTCTGGCTGGAATTCACGACCGCGAGCTTCAACATGACGTACCCCGGAGGAGGTAATCACTGGTCCGACTACGCGGGCGTCGATCTCTTCCACGGACCCAACCAGGACATACCCGGCCCTGACGGCTACGGGGACATGGCATACAACTGGTTCGGCATAGTGGTCGATCACTACCCCATCCTTGGAGCGTTCATCGACTATGCGCCTGTGGCCGTAATGGTCTATGACCCATCCTTCGGCGACATCACAACGACTTACACATTCGATGCTTCCCAGTCACATGACGACGAAGGGAGCGATCTGCAGGTGCGCTGGGATTGGGATGGCGACGGGACATGGGACACGGACTGGTCGTATAACCTGACCGTGGAGCATTCGTTCACCACACCAGGCACGTACAACGTCACGCTCGAGGTCAAGGACTCAGCTGGCAACACGAACATCACTGTGACACAGGTGGTCGTCGTGGAAGAGATACCCGAATTCGGTGCGATGTCCCTAGTGGTGATGGTCCTCCTGGTGGCAATCGTGTTGACAAGGGAGGCGAGGGGAAGGAAGGCTCAGTGATCTACGGACGGTCGCCTTTCATCCCGTATGGTCTTCTCCGAGGCGAGGCTCAGACCCCTTTGCTCCTCTCTCCTTATGCCAAGGGAAATAGAACATATCAGAGTAAGGACCGCGGCACAAAGGTTAAGTGGATTCCAAGTCGTCTGCGGATTCACAGAGGTCGGGAGAACTTTGATAGAACTTTCAGTCTACACAGATGGCGCGTCGAGGGGGAACCCGGGTCCTTCGGCCATCAGCTACGCCATGTATGATTTCACGGGCATCCTGATTGAGAAGGGCGCGAAGTGCATCGGCAAACACACGAACAGCGAGGCGGAGTACGAGGCGCTCCTGTGGGCGACGGAGAAGGTCAGGGAGAGGACCTGCGACCATCTGAAACTCTTCTCCGACAGCGAGTTCATGGTAAGACAGATAAACGGAAGATACAAGGCCAGCAACGAACGGATGAAGAAGTACCTGGCGTTGGCCCTCGCAAACAAGAAGCTCTTCACAGCCTTCGAGGTACGGCATATGCCGCGCGACAATCCGAGAATACAGCTTGTAGATCAGCTCGCGAACGAGACCTTGGACAGGGAATATCCCAGATGACATCTAGTTCTTTGAATTGCGATTCGTAGTCCGCCGCCCTATTCACCGGTGTATGATAGATAGTGTGATGAGATGCGTGATGAGAAGAGTAGCCCCGGGAGGATTCGAACCTCCGTCGCAAGATCTCTCTTTGCGAGAAGCAATCCAGAGTCTCGCATGATTGACCGCTACACTACGGGGCTGCGGTGGCAGATGTCGCTATTCCAGTCCGCCTATTTAAGAAATTAGAACGGAGCTAGGAGCTCATTGCGGTGCACTCACTTCTTCAGATGGCTGATGGCTTTGACCATCTGCGAGTAGACCGCGTCAATCCCGCCGGAACCGTCTATGTCTACGAGCTTACCCCTCTTCCGGTAGTATTCGATGAGTGGGGCTGTCTGTTCCTGATAGACCTTGAGCCTGTTCCTGACGGTCTCCTCTTTGTCGTCGTCCCTCTGGAGCAGCTTGGCGCCGCATTTCTCGCATACCCCCGCGTTCATTGGCGGGTTGAATTTGATGTGATATACGGCAGAGCATTTCGGACAAGTCCTCCTTCCAACAGCGCGCTCGACGAGCGCCTCCAAATCCACAACGATGCTGAGCACGAGGTCTATGTCAGTCATCTTTTCGAGTTCCTTGGCCTGACCCATGGTCCTCGGGAAGCCGTCCAGGAGGAAGCCGTTCTTGCAGTCCGGTTTGGCGATGCGCTCCTTGATGAGCTGAACAATAACCTCATCAGGCCCGAGCTTGCCCTGGTCGAGATACGACTTGATCTTGAGGCCGAGAGGGGTCTTGTCGGCAACTGCTTTTCTGAGAAGGTCGCCCGTGGCGACCTGGGGTATGCCGTACTGCTTCGATAGCTTCTGTGCTTGTGTGCCCTTTCCAGCGCTGGGCGGACCGAATATCACGAGCTTCATGCTCACAACCAGTCGATGCATCTAGCAGCGGGTACTTATTCGTTGCCGAGGAGTCTTTCATTCGCCGGCACATCTTGGATGGTCGATTGACAGAGAAAACCTCTTTATGCGACTGGCGGCATTAGCCACGATTGGTATCCGTATGAAGAAGACGGTCCTTGGGGAACTGGAGAAGATAGTCGGAAAGGAACGCATGTCAAACAAGACTGCCGACCTCTATGTCTACGGTTTCGACGCTTCTATCCACCACAAGAATCCGGACGTTGTAGTCAGGCCGGCCAACACGCAAGAGGTCTCCGAGATCGTCAAGCTGGCCAATCGTACAAGGACTCCCATCGTCCCGAGAGGCGCGGGGACTGCGATGTGCGGCCACACGGTCCCCTTGAAAGGCGGCATCATTGTCGACATGACCTTGATGAACAAGATCAAAGAGGTCAGGGTCGAGGACCTCTACTGCGTCGTAGAACCTGGCGTCATCTACGACAAGCTCAACGCGGTCCTGGGCAAGAGGGGCTTCTGGTTCCCGACGACTCCGGGAAGCGGCGAGGCTTGCACTATCGGCGGCATGGTCGTCACCAACGCCTCGGGGATGAGGGCCATCAAATATGGTGCGACGAGGGACTACGTTCTCGGCCTAGAGGTGGTGATGCCGACAGGAGAAATCATCCACACAGGCACGAGGACATTGAAGAACTCCTCAGGCTACCAGATAGACAGGCTGATCGTCGGGAGCGAGGGCACCCTGGGCATCGTCACCGAGATCACGCTAAAACTGGCGTTCAAGCCGAAAGCGTCCGCCATGACGCTCGCGGCGTTCAAATCCCTAGAGGATGCAGGGAAATGCGTGTCGAACATCATAGCGAGACCGTTGATGCCTTCTGCGATCGAGCTCATGGACTCAGTGTGCATCAAGGCGGTCAACAAGTGCATGAATATCGGGCTCCCGGATGTCGCAGCCATATGCATGATAGAGGTGGACGGGCACCCGGTGGCCGTAGAAGACGAGCTCAAGATAGTCGAGGAGATCGCGAGGCAGAGCGGGGCGGTCTCGACTGAGGCTTCGAGAGACAAGAAGAAGATTGACTATTGGACATATGCCAGGAAGTGCATTATGCCTTCTCTGAGCAGGTACGGCGAGAAGTTCGTGTCCGTCGCCCTCGCGGATGACATGTCCGTCCCGATATCCAAGATTCCGGAAGCAGTTGTCGCATTCCAGAAGATCGCGGAGCAGAACGGTGTGATCATCGGAACCTACGGACACTCGGCCGACGGCAACCTGCACACCAAGATGCTAGTGGAGCCGGGCTCGGACGACAGCTGGAGAAGGGGCGAGAAGGCGGTCGGCGAGATCTACGACAAAGTCTTGGAACTCGGAGGGACCGTCACCGGTGAGCACGGCGTGTCGATCACGAAGGCGCCATACATGAAGAAGGAGCGGGCCGATTCGCTCGAGACGATGAGGAGGATTAAGAAGGCCCTGGACCCGAAGAACATCATGAACCCGGGGAAGATGTTTGACTGGGAGGGGAACATCATCGCATACCTCAGGTACCCGGCGTTCGG
>JBGQAM010000013.1:0-30292 GCA_041494275.1 Thermoplasmata archaeon | reverse complement strand
TGGAGAAAGGTATTTGAGCACCGACCTGTTTGCAGAGAATCCATAATGCCAGCTGATGAGAAGGACGGAGTTGACATTGTCCTTGAGCGTGATCCCGCTCCCAAGAGTCGAGCAGAGGCCCTGCTATTCAGCCAGGGCCTCCATGCAATCAAGTTCCACAAGATGGCGCATAGGTTGTACCTCAAGAAGCGGTACAAGACGGCCAGGATGATCAACTACGTCTCCAGAGTGCTCACCGGTGCCGATATTCATCCTGGTGCGATCGTGGGCAAGAACTTCTTCATCGACCACGCGACCGGGGTCGTCATAGGCGAGACTGCCGAGATCGGAGACAACGTCTCGATCTATCAGGGCGTGACGCTTGGGGGCATCGCTACGGAGAAGAAGAAAAGGCACCCGACTATAGGCAACAACGTCGTCATCGGCGCAGGCGCTACGATCCTCGGCCCGATCACGGTGGGGGACAATGTCAGGGTCGGGGCGGGGTCCGTCGTCGTCAAATCAGTGCCTCCCAATTCGACTGTGGTGGGTGTGCCCGCGAAGATAGTCCAGAGGATAGGTGTGACGGCCATAGACCTGCATCATGAGGAGCTGCCCGACCCCGTGGTGAACGCGTTCATCGACCTGTGCCACAGCCTCTCCGAGATGGAGTACAGGATGGAGCAGATCGAGAAGAAGCTCGGCATCAAGCACGAGAAGATACCGGTTCCCGAACCACCGAAAACCAGAGCGTCCGAGCTGGCTTGTCCGGTTGAGGAGAAGCATTAAGAGCTACACAATCATTCGAGTGATGATAGCCAATGGCGCTCGTTTTGTACAACACACTGACTAGGAAGAAGGAACCTTTCGAACCTCTCCAGAAGGGTAAGATTGGCATCTACGTCTGTGGGGTGACCGTATACGATCAGTCGCACCTCGGTCATGCGAAGTCCGCGATCAACTTCGACGTGATCGTCAGGTACCTCAGGCACAAGGGCTACGAGGTGAAGCACGTCACCAATTTCACGGATGTCGATGACAAGATCATCAGCCGCGCGAAAGAGCTGGGCATGGAACCTCTCATGCTCTCGCAGAGCATGATCGACGAGTACTTCAGGGACATGGATGCGCTCAAGATCCGACGGGCGAGTGTCTACCCGAAGGCGAGCGAGACCATGAGTGAAATCGTCCAGATGGTCAAGGGTCTCATCGACAAAGGATATGCCTACGAGTCGCAGGGCTCCGTGTACTTCAGCGTGAACAAGGTGAAGATCTACGGGAAGCTATCGGGCCAGAGCTTGGACCAGATGGAAGCTGGCGCGCGTGTTGAGGCCGGGGAGGACAAACGCGACCCTATGGACTTCGCGCTTTGGAAAGCCGCAAAGCCAGGCGAGATCTCGTGGGACAGTCCTTGGGGAAAGGGTCGACCTGGCTGGCATATCGAATGCTCGGCCATGTGTCTGAAGCACATCGGGAAGACAGTAGACATCCACGGAGGGGGCGCCGAACTTGTCTTCCCTCACCACGAGAACGAGATACTCCAATCCGAGGCTTACAATGATGCGCCGTTCGTAAGGTACTGGATGCACAACGGACTTCTCACAATAGACCAGGAGAAGATGTCCAAGTCGCTCAAGAACTTCTTCCTGATCAAAGACATACTCAAGAAATACGCACCCGAAGTCGTCAGATTCTACATCCTCAACGCGAGCTACCGACAACCGCTCGACTACACGGAGATATCCCTCGCGGAGACTGGAAAAGCGCTTGATAGGCTCCAGACGACCTACGATGCCCTGAACGCTGCTGCCAAGTCCGCAGTAGGCGGAGAAGATGCGAGGGTGCTCTGTGACAAGTCCTGGAAGCAGTTCGAAGAGAGGATGGACGACGATTTCAGCACTCGGGAAGCCATTGCTGTTCTCTACGATCTCTCCCGAGAGGTAAACAGACTACTTGGTGAGCGGAAGCTCAGCAAGAAGGGCATCGACAACCTCGTCGAGGTCTTCAGCAGAATCAATATCCTGCTAGACGTGATTCACACTGAGCGAAGAGTGGAACCTGCCGGCGATGCGAACATAGATCGACTCGTCAAAGCGAGAGAGGATGCGCGCAAGCGGAAGGACTTCGCTGAGGCTGACAGGATCCGGAAGGAACTCGGAGAGATGGGCATCGAGGTCCAGGACACCAAAGACGGTGCCGTATGGAAGCGAAAGTAAAGCCCGAGGTGGCACGTAGGAAAGCAGAGCTCCTTGCAGGTGGAGCGGTCAGAATTCCCAAAGATTTCAGGTTGCCATTCCTCCCGAGCAGGTCGACAGCAGGACCCGGTGCTGGCTCGGTCGGCGTTGTCTTCGCATTCGGCAATACTAGGGCCAAGAAGCCCATCTCGAGAGACGTGGGCGAGTTCGAGCTGGCCAAGATAGGCCAGCATTTCTCCATTCTGAAGAATGGAGAAATCCTGATCGAACATGTCAATCTCGTCCCGACCCTCCTCCACGCGCCCTTCCAAGCGTTCGTCAACATCGACCATGCGTGCGCGCTGAACTGCAAGTTCTGCGCCTCGCCAAGACTTGGCCAGAACCTCACGAAGGAACTCACAGATGACAAGATAGTCGCGATGATAGAGGACGCATCCACGAAGAAGGGATTCAAATCGGTAGCCTTCACCAGTGCAGTACCTGAATCGCCATCGATGACGGTCAAGAGGATGGCTGGTCTAGTACAAAGAGTGAGGAAGTTGCTCCCAGATGTGCCCATCGGCGTCGAGCCATATGCCACCAGACCGGACGAAATCGATATGCTGGCGGAGGCTGGCGCGGACGAGATCAAGCTCAATATCGAGTCGTTCGACCGCGACATCTTCGAGAAGGTGTGCCCGAACAGAGACTACGACCTCATACTCCATGCAGTCAACCACTCCTGCGAGGTCTTCGGCAGGAACAAGGTCTGTTCGAACATCATCTTCGGCCTGGGAGAGACGGACGACAACGTTCTCCAGGGGACGCGAGTGCTAGCGAACATGGGTGCAGTCGCGACGCTAAGGGCGCTCAGAAGAAACGAGTACAACATGGTGGAGCTGGAGAAAGCCCTTGGCCCTTTGGAGCCGGTCACCGCCGAGCGCATGCTGACACTCGCGAAGGAGCAGAAGAAGATACTAAGGAGCCACAGACTCACGCCGCTTACCTTCAAAACGATGTGCCACACATGCCTGTCGTGCGATCTCGTACCCTTCTGGGATGTCTGAGTTCATCTGTGCGTGAACACGCATCTGATTATTGGCGCGGTCTCCTCAACCCGGACGAAGGCAAACCGCTCGAGCTGAACGACCTTCCCTTTGGCGGCAGCGAGTAGCGGCTCCGCTTTCCCCTTCTTAGTTGTCCCGTCCGTCATGAGCACGACGGCATCGTACGAGGACATCGGAGCCCAGTGGATGATCGAGACCCCATCCTTGAGAATACTCAGGTCATTGCCGATGTAGTGAGCCTTTCCATCCTTGAACTCGACATTGCAGAGATCCTTCAATCTCAACCTCGTGTCTCCTGATGGCATATCGTCACGGCCGATGAACACCGACGGCTCAGGTCCAACCTTGATCTCCCTGATGCCCCGCTCGGGGTGCTCCGGATGGGAAGGAGACTTTCCCACGAGATCCGGTGCGCCTTCAATCTTGATCTTCACGGGATCGTTTACGAAGAAGTACCGGTTGGCGCCATCGTCGATGAGCTCGCGGTTGAATGAGTAGAGTGTCTTCCACGAGAACTTGATATCGACCGACTTGATTCCAGTCTCGATCCAGTAGCGCCTCAGTGACTCGGGTCTTATCCCCCGCCTTTTCAGAGCCCTGAGGGTCCCGAGCTGCGGATCGTCCCAGCCCGTATAGAGCCCTTCCTTGATACCCTTGGCCATCTTGGAAGTGGAAAGCTGAGCCTCCTCGATGGAAACCCTTCCATAGTGGATATAGACCGGCTTCTTCCAGCCGAAGTAGTCGAAGAGGTATTCCTGCCTGAAGGTGTTGTTCAGATGGTCCTTCCCCCTGAGAACATGAGTGAGATCGAGCATGTGGTCGTCCACTGCGACCGCCAGGTTCATCAACGGGTACACGCGGTATTTCGTGCCAGTTCGTGGATGCGGCGTGTCGTCTATCCTTAGGCCGACGAAATCTCTGATGGCAGGGTTTGGATGAGCGAGATCCGTCTTCACCATCAGCGACGCCTCCTCAGGCTTGTAGGAGCCATCGAACATCTTGTCCCATCTCACCATCTGGTCTGACAGAGGCTCCTCTCTGTGCGGGCAGGCCTTCTTTTTGTTCTTCAGCTCGCGCCAATCATCAGGCTTGCAGGTGCACACATACGCTTTGCCCATCCCGAGCAGCTTCTTTGCGATGTCGTAGTACATCTCGAATCTATCGCTCTGGATGATTGTCTTGTCTATCCTGACACCGAGCCAATCGAAATCCTCTGGGATGGTATCGTAGCCAGTGGGATCGATTCGAGCAGGGTCCGTGTCCTCGAATCTGTTGTAGCATATCCCTCCGTATCTCTTCACATACTCGTCATTGAGTATCGCCATCCTGCTGTGACCAACGTGAAGCGGACCCGATGGATTCGGAGCCATCCTCATCCTCACCTCGCCAGTGACGTCCTTCAGATCCGGGAGACCCATTTCTCTGTGCTTCACTTCCTTGACGAGCAATTCAGGAGCCAGATTCTCGAGCGCCTTCCTCTGGCCCTCGACCGACATCTTGTTGACTTCACTGATGATGGACTTCGCGAATCCAGAAACCTCCTTCGCTTTGGGCCTCAGCTCAGCGTTCTCTGCCATGACCTTTCCGAGCACTGCGCCCATGGTCGCCTTGCCCTCGAACTGAAGGGCATTCTGCAGAGCGTATTTGCGGATGACTTGCTCTAGATCCACAGTCGACTCGATTGACTGGTCAGTATAAATAGATTTGATGTGAACGGAAGAGCTGGAGCAAATACGAAAGGATAGAAATAGCCAGTTGGGCATGCATCAAACAGGTGGTCGTCTGTCTGTCAGAGAATTGCTGACCCAGTTCAAGGAAACCATAGTCATCAAGGGGCACGTCTCAAGAGAGCTTGAGCTCACAAAGACCCTATTCAGAGAGAAAACGAAACCTATTCTTTTCGAAAACCTAGACGGACACAGGGCTGTAGGCAATCTCTGGTCTACCAGGGAAAGGATTGCCCAAGCGATGGGCGTAACTCCAGTGGAGCTTTCCGAGAAGATGATGCAGGCCATGAGCTCACCTTCACAACCACAGGAGGTCGAGAACGCACCCTTTGACAAGAATGTGTTGACAGAGTTCGACCTCAGGGAGTCCGCGATTCCAAAGTTCTACCCGACCGACGGCGGCCGGTTCGTAACTGCTGGTGTGGTCATCGCGGAGCACGACGGGATCAGGAACATGTCGTTCCACAGACTCATGCTGATAGGCGAGAACAAGTTTGCCATGAGAGTGGTGCCAAGACACCTGTATGCTCTTCACAAGAGGGCCATGGCAAAGGGCGAGGACCTCAAGATAGCTGTCGCAATAGGCCTCTGTCCCTCGATCATGCTCTCAGCAGCCATGAACCTGGAGTTTGGCAAAGATGAACTGACAGTCGCCAACTCTCTGAGACAACTCTGTCTCGGAGAACCAGTGTGCGTGCGCAAGATCAGGAGCGGGCTTCTAGTCCCCGCATTCGCGGAGTATGTGTTCGAGGGCAGAGTGACGAAGGAAACCCACGACGAAGGGCCGTTCGTAGACATCACTGGCACGATAGACCCGATAAGGAAACAACCAGTGGTCGAGATCGACAGGGTGTATCATCGCGACAATGCAATCTTCCAGATCATACTTCCGGGGGTCGACGAACACTACCTAATGATGGGAATGCCAAGGGAGCCCGTCATTCAGAGAGCTGTCGGACTTGCGGTCCCCGAGGTGCACGCCGTTCGTCTGACCGAGGGAGGATGTTGCTGGTTGCACGGAGTGGTCTCCATAACAAAACAGAAGGACGGAGACGGAGTCAATGCGATAATGGCAGCGCTTGGAGCCCATCCGTCCATGAAGCTTGTGACCATCGTCGACGGCGACATAGACGTCTTCGATGATCGAGAGGTCGAGTGGGCCGTCGCAACAAGATTCCAGGGGCACAAGGGCCTTGTAGTGATCGAGAACGCCAGAGGGAGCAGCCTCGACCCGAGCGCTGATGAGACCACCACGAAGGTTGGAATCGACGCGACGAAGCCGATCGGTGGAGAGGGGTTCGACAGAGTAAAGCCGACCTGAGACGGTGCCTGGGGGGTTCGGGTACGAGGCAGTACTTGACCCTGCAGGTTAGGGCAAAATCGTTAAATATCGTCCCGTCCTCAATCAATCAGAGGCAATTGAATGGTCACAGTTACGCCAAAGGCGGTCGAGACGATCAAGTCCATCGTGAAGGAAGCCAAGAAGAATGAGCCGATCAGGATATTCTTCGGCGGGTACGGATGCTCGGGCCCTGCCTACATGATGGCCTTCGACAAGAAGAAGGAAGACGACATCGAGGTCAAGGTCGACGGCTTCAACCTGATCTACGAGAAGGAACTCGATTCGGAGATCAAGGAAGCAGTCGTTGATTCGGTGGACACACCGGAAGGCCCCGGAGTCGTAGTTCGTGTGAAGTCTACGAACCCATCGGCGTGCAGCTCCTGCGCCGGCTGCCACTAGATTCGCCGGCCTGAGAGAAAAGATTCATACTCTAGGTCTGTTCTCAATGGCTCGTGTTCATTGAGCACGAGCTCATCAAACCCTCCAGTGTCGAACAGAGGGATTATCAGACAAACATCGCAGCCGCTGCCATGAAGGAATCCACCCTTGTGGTTCTCCCTACTGGCATGGGGAAGACGATCGTTGCTCTGCTCGTCATCGCAGACACTTTGCTGAGGAAGAACGGCAAGGTGCTCTTCATGGCGCCGACCAAACCCCTGGTCCAGCAGCATGCAGGCTTTCTCAAACAGCATCTCCTGAAGTTCGAACCGGCTATGTTCACGGGTGAGAACCCGCCAAAGCAGAGAACGGCCATCTGGAACGAGAGCAGGCTTGTGGTCTCAACTCCGCAGGTCATCGAGAACGACCTGAATGGAGGAAGGATTGACCTCAACGAGGTCGATCTAATCGTTTTTGACGAGGCTCACAGGGCTGCAGGAGACTATGCCTACGTGTCGATCGGCAAGCTCTTCACCGGCCTTGCGCTCGGAATGACCGCCTCGCCTGGGTCAGAAGTCACGAAGATTGCTGAAGTATGCGAGAACCTCGGCATCACGAATGTTGAAATTAGGTCCGAACTCGACGAGGACGTCGTGAAATACACTCAGGATGTCAAGACAGACTACGTCGCTGTGAACGTCCAGGAGGGCATGTCGAGGGTAGTCTGCCTCCTGAAGCAGATATTCGACGAGCAACTGACGAAACTGCGGGGCTGGGGATTCTTGGATCCGAAGAAACCGGCCACGACGAGAGACCTGCTAGAAGCTGGGAATATCATACGCGCACGTTTGAATTCCGGGAGGAAATCGTTCCAGATATTCAAGGCTGCGAGCACGCAGGGACTCGCGATGAAGATCAACCATGCGGTTGAACTCGCGGAGACTCAGGGGAAAGGGGCGCTCGAGAACTACTTCGACAAGATCGTGAAAGAAGGGAGCGGGAAAGGAGGCTCGAAGGCGTCAAGGGACCTAGTCAAGGACGCCCGATTCCAGCAGGCAAGAACCCTTCTGTACGGCATGGAGCTGGACCATCCGAAGCTCGAGAAGCTGGTTCCCATCCTGAGGCAACAGTTCCTTGCCAAGCCGGAATCGAGGATCATAGTCTTCACTCATTATAGGGACACTTGCGACATCGTGACCCAGATGTTTGAGAAGATCGAAGGTTTCAGGCCTGTCAGGTTCGTCGGCCAGGCGACCAAAGGCGAGGACATCGGTCTTAACCAGAAGGAGCAGAAGGAGATCATCGAGAAGTTCCAGGATGGCGCCTACAACATCCTTGTCTCGACATCCATCGCCGAGGAAGGATTGGACATACCCGCCACGGATTTGGTCGTGTTCTATGAGCCGGTACCCTCAGAGATAAGGACGATCCAGAGAAGGGGGAGGACTGGAAGGAGGAGAGCTGGTAGAGTGATCGTTCTCGTGACTAGGGATACGAAGGACGAGGCATACTTCTGGTCCAGCAGGAAGAAGGAGATGCAGATGCGCCGTGAGCTGGAGTCTCTCAAGCGCAAGCTCAGGGCCAGGAAAGGGCTCCCGGTGGAGCCATCGACAGCTCAGAGACCCCTCACGAGGGTCGAGCTGACCGACATGATGACCGTCGGGCCCGAGACCCCGCGCGAAGAGCTCTCAAGGAAGGTATCCGAGAAGAAGGGGCAAAAATCGTTAGGCCTCTTCAAGAAGGAACAGGACCATGAAGGTCCTGTTCTGGTCGTCTCACCAAGAATCGGCAGCGCTGGCCTCCAGACGTCGCTTGGCGAATTGGGATATTCGACTGATGTGAGAGACCTCGAGAACGCCGATGTGATAGTTTCGAACAGAGTCGCCGTCGCTGTACGGACCGTAGACCAGTTCATCGATGGGATCTCAGACGGATCGATCCTGGCATCGTTGGCCAAGATGAAGCACGAATACCTCCATCCGATACTCATTGTTCAAGGAGCACCCGAAGGTGACGGGGGACAAGCTGGGAATGCAGCGGTCTACGATGCCTTGAGTGAGATTCTGTCGGAGTTCCACATGCCAGTGCTCTCCACCAACAACGCAAATGAGACCGCCTCGGCCATTCGCTCGCTCGAGAAGCAGGAGTTGGCAAAGCATGCGAAGGATGGCAGGACCATGCAGACCACTCTAGACGTCCCGAGCAGGCAGATGTTCCTTGTGCAGGGGTTGCCGAATGTCTCCGCCACGCTCGCGCAGAGGCTGCTCGAGAAATTCGGGAGCGTCAAGGGGATTGCGGACGCGAACGTCGAAGAGCTTATGCAAGTGGATGGCATCGGCAAGGTCATAGCCGAAGGAATACATACAGTGCTAAGAAAGAGGTTCGGCTAGGAGGAGAAGCATATGGCTACAGACAAGTGTCCGCTTTGCGAGAATCCGTGCATAATCAAGATCATAACCACCGATGACGCGAGATGGTGCGAAGTCGATGTCTGCCAGATATGCGGAACCATGTACCCGCGTGGCAGGAAGGTTGTTCAGGTGAAACCCAAGAAGAAAGCCAAACCGAAGGCCGCAAAGAAGAAGAGCAAGCGCTGACGATACTCCGCTCCGTCATCGAGCCAGCACCGAAAAGCTCACGGAGATAGTTTTATGAACCCCATGCCCATACGAGTGAAACTGAGAAGCATGGAGTTCAAACTGTTGGAGAAGAAGAAAGACAGCATCAAGGTCGAGATAGTCGACCCCGATGAGACGCTGATCTACCCGCTCATACATGAGCTGCTCCAGGACAAGAACGTCGCCGATGCCAGGTTCGTGACGGGTCATCCGCAGCTGGACAAGCCGGTCTTGACAGTCGAGGTCAAGGAAGGCAAACCCCAGGCCGCTCTCAAGAAAGCAGCGAAGTCCCTCGCCAACCAGTTCACTGAGGCACGCCAGTTGGTCGAGAAACAGCTTGGTTAGAACATACGAATGTTCTTACACCGGCTGATTGTTCTTAGGTTACGATGAAAGAGAGCGAGCTCGGGCTCGAGGTCTTCCTCACAGAGGGAATACCAGGCATAGGGGGGAAGCTTCGGAAGACTCCGGAGGACTTTCAGGTAGACGAGATCTCCATCCTGCCACCAGCCGACCCCGAGGGCAAGTTCGTCATCGCCAAGGTGTGGCACAGGAACTGGGAGGCCAATAGGCTAGTCCGCAGGCTTGGGTCCAACCTCAGAATCGGCAGAGCGAAGATCGGTTTCGCTGGCACCAAGGACGGCCGCTCTGTGTCCACTCAGCTGATGTCCTTTAACGCATCAATCGAGGCCGTGCAGTCGCTCGCGATACCAGATGTCGAGATTCATGACGCGTACAGGGCAAGGCGGATGATTTCCATAGGCGACCTCGTCGGTAACAGGTTCAAGATAGGGGCTGCTGACATCGATGCAGGCGTTGACGCGAAGGCCATTTGCGATTCCGTCAAGGCGAAGCTAGACTCGATCGGAGGGTTCCCCAACTTCTTCGGCATCCAGAGATTCGGCTCCGTAAGGCCCATCACGCATCTGATCGGAAAAGACCTAATCCGCGGCGATTTCGAGGGGGCCGTGATGAGGTATGTTGCGAACCCCATGGACGAGGAGGGTTCAGAAGCGAACGATGCCAGGCGGGCGTTGCAAGAGACGAGGGACTTCGAACGGGCCTTCCGCGAGTTTCCGATGAAGCTCAGCTTCGAGCGCACGATGATAGGACACATCAAGGACAAACCCGCCGACTACGTGGGGGCTCTCAGACTGCTGCCGTACAACCTCCTCATGATGTTCGTCCACGCGTACCAATCATTCCTGTTCAACCGCATTCTGAGCGAGAGGATCAGAAAGGGCATGTCGTTGAGAGAGCCAGAGGTAGGGGACCTGGTACTGCCTCTGAGCAAGACGAACGTCCCTGACCACGACAATTCGATCCTCGTCTCCGTCGATAATCTTGAGAAGGCAACGCGCAACGCGAAGGAGGGTAAGGCTTTCGTCAGCGGTCTTCTCTATGGAACTGAATCGGTCTTCGCTGACGGCAGGATGGGCGAGATTGAAAGGAAGATAGTCCAGGCCGAGGAGATATCAAAACTGGATTTCCAGATAGTCGGACTTAGGGAGGCGTCCTCAAAAGGTTCGAGGAGAGAGATCCTTTCATCGTACAAGGACCTCGCGATCAATGTGGGCGAAGGCGAGGCCACGTTCCAGTTCACCCTGACCAAGGGATGCTACGCGACCACGCTCATGAGGGAATTCATGAAGGCTGAAATCAGCCAGTACTAGCAAACGGTTATTTCCTCGCTCAATGTTAAGGGCCATGTGAAAAGACCGAAGACATTCCTCACATGCCCGGAATGTGGCTCTGCCGACCTGTACTACGAGAGCGGGTTGATCACGGGCTACAAGTACCACTGCAAGAAGTGCGGCTACATCGGAGCGTTCGTGATAGAAAAGGATATGAGAGAAGAGGCGGAGAAGTAACCTCCGCATCGGGTTTTCGGGATTCTCGCCTAAGCGAACATCGGGCCAGATTCCATCCCTTTGTCCTCGCCCTCGTCAAGGACCTTCAGAATGGCCTTCTCGAAGTCTACCATCGTCACGATGTCTCTGTTCTCCCTGATCGCGAACATGCCGGCCTCAGTGCAGATGGCTTTGATATCCGCACCTGTCGAACCTTCGGACTTCGCGGCGAGCTCCTCGATATTGACAGTGGAGTCAAGGTTCATGCGTTTCGAGTGGATCTTGTATATGGAGGTCCTCGACTCGAAATTGGGCATAGGTATCTCGATTATCCTGTCGAACCTTCCAGGCCTCAGGAGCGCCTCATCCAGAATGTCTGGTCTGTTCGTAGCGCCAATGATCTTGACATCGCCCAGCGGATTGAAACCGTCGAGCTCAGCCAGGAGCTGCATGAGAGTCCTCTGGACCTCTCTGTCACCAGAGGTCGCGAGCTCGAGCCTCTTCGCACCTACGCTGTCTATCTCGTCGATGAATACAATCGAAGGCGCCTTCTGCCTAGCAAGGTCGAACAGCTCCCTGACGAGTCTCGCTCCTTCACCTATGTACTTCTGAACGAGTTCTGAACCTACAAACCTGATGAAAGTCGCGTTGGTCTGCTTGGCGACTGCCTTGGCCAACAATGTCTTGCCAGTACCTGGAGGACCGACCAGCAAAACACCCTTAGGCGGGTCTATACCTACCTTCTTGTACAGCTCCGGCCTCAGCAACGGATCCTCGACAGCCTCGCGTACCTCCAGGATCTGGTCCTGCAGGCCACCGATGTCGTCGTAGATAGTATCCGGCTTGGAAATTATCTCTGCGCCGATCACGATTGGATCGAGAGACGGGGGTAACACTCCCATGACGGCAAGTGTCTGCTTGTTCAACGCCACGCGGGCACCCGCAATCAGCAGTTCAGTTGACACGTAGTCTGAAGTGCTTACGATGAAGTCCGGGCCAGTCGAGCTCTTCACCACGACTCTCCCGTCCGCAAGAACATCCTTGATCTGCCCTATTATGAGGGGTGGAGCCTTGAGCCTCTCCAGCTCAGCCTTGAGCCTCTTCAACTCCTTCTGGAGCCGAACGAGCTCCCCCTCGACGAACCTCTTCTCTCCTTCTACTCGGCGAGCCTCTTCGACGAGCTCGAAGTTTCTTTCCTCAAGGACCGAAATCTTCCTATGAATATCTTCTAACATCGGGCTTGGCTGGTCCTGTTCCAATGTACTACACCTCGTTACAACGATTCATACCGAGCTGGTAATTATATAAGGTTAAATACTCTATTTATTCTTTGGCTTCCTAGTCCAGTTGTGTGGTTTTCATGATTTGCGAGCTCTGCGGAAAGAACGTCACCTTCTGCAAGAAGGTGACTATCGAAGGAGTTCAGCTAGAGGTTTGCCCCGAATGCTCAAAGTTCGGCATCGAATCGAAAAAGGCCCCCGAGAAAGAAGCGGGACCCATGCCTGTGATAACTCAGAGGCTCGAGATACGAGACAAAAGAGCGAAGCAAAAAGACGTCCTTGAAGGAATGGGTAAGGATGAACTGGTGGAGGACTTCGCGGCGCGCATACGGAATGCACGCTCGAGCAAGGGAATGACGCAAAAGGATCTCGCGATGAAGATCAACGAACGCCAGACAATAGTCAGCAAGATCGAGACCGACCAGATGAGGCCTGATGACAAGGTCATCAGGAAGCTCGAGAAAGAGCTGGGCATAAAGCTCCGGGAGAAAGTAGTCGACACGCAGGTCGCGAAGGGCATGAGCACGTCCGCACTCACTCTTGCGGATCTGATAAGGATGCAGAAGGACTAGACAGGGGAGAGTTCAGCGGAAATCTCTGCCCAGTATTTCGGTGGTCGCACGCTCTATGAATGCGCTCTCGACCGACAGCCCATAGTCTGAAGCAACGAGAAGTGCAGCTGGCTCGACATCGATACCAAGCAGCTCCTGTTTCTTGTTGACTCTCGAGACGACCTCTCTCTTGGACACGGATTTCGTCTTCACAATCCTGTCGACCATTTCCGAGAAGAAATCTTGACTCGCCTTGGGCACCTGGTCGAGCATATCCTTCGTCGGCTTGTAGTCCAAGGGCACTTCGACTTTCGAGAAATCGAACGTGGGGAACACGCTCCCATTCTTCTTCTGCAGATAGCCTCCCGATATCCCGGCATCAAGCAGCTTCTGGGCTTCCTTCGGCGAGAACCATCGAGTCTCCATCGACGCGGAGAAAACGAATTCACGTTCAGTCAGGGACTCCTTGCCTTTTCGTCTGAACAACATTGCGATGCTTGTCTCAAGGTCACTCATTGCCAACCAATCTCCCGAAATCCTCCGAAACGATGTAGTCAACTCCGAGCGCCTCCAGGCTGGAACTCTCGGACACCGAGGCGAAGACTCCTAGGGAGAAACCGAGTTCCACTTTCGCCGCCACTGCTTCCTTGGCCAGACTGGTCGGGACGATGAAGTCGGTGATGCCGACCGCACGAACGTCCCGAGAGAGGTCGAGGAAGGCTCTGCCAGCAATAGCGGGGTCAAAACTCACGATCCCATCCCGGTAGTCTACTTTGAAGGTAATGTTATCTGAAAGCTTAAAGGCTCCTCTAAGGTCGTCGAGGCTCGCAAGAGTCGCGGTACCTATTACGGCTTTCTCCGCGCCCGTGATAAGCATGTCGATGACGTTGTTTGCGAAGCGAACTCCACCCTCGTACAAAGTCGGTATCTCCTCAGAGATTTCGCCCACGATGTCGAGCTGCGGTTTATTCTTCGTGATCCCGTCCTCATCGGCAACATAGAGCTTCTTGAAGCTGTCCGAAAGCTTCGATGCAAACTCGGACATCTCTCCGCGAGCGTATGCGCGTTTCGTAAGCCTACGATTCTTCAACTTGACGTACGGAACGACGAACATAGGGACGAGGTCGGGCATACAAGGAGCTCGTAGATATAGTATCGTCCGTTTCGACATTTCTATCATCTCGCCTGTCGCGTGCGATTGCGTAGAAAGGGTCCGCGACGTGTACGAGACACTTGCGGACAGTCAAGTGTGCAGAGGGGAACCGTGACAGGGATTCCTGTGCATCCCGTGATGAGTCCCATATCGATAGGAACATGCAGTTCATATCGACATAGCTGGCGAGCAGAAGTGGCATGTGAACCAATGAGCAAGAGCATATGACAACTCTTATATAGAAGTCCTAACATATACAAACCCCTACCCGCAGGGAATTCTCGCGGTATCTCGTCAATCCAGATAACGGAAATGGAGGTATGAAATTGATAGGACAGACACCGATTTACATCCTGAAGGAAGGAACCAAGAGAGAGAAGGGAAAAGGCGCGCAGTTCAACAATATCAGTGCGGCTAGAGCCATCGCAGATGCAGTCCGGAGCACGCTGGGCCCAAGGGGCATGGATAAGATGCTTGTGGACAGTATGGGCGACGTCGTCATCACGAACGACGGCGTGACGATTCTTAAGGAGATCGATGTTGAACACCCGGCGGCAAAGATGCTCGTCGAGGTTGCGAAGACCCAAGACGAGGAGTGCGGAGACGGAACGACAACCGCAGTCATCCTCGCAGGCGAGCTCCTGAAAAAGGCGGAGGCTCTGATCGAGCAGAACGTCCACCCAACAGTCATATCCGGTGGCTACAGACTAGCAGCGGTGAAGGCGAGGGAGATACTCGATAGCGTTGCGATTTCTGTGTCTCCTGATGACAAGGAGACGCTCATGGACATCGCCCGCACGGCAATGATCTCGAAGAGCGTTTCGGCTTCAAGGGACCTGCTCGCGGACGTAGCAGTGAAGGCAGTTAGCGCCGTCGCAGAGAAGAAGGACGGCAAATGGCTTGTCGACGACGACAACATCCAGATCGTGAAGAAACAGGGAGGCTCCATGGACGACACCAAGATGATTTCCGGAATAATCGTCGACAAGGAGGCTGTTCACCCCGCAATGCCAAAGAAGGTCGAGAAGGCGAAGATCGCTTTGGTCGATTCTGCACTTGAGGTCAAGAAGACTGAAATCGATGCGAAGATCGAAATCACCGACCCGAGCCAGCTGCATGCGTTCCTCGACGAAGAGGAGAACATGCTGAGGAAGATGGTCGAAATCGTCAAGAAGTCGGGAGCCACCGTGCTGTTCTGCCAGAAGGGCATCGACGACCTCGCCCAGCACTACCTCGGGAAGGAGAAGATATATGCAGTTCGCAGGGTCAAGAAGAGTGACATGGAGAAGCTAGCAAAGGCCACGGGCGCCAACCTGGTCACCAAGCTCGACGACCTGAAGGCTGGCGACCTCGGTGATGCAGCTCTGGTCGAGGAGAAGAAGATCGCGGACGACCGGATGACATTCGTGACCGGCTGCAAGAATCCGAAGGCAGTGTCTGTTCTCATCAGAGGCGGCACGGAGCATGTCGTCGATGAGATCGATCGCTCACTCAACGACGCAATAAGCGTCGTCTCAGTCGCATTCGAAGACGGCAAACTCGTAACTGGCGGAGGCTCAACGGCATCCGAGCTGGCCCTCAAGCTGAGGGACTACGCTGCATCCGTGGGCGGCAGAGAGCAGATCGCGATTGACGCGTTCGCGAGCGCCATGGAAGTCATACCGACGGCCCTATCCGAGAACGCAGGTCTTGACCCAATCGACGTCCTGATCGAGATGAGGCAGGCCCACAAGTCCGGCAAGAAATATGCTGGTATCAACGTGTTCACTGGCAAAGTCGTGGACATGAGGAAGGAAAGGGTCCTCGAGCCAATCCGAGTCGGAAGACAGGCACTCAGCTCGGCGACCGACGCAGCCGTCATGATCCTGAGGATCGACGACGTCATCGCGTCCAAGGGCGGCAGCAAGGGCGGAAAGGGACCCGGCGGACCTGGCATGGGCGATGAGGGCGGAATGGACTGAAGTCCGCTCCATTAAACCCCTTCAAATTCTTTGATTCAGTCCGATGAACGAGTGCAAAGGCGACCGTGTAGACCGACGGTATGTCATCGAGAGCCTGGAGGCGATGGACAGTGGCAGACGAGGAAGCTAGGGAGACAGCGGCCCCCGAGGAGGGCGAGGCCAAGGAAGCTGAAGCCAAAGATCCTCTGGCGCTCAAGGACCAGCGCATCGCGGAGCTCACGGACGACCTGAAACGGCTTCAGGCAGACTTCGACAACTACAAGAAGCGCGTCGAGAAGGAGTGGGACGAGAGGTCCAAGCTTGCGACGCAGAGGCTTATGACGGACCTCTTGGCGGTTCTGGACTCCTTCGAAAAGGCATTAGAAGACACGAAGAAGAAAGGTGACCGAGACAGCCTGAAGGCCGGGCTCGAGGGCCTTCAAAAGCAGCTCTTACAGACCCTCCAACGGGAAGGTCTGAAAGAGATCAAGGCGGAAGGCAAGTTCGACCCGTTCGTCCACGAAGCCCTCATGAGAGAGGAACGGAGCGATGTCGAAGAAGGCGAGATACTCGAGGTCTACCAAAAGGGCTACGCGTTAGGTCAGAAGCCGCTAAGGCCAACAAGAGTGAAGGTAGCCAAGAAGAAGGAACCCGCGGTAGACCCAGAAGAGAACAGGGAATACCCTAATGACACGAAGACCAATCACAAGACTGAAGAGAATGAGGACAAGACCCAATAGAGGTGGCTGAACATGGCAGAATCGAAAGGAAAGATAATCGGAATCGACTTGGGAACAAGCAACTCAGCGGCGGCGGTGGTGGAGGCAGGGAGGCCCACGATCATCCCGAGCGCAGAGGGAACTAGCCTCGGTGGAAAGGCATTCCCATCATATGTCGCCTTCACGAAAGATGGACAGATGCTTGTGGGAGAGCCTGCCAGAAGGCAGGCTGTATCGAACCCCGAAGGCACAGTCATGGCGATCAAGAGGAAGATGGGGACGGACTACAAGGTCAGAGTGTTCGGCAAGGAATACACGCCCCAGCAGGTATCCGCGTTCATCCTCCAGAAGATCAAGAGGGATGCAGAGGCCTATCTCGGAACGAAAGTCGAGAAGGCCGTCATTACCGTCCCAGCCTATTTCAACGACAACCAGAGACAGGCGACGAAGGACGCCGGGCAGATCGCCGGTCTAGAGGTCGTCAGGATAATCAACGAACCGACTGCAGCCGCGCTTGCGTACGGCCTGGACAAGGCCGAGAAGGAGCAGAAGATAATTGTCTTCGACCTAGGCGGAGGCACGCTCGATGTCACGATCATGGAGTACGGACAGGGAGTGTTCGAAGTCATCTCGACTAGCGGTGACACTCAGCTCGGCGGAACAGATATGGACAACGCGATCGTCGACTACATCACGAAGGAGTTCAAGTCGGACACCGGCATCGACATCTCGAAGGACAAAATGGCCGTCCAGAGGGTGAGAGAGGCCGGCGAGAAGGCGAAGATCGAGCTGTCATCCACGCTCGAAACTGAGATCAACCTCCCATACCTGAGTGCAGATGCATCTGGCCCCAAGCACCTGACCATGAAGCTCACAAGGACAAAACTGGAGGATCTGGTCAGGCCGACAGTCGAGAGATGCAGAAAGCCGATGTTGCAGGCTCTCGAAGATGGTAAGCTCTCACCTGACAAGATAGACAAGGTGATACTGGTGGGCGGCCCAACGAGGATGCCCATCGTTCAGAAGTTCGTGGACGAGATCGTCGGGAAGAAAATCGTGGGAGGAGTGGACCCGATGGAGTGCGTCGCGATGGGAGCAGCCATCCAAGGCGGCGTGCTGGAGGGCACCGTGAAGGACATCCTTCTACTGGATGTGACTCCATTGTCCCTAGGGGTCGAGACGCTCGGAGGCGTGTTCCACAAGCTCATCGAGAGGAACTCGACAATACCGACGAGGAAGAGCGAGATATTCAGCACTGCGGCCGAGGGACAGACGAGCGTCGAGATACACGTTCTCCAGGGAGAAAGACCGATGGCTCCCGACAACGTCACGCTGGGGAGATTCCACCTCATTGGCATCCCACCGGCGCCGAGGGGAATCCCACAGATCGAAGTGACTTTCGACATAGACGCCAACGGCATAATCGATGTCAAGGCCAAGGACCTCGGGACAGGGCAGGAACAGAAGATCACGATCACCGCAACGACGAAACTCGGAAAGAATGACATAGACAAGATGGTCAAGGACGCCGAGAAGTTCGCAGAAGAGGATCGCAAGCGGAAAGAGAAGGCTGAGCTGAAGAACAGGGCCGAACAGAAAGCCTACGAGGTTGCAGGCATCCTTGAGAAGATAGGAGACAAGGTTCCACAGGATCTAAAAGACAGGCTAACCAAGCTGGCCGAGGAGGTCAAGACTGCCGTGCAGACAGACGACCCCGCGAAGATCAAAGAGAAGCTTGACGAACTCGAGAAGGCGCTTCTCGAGATAGGCAAGAGAGTCTACGAGGATGCGGGAAAGCAGGCACAGCAGGCGCAAGGACCGCCCCCAGGCGCAGAGCCTGAGGAACCAGCCGGCGGAGACAAGGGCTACGTCGATGCAGACTACAAGATCGTGGACGACGAGGACGACAAGAAGAAGTAGAAGTCCTCCTCAAACCTATTTTATCCCCAAACATCTTCCCTTTCATCACACGATCAGGACAATTCCGATCAGACCAGGAAGGACTGAAGAATGGCTCAGAAGCGGGACTATTATGAGGTGCTCGGCGTTCAAAGAGGGGCTTCCAAGGACGAGATCAAGAAGGCCTACCGAAAGCTCGCGATGAAGTACCACCCCGACATGAACAAGGATAACGTCAAAGTGGCGGAGGAGAAATTCAAGGATATCTCCGAAGCCTACGAGGTTCTGGTCGACGACGAGAAGAAGGCGAGATACGACCAGTACGGCCATGCTGGCGTGGAAAGCACGTTCAGACAAGGAGGATTCGACTGGTCCGATTTCACACACTACGGAGACATAAGCGACATCTTCGGAGACATGGGTGGATTCGGCGTCGGAGGGGGCATTTTCGACCAGTTTTTCGGAAGATCCGCGAGAAGAGGGCCTCAGGAAGGGCGCTCCCTCAGGTACGACATAGAGGTGACGCTGGACGAGGTCGCCAAAGGCGTTGAGAAGGAGATACACATACCCCACACCGTAGTCTGCAAGACCTGCGGTGGCAAGGGTGCCAAAGAAGGCGACTTAAAGACCTGTCCCACATGCAGGGGACAGGGGCAGGTCCAGAGAGGGCAGAGGAGGGGATCCACCAGCTTCGTCACGATCTCGGACTGCCCGACCTGCAGAGGCACTGGGAAGCACATTGTCCGTGAATGCACGGCATGCAGCGGCGCTGGAGTCAGCCAGACCACGAGCAATATCAAAGTCTCCATCCCGATGGGAGCCGATGAAGGGATGCGGCTGAGGATCAGGGGCGCGGGGGAAGCGAGCCCGAACGGTGGGCCGTCTGGAGACCTCTACATAGTTGTCCACATGCAGGAGCATCCACTCTTCGCGAGAGAAGGAAGCGACCTCTACATCGAGACCCCGATTTCATTCACTCAGGCGGCTTTGGGAGCCGAAGTTGAAGTCCCCACGCTCGACGGCACCGCCCTCGTGACCATACCAGCCGGCACCCAGACCGGGACTGTCTTCAGGCTGAAAGGGAAGGGCCTGCCAGATATGAGAGGCAGAGGCCATGGAGACGAGTTTGTGAAAGTAAGTGTGACCACCCCGACGAAGCTGACCAGTCAGCAGAAGGATCTGCTAAACCAGTTCTCGCAATCCGTTGGTGCATACGAGAGGTCCACCCCTCGGAAGTCCATTTTCAGAGGTTTCAGGAAGGGCGAATAGACAAAGCTATTTATCTGGCGAGGCACAGATATCATCCCAGATGCGGGCGATAGGACTTTTGACGGAGAACCCCAGAACATACTTCGAAATGCTGGAGACTCTGCGAGGAGCGAACTTGAAGGTCGTGTCCCTGGATTTCGGAGAGCCCGTGCCTGCGGATGTCGGCGCCATCATAACAACTGAACAGGAGAGGGGCAGGATCCCTTTCGACAAGATCGTGACCGATTCCGACCCCGACGTCGCAATCACACGAGCAAAAATGATGATGTCTGCTGACAGCAGGGTCAAGGAACTGACGATCGGAATTGACCCAGGGGTCAGGCCTGGAGTCGCAATCCTAGGGGACGGAATCGTACTGATGAGGTCCCTAGCCGAGTCTCCAGAGGCGGTCGGGGAAGTAGTCGACGAGATAGTGCAAGAGTACCCGGAGGCGAATGTTATTGTAAGGATCGGCCACGGAGACCGGACTAACAGGAACAGGATCTTCAATACCCTCTGGGACGAGGGGCACATGCTCGAGATCGTCGACGAGAGGAATACGACCAGAAGGTCCCAGACGCCGGATGAGGACGCTGCGGTGGAGATTGCGATGACACCAGGCTTCAAGCCTGGGAAGAGACAGGAGACCGACCCGCGACCTGGCGAGATCAGGAACATCCAGCGCATAAGCAGGCTGGAGAGCTCTGGCAGACTGACCGTCTCCAAAGAGCTAGCCAGGAGGGTCGCCAGAGGAGAGCTAACCCTTAGAGAAGCCATAGAGCGACAAAGGATTGGCTCAACGCGACATGACTAGAACAGGTGCTTCTGAGTAGTCTTTGCGCAGCCACCGACGCCGCATCTGATTGTCTCAATCCCCAAGTCCTTGATTCTTCCTTCGATCTCTCGGACATGCTTGGGTTTTGTGTTGACGTAAACCGTAGCACCCGTGTCGATGGAGAAGAATGCAGGGAGTCCCTCGGAGCGCATCTCCTTGACTTCGAGGATGACCTTCACCGTCTCCGGTCGCCAGAGCATCATTTCGTCGATGCTGGTCATCGTTATCCCATGCAGTATCAGGGAGTCGCGCTCGGCAAGGATGCCGATCTTCTCGATGTTGCGTTTCCGGATGGCGTTTTCCATCTCGGCAAGTGCGCCATGAACAAAGGCTAACCTAGAATGGAAGAATGGTGAAGTCAGAACAGCTTTGTGCGCATTCTCAGTGAACTTGAACGCCGGGATCAACGCAACGACGATTCCCATCTGGAGATCTTCAGATGCAATCTGGTATGAATATGACTCCTCGTCCTCGAATCCAGCCTTCCAACGGGAGAATCCTCCCGTGACGGACCGCGTGGCCGATCCTGCGCCCCGCCTGGCTATCACAGACATCTTCTCCAGAGACAGTCTCAGCCCAGCCGCTTTCGACGCAGCGACCGCTAGTGCCGCAAAACCTGATGCGGAGGCGCCGAGACCAACGTTGGACATGAAGTTGTTCTTGGAGACCATTTTGAATTTGAGATCCAGACCGCTTCTGCGTCGCACCTCGTCCACAACGAACACTACTCGTTCGAGCTCTCGACCTACTAGTTGCTTCCCGTCAACGCTGGCAACGTCCTTCTTGAACCGGCCGAACTCCACCGTTGTGTGCGAAGCGGTCGGAGATGTGGCGACGGATATCGAATCATGAAAAGGTATCCGCAGAATCTCGTCCTTCAATCCGTGGTACTTGATCAATCCCTCGATTGGATGAGCGATTGCGGAGCCTTTCACCGAGTCACCTCAGACATCGAACAATACCGTGACATTCCCTTCCTCGTCGTCAAACTGGAGACGATGGTACGTGATTCCTTTGACAACGGACCTCTTCGGATGCTTCTTTTCATCGAACTTCTCTCCCTTGACAAGCGCCTCAAGCGCTTTCCCGTCCGTTTTCACTTCGAACTCGCCAAACACTAGATCTTCCGTGTCGTGGACGAACAGCAGCTCCTGGAGGAAATCGACCAGAAGCTGTTCCCTATTCTCCGCCTTGAGCACGATCTTCATCTCGCCGAGAGGCTCAATCTTTGTCACGTCGGTGATTTGATCGAACATGGCGTAGGCAGCGTTGGCGAATCTCTCTCCTAGCGTATCTCCATACGCTTCGATCATCGCATCCGCCGTGTGTTCGAGAAGCTTGTACCTCATGATGCCAAAAAGAAGGTAGTCGATATATCAACTCTCTGCCTTGGCTGTACGAACGAAGAAGTCGCAGTACCCGGATATCTGGCACATAGGGCATCTAGGCTTCCGCGCTTGACAGACCGTTCGTCCATGCTCAATCAGGTTGATGTGGTAGTTGAAGAACTCCTTTCGAGGGACAAGGGCGGCCAGCTCGGTTTGCGCCTGCTCACGCGAGACCCTCGGACCGATCAGCCCGATCCGTCTTGTCACTCTGTGGATGTGCGTGTCGACCGGGAAAGCTGGCATTCCTAAAGAGAACAGCAAGACGATAGATCTCGTCTTCGGGCCGACCCCCTTCATCTGGGCCAGCCAAGCCTCAGCATCATTGGGACTCATGTCCCTCAGAAAATCCAGGTCCAAGACGCCCCTCTCCCTGTAGATGAATTTCAAGGCTTCTACTATCCTAGAAGCCTTAATCCCGGCGAGGCCTCCGGAGCGAATAACTTTCGCGACCTTGCCGGCATCCTCGCCCATAAGATTGTCCCAGCTGGGATAGGCTTTCTTCAGCGCCTGAAAAGCCCTGTGGGAATTCTTGTCAGTTGTGTTCTGAGACAGGATCGTCTCGACAAGCGTATCCAATGGATTGTCTTCGAGTTCGGCAACCTTCCTGCCGTAGACCTTTGTGAGTATTCTGTCGATATCCGCCGCTTTTCGCTTCAGGGATGGGGCGCTATGAGACCGTGTCATTCGATTTCTCTTCGCATAACGTGAGACGCGCACAAATAGTATGCGCAAAGGAAAACGAGAATGCTGGCCACGAGTTGAGGTTGTTGGCAGTGAAAGCTTTTATATCTCCCTGCTCTCTGTTTTCGCCGTGAACATCTGCGTCATTGGTTGCGGGGCTATTGGAACGACTATCGCTCGAGCTGTCGAACCGATGTCTGAGATCAACATAGTCTATCTGACAGACCGCTCGAAGGAGTGCGCGACCAGGCTCCAGGAGAAGATGACGAAGGTGAGATACGTTCCGGACATCGTCCCTATACTCAACGACATAAAGCTGGTTGTTGAGGCCGCAAGCCAGGATGCTGCGAGGTACTACGTGCCTCTTGCTCTTTCTGCCGGAGTGGATGTTCTGATCATGAGTGTCGGGGTCTTCCAGGACGAGGAGTTCCAGAATGACGCGTTCAGACTGGCAAAACGCAAGAGCGCCAAGATCTACATGCCGAGCGGAGCGATTGGTGGAATAGACGCTCTCGGAGCTGCAAGCCTCGAGCAGATCGACGATGTGACTTTGACAACCACCAAACCGCCATCAGCGTTCGGGCCGAATCCCTACCTTGAGTCGAAAGGCATCGTGGCATCGGAACTGCGAGAGCGGACCGAACTGTTCTACGGAACCGCGAGGGAGGCGGTCAAGCATTTCCCCCAGAATATCAATGTCGCTGCGACCTTGTCGCTTGCCGGTATAGGCTTCGAGAAGACTCGCATAAGGATTATGTGCGACCCTCAGGTTCAAACGAACGAGCACCATCTCAAAGCAAAGGGAAAGTTCGGCGAACTCGATGTAGTCACCAGGAACGTCCCCTCACCAAGGAATCCGAAAACCAGCTACTTGGCCGCGCTCTCTGCGATTTCTGCAATCAAGAAGATCACGGGAACCATATGGGTCGGCGTGTAGCCAGCATCAGCTCTTTATACACTCAATCGCATTAAGCGAATTTGTCGTGATCATTTGGCCACGAAAGAGAAAAGAATTTTCTCCCAGCTAAAGGCGGAGATAGACGCAATTGTTCTTACGAACGCTTCGGAACCCAATTTGGACCTGAGCTTCTTCTACGCGACCGGCATTGTGAATGGCCTGTTCGAGGATTGCGTGGCCATCGTGACGCGTCGCGGGGTCGAAGTCCTCTCGTCCGAACTGGAGGAACTGAGCGCGAGGCTAGCTGGAGCCAAGACCACCGTGTTCCAGACTAGAAAGGAGCGCGACGAAACGCTGGCAAGGCGCCTCAAGGGGTGCGAGAGAATCGGCATCAATTCACGAGAGCTAACCCACGCGAACTACCAGTTCATAAGGAGGTGCGCGAAGGGAGCCAGATTGAAAGACGTGTCAGAAGCACTCGGCAAAGCCAGGATGATCAAGGACGAACAGGAGATCTCTCACATAAAGAAGGCCTGCGACATTACATGCAGGACCGCGGAGGAGATACCAGAGCTCGTGAGGGAAGGGCAGAAGGAGACCGAGGCGGCGGCAGAGCTGAACTACAGGATGATGAAACTGGGGGCGGCAGGTCCCTCCTTTGCGACCAACGCGTCCTTTGGTCCTGGCACTGCGGAACCGCACTATGTCCCTGCATCTCGGAGACTCAAGAAGGGACAGCTGGCACTTTTCGACTTCGGAGCATCATACAAGAGATACGCAGCGGACCTGACGAGAACCTTTGTTTGCTCAAGAGCGCACGCCAAGCAGAAGGATATGTACGATGTCGTCCTAAGAGCACAGTTGGCCGCCATCGATGCAATACACGATGGTGTTCAAGGAAAGGAAGTCGATCAGGCAGCCAGAAGGATAATAGACCGATCGAAGTTCAAAGGCAAATTCATCCACAGCACAGGCCACGGCCTTGGGCTCTCAGTTCATGACCCCGGCTCGATATCGTCCGCAAGGGACATGACACTGAGAGAAGGAATGGTTCTTACCGTTGAGCCTGGAGTGTACGAGAGGAATTTTGGCGGGGTTCGGATTGAGGATGACATCCTGGTCACGAAGAGAGGATGCAGAATACTGACGTCCGCTCCCAAGGAATTCCTGACAATCTAGAATAGCGACAGCATCTGGATATGCGCCAGATGCATCGCGACCTCGTCGATTATGTAGAAAAGCACGACGCCGATCAGTGAAATGGCTATAGATGCGAGCCATTCATCACCCACGGTCAACTCAGTGACCATAATGAACCTGACAGCTAGGATGAGGAGTACGAACGCAAACAGAAGACCCAGATCTCCGAGGTCGAACTCCCCCATCGCATCCCGAAGCACTGGGATGGCCACGACGGCGAATATCGATACGATGATGATTCGCAGCACATATGGCGCTTGGACGACCCAGTCCCCGCTCACGACCGCGCCACTGATGTAGAAGACTATACAGACAAGCGCGATCGCAATTATGAGGAGGACAAGCTGTCCGATATCCATTGTACCACTGTGGAAGATACCGTCCAGAACCGAGATAGCTCTTTCGATAGACATGTGATTTTCTTCTAGGATGACGCCAGCACCTCTCTCTCCAACGGATAGTGGAGCAGGTGCAGATTGGCTGACATGTATCGATCATGGCGAGGGAGTACAATGGCCGAGAAACGCTTATCTACGGAGAGCAGTCTTCAGGAATGTGTGGCCATATTCTTCAACGATGAGTTCTTGGGTCACGTTCAGGATCCTTTCCACCCCGAGTCTCCCGAGAGACTTAAGGGTATCATGCAGAAGCTAGAAGAGCACGGCCTATGGAAGAATGTGATTTCCTCAAAGACTGGAAGATTGGAGACACTGCTCTTAGTTCATAGCGACGACTACATTGATTTCATCAGAACTTGCGGTGACTGCAGCCTCACGCTTGACACCCAAGTACATCACGAGACATACGGGATCGCCGCGCTTTCCGCGGAGTGTGCTGTCGATGCTGCAAAGTATTCGAAGGAGCATGGCATGCCTACATTTGCCCTGACCCGTCCACCAGGCCACCATGCGGGCAAGGACTACGGCATGGGCTTCTGCTACTTCAACAACATATCGATTGCCGCAAGATACCTCCAAAAGATGGGGGACAAGAAGATCGCGATCGTGGATGTCGATGTCCATCACGGCAACGGCACGCAAGAGATCTTCGCATTTGACCCAACGATTCTATACATCTCAACGCACCAAGCTGGCATATTCCCAGGGACAGGACCTGTGGAGTATGTTGGCAAGGGTGAAGGCGAAGGCTACAACGTCAACATGCCCTTCCAGTCGGGGTGTGGCGACTCGACTTTCGACGTTGCGTTTGAAGAGGTCGTGAAGCCGATTGTGAACGAGTTCAAACCAGATGCGATGCTCGTCAGCTGGGGAATGGACACGCACTATCGTGACACCCTGGCATCGCTGACACTCTCCTCTGAGGGGCATGTCAGGCAGGCTGAGGAGCTAGTCAAACTTTCAAAGATATGCGGAAACCGCATCACGTTCATGTTGGAGGGAGGCTACGATGTCCAAGCACTCTCGGAAGTTGTTGCAGGCGTTATCGGGAGAACCGAGGGGATCGAGGTTCCCCTGGAGTTCACGGACATCATAGACAACAGCTGCCTTGGGAGAGGGACTATCGTCAGGTGCAAGCAGATAGCCTCCAAATACTGGAAGCTATAGTTCCGTCGCCTTCTTCTTCCTCAAGTCCAACGTCTTCTCGTGCTCGCGCTTCACAGTCTTCTCGAGTTGATTGAGCAGCGCATCCATCGTCCTGTAGATGTCCCAGTCGGTCTGGCTAGCGTAGTACATGCTCCGATCAGTCGTCAACCTGCAGTGGATGCTGTACTTGCTCCTCATTCCCTCAGAATGGTAGGTCTGGATATGCACTGTGAAAACACGCGGGAACTGTATCTTGTCGATCCGATTCATCGCTTTCTCAATCTGGTCATAGAGTACAGTGTATACGTCAGGGTCCTCTTCGACGAGCCCGGTGATCTGGACATACACACCCTCTTTCTTCTTGAGGCTGATGACCTGTTCCATGAGGTCCGCTTGCGATACCACTCCCACGAGCCTCTCTCCCTCGTGTACGAAGATGGTTGCCAGACCCTTTTCCAGCATGAGCGACGCGACCTTGCCGATGGAGTCACTGGGCAAGACTGAGATCGCTGGCTGGCTCATGATGCTGCCGACAGCGATATCGGGAGGCTCCTTGTCACTCCCGATTAGCTCATTGTATGGCTTTGATCCTTTGGGCGACCAGATTACCTCCATGACCTCGTGCATGCTCACGGCACCGACCAGCCTGCCGTTCTTGTCGACAACTGGAAGCGATTTCTCCATGAGGCCTTTCATCAGCATCTGAGCTCTGCGAACACTATCCCTCTCGGTGACGGATTGAGGGTTCCTGGTCATGAACTCCGAGACCTTCTTGTTCTTGAGCTGCTCCACATTTGGAAGCACCTTGATGATGTCTGTTCTGGAAACGAAACCAACCATCTTCTCGTTCCTCACGACAGGAGCACCCCTGACTCCCGAAGCCATCATTTCCTCGACAGCTTTCGTGATTGGCATATCTTCCTCAAGCCTAGGTGCTGGATGCATGACCTGCTCGACCTTCGATGATAGCGGCAGACTCCTTCTCAGAAGAAATGACGAGTAGCTCACTAGACCGACGGGCTTGTTCCCCTCCAAAACAGGGATCTCCCTCAGGTGGTCTTTCTTCATTCGGGAGATGACATCGGACAGGGTCTCTCCTTTGGTGGCTGTCACAGCAGACGAGCTCATAACGTCCTTGACTAGAAGCTCCTCGATCTCAATTCCCTTCAAATCCAACACATCCATTCAGGATCCCGCGGTGCAAAAACACGGCCGAATTCCATTTCATTTCTGCTAAGTGTGTTCTCCATCTAAATACTTTCGACTATGTTAGGTAGGTACTCATTTATACCGTTCGTCCAATCTGGGAGATCGGGCTGATGCAGTCCGACTGCCGGGCATCCACTCGGGCGGGGGTTTGGACTTTGGAAGAGAACTCGGACGACTCAGGTTGTTTGCGCCACGCTCATGCCGATGACCTTGGGTCGGCGGGGAAGAAGACTGTCAGCGGAATGGGGTTCCACACCCTTGATGATTTTGACTTGAGGGGAAAACGAGTCCTTCTCCGAATAGACATCAACTCTCCTGTTGATGAGAAGACTTTGAGACTCCAGGATGGTTCTAAGATCAAAGGGTGTGTCTCTACAATAAGAGAACTCATGGATAGAGGTGCCAAAACCGCGGTGTTGGCACATCAGGGCAGACCTGGAGACTACGACTTCATCCCACTGAATGAACACGCTGCGTACATGAGCCAATACCTTGGAAGAAGGGTTGTCTATGTCAACGATCTGATTGGACCGCACGCAGTCAAAGCAATCGAGGGTCTGGCTGAGGGACAATGCATCCTGCTGAAGAATGTGAGGGACTTTCCGGAGGAGCAAGCGAAGAAGTCACCTCAGGAGCACGCCGAGTCGGATCTGGTGAAGACTCTCGCACCTTTGTTCGACATCTTCGTGAACGATGCTTTCGGTTCGTCTCACCGATCGCACGCTTCATTGGTCGGTTTCACTTCGGTCCTGCCCTCGGCTGCTGGAAGGCTGATGGAAAAAGAAGTCAAGACACTCACCCAGGTCTTCCAGAGCCCGAAGAGACCTTCAACATTCATTTTCGGGGGAACGAAGTTCGCAGACGCGTTGCCGGTCATCGAGGTCCTCTCAGAGCGGGAGCATGTGGACAACATACTGATTGCCGGATTGGCGGGATACGCCTTCCTGTGGGCGCTGGGCAGGAATATCGGTTCGAGAACGGAGGCACTTGCGAAGAAGGACATCACGGATGAAGTCATTGAAAGGGCCAAGAAGCTCATGTCGGCCCACGGTCCGAAACTGCATCTTCCTGAAGATGCAGCCATCGACGTCGAGGGACAAAGAGTCGAATACAAGCTGGATGGCATTCCAGAGGACGCAGCCATCAAGGACATAGGTGCTGTTACGATCGAGAAGTACAGACGGATCGTGATGACCTCCAAGACAATCTTTCTATCCGGGCCGCCAGGCGTCTTCGAAAAGGAGGCGTTTTGCAGGGGGACCTGCGAGCTGTTCCAAGCGATCATCGAATCTGAGGCGTTCTCAGTCATCGGAGGAGGGCACTCGTCAGCAGCGGCCAACAAGTTCGGTTACATCAGCAGAGTGTCCTACGTGAGCACCGGAGGGGGCGCCCTCGAACGGCTGATGTTGGGAAAGCAGATGCCCGTCGTCGACGCATTGAAGGCTTCGGCGAAGAAGTTCTAACCGTACGGGAAGCCCTTGCTTGCGCCGCCACCAAGGATCGTTCCACCGATCGACCTGGCCCGGATGAGACCTCTGAGCGGGACGCCATCGACCTCGTTGAGGCTGCTCTTGTTGACTATCACGAGAGCCAGAACGGGAACGCCGCCTACCTCTTTGATGTCGGTGATGGCACCCTTGATCGACGCGCCCGTGCTGAGCACATCATCTACGATTATGATCTTTTTCCCGTCAGCGACAGAGGCGAAGTTGGAGCTGAATGCGCCCCCCGCCTGACTCTCTGCGTGCGGTCTGTAGACCCCGACATCAAGTCCCATGATCTCGGCGAGTAGAGTAGCGAAGGGAACACCGTTGATTGATATCCCGAGCACGACGTCGGCATCTTTCTCGCTCTTGCTCAGTTCCTCGAGAGCGATATCAGCCATCAGCTCGGACATCAGCCCGATGCGGTATCCAGATACACCTACTGACCTCCACCCGATCTTGACATCCGATGGAGGCAGCCCTTCCGCTCCGTATTCAATCAGGTAGTTGACAGTATCCACGGAGAGGTGAAGCTCATCTGCGATTTCTCTTACGCCCAGGCCTTTCTTCCTGAGCACTTTGGCGTTGGCTGCCAATTCTCTTACATCAACCATCTTACCACAACTCGGAAATGCATCGTGTCACGATATTAACCTTTCTGCCTGTCATTGACGCCCTCAAGTGAATTGACTATCGCTACCAGTGCGTTGTTCAACGGAGTCGGAATGCCGTCGTCCCGGCCAGTCTTGCAGAACACCCCGTTTATCTGGCCTATCTCCGTCCTACTTCCACGCTCGACATCCTGAAGCATGCTGGACAAGTTCCTTGAGGTGTCTCTTGCCACTGCCCGCACGCGCGCGTACATTGATGCAGAACTCAACCGAATTCCTTCCGAACACGCGACATCAATGCATTCCTGGCAAACCTCACGAACGAAACGCGAGATAACCGGGCTGTCGAGGAGCTTTCCATTGGGCACTCGCAACACTGCAGTCACGGGGTTGATGCATGCGCTAACCACTGCCTTTGCCCATATCTCACGAGAGATGTCGTTCCTGGCCGTGGCTGGGATTCCCGCTTTCGAGAAGACGCGCGCCAGCATCGCCGCCGCCGTGGGATCCAAGTCCG
>JBGQAM010000075.1:0-7855 GCA_041494275.1 Thermoplasmata archaeon | reverse complement strand
TAGGCAGTCGTCATCTCCCTGGGATCGAGACCGCACGAAGCCGCACAGGATGGGCACTCGGAGTCTAGGATATGGGTTGATATAGCACCTCCGGCCAGTTCTGCCAATTGGCAACCCTTTTCACGGTGCTGGCCCGTTCAAGTAAATTATAAATACTTAGCAATCCATACTGACATTTGTCTGACGAAACACCGAATATCGTCGGACGGCAGAAGGCGGCCAGATGGTAGAGTCAGAGAGGGTCACAATCAGGTTGCCCAACGAGAGGGTTCAAGCGCTGCAGGCGCTCGTTGACCAGGGCAAGTTCTCCACAATATCTGACGCAATTCGAGCTGCCATTGACAAGTTCGTCGAAGGCGAATTCACGCCCGAGTACATCGAAAAGATCACAGTCGAGCTTCCGAAAGGAAACGTCGTCAACCTGAAGCAGCTTGTTCAGGAGGGCGACTCCGTTTCTGTGGACGACGCCATCAGGAACGCAGTGCGCGAATACATACGAAAGCGAGTGTCCAAAGCGATGGAAGAACTGGAAAGGTGACGCTCTAAACACAGGCGCAGGGATGGGATCATGGTCGCACACGTGTACACGCATGAGCTATGGCGCTCGAAGGAGGGCGATTGGCTTGCTTGATAAGTTGATCAAGGACGCCCTCGACAGCGGATGCGATTTCGAGGCCCATCTAGCTCCCAAGATATGCGTGATTGGCTGCGGGGGCGGCGGATCAAACAGCGTCCATCGGCTCGGGCGGCTCGAGCTTGATGGCGTGGACACCATCGCGATCAACTCAGACAGCTTCCACCTCGCCAGGATCAATGCGGACAAGCGTCTGCTGATCGGCGAACACCTTGCCCATGGCTATGGGACAGGCGGCGATCCAGCGTTGGGTGAGAAGATGGCCCGTGACGATATCGACAAGATTGACGCGCTCGTCAGGGACTACGATATCGTATTCATCACTGCGGGAATGGGCGGCGGGACAGGCACCGGAACAGCTCCTGTCGTCGCGGAGACCGCAAAGAACCACGGAGCTGTAGTTGTCTCCCTGGTCACACTACCTTTCGACATCGAGAAGAGCAGGTTGAGAACAGCGCTCATGGGCATCGCGAAACTGAAAGAACGGGCTCATAGCACGATAATCCTAGACAACAACAGATTGCTAGAGATAGTGCCGAAACTGCCCGTCGAGCAGGCCTTCATGGTGATGGACCAGCTCATATCAGAAGTGATCTCAGGGATCACTGAAACGATCTGCCAAACGAGCATGATCAACTTGGACTTCGCGGACTTCCGGACCATGATGATTCATGGCGGAGCATCGACCGTCTTGTACGGCGAGAGCGAAGATCCTGAAAAAGTGGTGCTGGACGCGCTCAACAACCCCTTGCTCGATGTCGACATTGAGGGAGCTTCGGGCGCCCTGATTCACATCACGGGCGGCCCCTCCCTCTCCCTGAGGAAGGCTTACCAGGTCTTTAACGGCGTCACGAGCGAACTCAGTGACAGCGCGAACGTGAAGCTCGGCGCGAGAATCGACGAAGACTTCGGATCCAACATCAAGCTCATCGGGATTGTGACCGGCATTACATCGATGGACGCTGCAAGGAAGTCTATCGGGATCGATGAGATAGTCGGCGGCCCGTCAGCTGGCTACGCTGGCATTGACATGATAGGATAAACAATTCCTCCCCCAACATACAACAAACAGAAATGCATCCGTCACCGTAACTTCGACGGATGCTACCCCTTTTTCTCATCTCGTTTCTTCTTGGGCAATACACCTGTTGTGGATTTCTTCACCGCGCCGTCGACCACGCCCATCAGGGTGTGGAACTCCCAGGTGGTCGGGACTGCTCGTCCTATAAGCCGTCTGAACATGACCTTGGTCTTCTCCTTCTTGTGGGGTGGATAGTCGATCGCGTCCAGAAGCATCGAGAAGTATTCGTAGAGTTTGTCCTTCTCGACATCACCAGCTTTCCTCGGTTCCCATCTGACAATCCCGGCTGAAAACAACTCATAGAACAGGATGGCGGCTGCGTGGCTAATATTCAGGATCGAGTAGTCGGGGTTGGCAGGGATCGTCACTAGGAAATCGCATCTCCTGATCAGTCCCTTGTCCAGGCCGAAATCCTCTCGGCCGAAAAGCAGAGCCATCTTCCCCTCCGTACCTCGGATCTTCTCAGCGAATTCCTTCGGAGGCATGGAGATGCGGGAGAAGTTCTTCTCGTTGACGGTGTCCACGCCCGAAGTCGCAGCAATGAAATCGATTCCATCAAACGCTTCATCATCAGCGAATACAGTGCGCGCGTTCTTCAGGATGTCGATGCCGTGCATCGCCCTCTTTATGGCCTCCTCGCCGACCGCACAGGGCCTCACAAGCACGAGTTCTTCGAGCCCGAAATTCTTCATCGAGCGAGCTATCGCTCCGATGTTGCCATCGTTCAGCGGTTCGATCAGAACAACTCTGAATTGGGGCACGTACCCAGCACAGATACCCTAGGTATTTAACGCTGTAGCTGATGACGCTGGCGTGGACCACGAACGCAGAATCGCTCTCAAGTTCGCCTACGACGGTTCCGGATTCTACGGCTTCCAGAGACAGCCCGAGAAGATTACGGTCGAGGGAGAGCTCGTCAGAGCTCTGGCGAGGGTCGGCGCCATCAGGTCAGCGCGCGAATGTGGGTACAGGAGCTCCAGCAGGACCGACCGCGGTGTGAGCGCTCTCGGGAACATCATCTCGCTCCGGACATCTTTCCCTCGCTCAAGGCTCTGCTCGGCCGTCAACTCCAAGATGGAGGGCGTCTGGGTCTATTCCGCAATCGAGGTGCCTGACGCATTCAACCCAAGGGCCGCGAAGCAGCGCTGGTACAGGTACTATCTCGCGAACACCGGCCAGAATCTGGAACTGATGCGCGAACTCGCATCTCGGTTCGTCGGTGTCCACGACTTCTCTGGGTACGCACGGAAGGATAAACGGAACCCCATGAGGAAGATCGATTCCATCGAAATATCTGATGCGGGCATTTTCTGTGCGATTGATTTCAGAGCCGAGAGCTTCCTCTGGAACATGGTTCGCAGGATTGTGTGGATGATCAACGAAGGGAGCACTGGAAGTATGCCAACCAATTCTATCGGGCCGAAGTCGCCGCACAGACCCGTCCGTGTCGGCCTATCGCGTCCCGAGTATCTCGTGCTCATGGACATCGATTGCGGCGTCGAGTTCCCGACAGATGAGAAGGCCGTTCTCGGTATATCGCATGCGCTCGTCCGCAGGATGCGCGAGAACGGCATCAGGCTCGAGTTCGCCAAGACCTTGCTCGACGCCATCTGACCGCCATTTCCGCTGAAGCTTGATATCCGCGCAACTTGGTATCCCTACCTGCATGAGGATCGCCGTCACCGGCACTCCTGGGGTGGGAAAAACAAGCGCATGCTCCCTGGTCAAGAGCATGCCCGTCGTACATGTGAACGATCTTGTCGACAGATACGATGCTGCGTCTGGGTACGATAGGAAACGCAAGACGAGAGAGGTTGACGTCACAAAGCTAGCTAGGTCGTTGTCAAAGCTCGACGATGATACCATCCTCGAAGGGCATTTCTCGCATCTTCTGAAACCCGATGTCGCCATTGTGCTTCGTTGCTCTCCCTCCGTGCTCGAGAAACGCTTGAGAAGGAAGGGGTGGGACGAGAAAAAGATCCAGGAAAACGTGGAGGCCGAAGCGGTCGACGTTGTCTTGGTCGAAGCGCTCGAGAACGTTGCCGAAGTTTGCGAGATCGATACGACTCACAAGAAGCCTGGCGAGGTCGCCAAGGCCATCGAGGACATCATCTCGGGAGAAAGGAACAAATATCGTGCAGGCAATGTTGACTGGAGCGAGGAGGTTCTGAGCTGGTTCTAGACAACTATCGCAACGATGCAGACAAGATTCTCTCGCCCGTGGCGAGACGTCTCAGCAACGTCAACCCGAACTACATTTCGCTTGCGTCGCTCGTCTTCGCAATTCTCGCAGCAGTCTTCTTTGCAGTTGACTGGACCACTGGTCTGCTGATTGCAGCGATCATGGTTCTCTTGAGCGGCTTCTTAGACGCTCTTGACGGGCAGGTCGCTCGGATCTCCTCGAAGGCAACGAAGCGCGGTGATTTTGTCGATCACGTCATCGATAGATATGCAGATGCGATAATTCTAGCTGCGATTGGCCTGAGCGTCAGGTGCCCCGTGTCGTTCGCCTTGTTCGCCGTGATCGGCGTTATGCTCGCCAGCTACATGGGAACCCAAGCTCAGGCGCTTGGTCTTAGCAGGGAGTACAGGGGAATACTTGGCAGAGCAGACAGAATCGCCGTCCTTGTTGTCGTCGCATTGATACAATATGTATTCGAACTGTCCGGGACGTCTTCGATCGACATCAATGACATCTTCGGCTATTCGCTCATCGCGTGGATGATGATATACTTCGGTCTCGCTGGCAATATCACCGCTCTGCAGCGCGCTCACACGATATGGAAGTCACTTCCCTGACCTGAATGCCTTTCCCTTGACCCTGTAGTAGTTCAATGGGTGTTTGATCCTGTTGCACAGAGCGTCCGGGTCGAAGCAGATTCCATAGCTCTTCATCGTGCTGCACTCTGGCGGTGTGTATTCGGTGCCTGATATCTCCCCAGTAATGTGATCTACCTGATACTTGCTCTTCCGCTCGTCGAAATCGGGGGCGCTCGAGAAGGTCTCGAGGATTTCGTCGGAATCCATGCCGAGCGTGTGTAGGAATGCCACCAGCGCGAACCTGCCAGTGTGAGGGACGTTCTCTCCTGCCCTTATCATAGCCAGGAGTTTCTTCATGCAGGGCGGGAACCTCACGATGCTGAGCCTTCCCATCCCCTGAGCGCGCTGGTCCTTTCTCCTCTGTTCCAAAGTCTGTCTTATATCGCCTATCTCGCGCGAGAACCTCTGGAGAATTTCGTCATTGACCTCGAGAGGCAGCTCGGAGGAGATCTTTTCCGTTAGCATTTGCTCGACTATCCTCACGAGCCTGAGCTTGTTGATGAGAACCCTGCCTCCCCTCATCCTCTGGTTCACGAGCTTCCAGGATTTGCTTCTCATGGTCGCTGAGAACCTCAGGAAGTCCGCGAAATCGACAGAGAATCCACCATCGTCTGTCGAGACTTCGAGGCCGAGCTCATCTGCCACTTTCATGACGAACTCGGTGCTCTCCCCCTTGAGTCTCTCGTTCGCCTTCTTCGCCTCGGCTATCGCGTATCTTCTCACGAACGCAGGGTCCGCGACGGCAGAAACGATCATCCTAGCGATTGGGTAACTGAGCAGCTCGATCGTCGCGTCAATCTTTGAGGAGATGGGGTGGTCGTCGATGGAACCGTCATCAAGGGCTTCCATCACGCGTCCTCTTCCTTGATAGCGCGCGCGCTCGTACGCGACGTTGGAGACGAGTTGATCGAGAGACACACCCGTATCTCTCAGATACTTGGCCGACTCCTTCAGAAACGGATATTTCGCAGCCGTTGATACTTCCAAGCGCTCCCCCCCTGCTCCCCCTCAAATCGAAAGGTTCGTACAAGTAACTGTCTACTGCTTCTCTACTACATTTCTCAAGGCTAGGTGAAACTGCGCAAAGGCCAAAGCATTGGGTTCATCGAAGAGCTTCCAGAGTTCAGCCTCGGTGGCAAAAGGTCTCTTCCTGACGATGCTCATCGCCCTTCTCTTGCCGATTCCTGGGATCGCCTCGAGCATCGAGAGGGTTGCGGAGTTCGCATCGGTCGGGTGTTCGACCCCGTTGACGCTTCTGAAACCCCGTCCGGTGACGGCCACGTCGATTCTCCTGCCGATGTCGACGGCGTAAGATATGGACACCAGCAAAGGGTATGTCCCGACTTGCCTCCCGAAAGTTCTTCCCCCTTCCCTGACCTCAGCGTAGACGGATCGCAGTATGGTTCTGTCCGGGACGAGCCTTTCCAGTAATGGCCCGTCTATCTCCTCCCGGACAGCTCTCTTGAACTTGGTGAAATCCGCCTTGGACCTCACGCCTGGGAACTCGGTCCTCGACGGGATGACCTGTCTTATGTTGATTCGCCTAAGCATAAGACCTCGACTCACTACATCTCTGAGGAAATCGAGGTTGACCCTGTAGGTCTCCTTCGTCTCCCCGTCGAGCCCGCAGACGAAGTTGATGCCTGGAAGGACTAGCGGCAGTCCGGTTGGCCCTCTCGAAGCGCCTATCTCGTTCACGAGCTTGATGGCTTCGAGAGTCTGCTCAGCGGTCGCGTTGAGGTTGTTGACCTTCGCCACCTTCGGGTCAGCCGACTCCAAGCCGAAGGCCAGCACATTTCCGCTGGTGCAGAACTCCGCAATCGCTTTGGTAATCTCTCGCGATTCCTTCGGATGCTCCGCTATCACCGCGGGGTTCGCGTTGTCGAGATGGAAGACCTCAGGTCTGGCGATGGCTTGGATGCCTTTGAGGAGTCTCGAGATGGCATCTGAGTTGGGTGTCGGGGTCTCTGACCTGCCAGTCTCATCCGACATGTAGCAGTAGACACAGGACTGCGCTCCCAGCCTGAAGTTGCGGACACCCGCATTTGTCAACGCCTCGACCTCGGCGAGTATGTCTGATGGGCTGCGGAACTGAACGTCGCCGAACAGCGGCTCGATGCAGAACTTGCACCCGCCGCTGATGTACCTGACACAGCCGCGGTACATCTGGACCTCTGCGATGAGCTGTCCCCCATAGTCGGGATGGTGAGCGCACACACTCGCTCCTCTAACAAGCCACGAATTCCATTCCGCGTAGGTCCGCCGCCGTTGCACGAATTCGCCATTTGTGACGAGATCATGGATCGAAGCATCGAAATCGCCGGATGCAACGTGATCGAAAGCCTCCGTCAGGTTTGATGGGGCTTTATCGGGGACGACACCCAGGCTCGCTGTGCTTCTCCCATTGAACGAGGAAGCGATGTCTATCAGCTCCCTATCGCTCGCTGGCATTCCTCTCAGGTACTTGCCGGGGACAGCGATATTCCTGATGACCGCCAAGAGGTCAAATCTATCGAGCCTGACCGTCCTGGACCGCCACTGGTCTATGGTCACGTAGTCGACCTCGGCGCCCGCACTCGCAAGTGCGCCGAAAGCTAGCCTCGCGTAAGGAGAGACGAAAGGGGGCACTCCCAGGCATGCCGGTTCGTCAGTGTATCCGTCAAGAACGAGAGCCTTCATCGCCGTCGAGAAGCGTTTTGCCCCTATTATATGTTCAATTCTCGTCTCGGTGTTTATTGCCCTTGGTCGGAGTGGACAAGCCAACCTCCATCCGTACCACGATAATGTTTTAATCGACGATATCCTTCTCCGCTTGTCGGATTTGAGAAATCCGAATGACGACTTTCGATATCGAACGAAATAGATGAGGTAGATTCGAATGGCAAAGAAATCCAAGCCGGCCAAGAAGAAGGCTGTGAAGAAAGCCGTGAGGAAGGCTCCGGCGAAGAAGAAGGTCTTTGGGAAACCGCTGGAGAAGATGTCGGTGGAAGCGGCTCTGAAGAAGGCGTACGAGCCCGCCAGGCTCGCTATGATCTATCACCCGTTCTACGAGGGGAAGATCGAGATAGTGCCGAAGTGCGCCGTCTGGGACTTCAACGCCTTCGCCATATGGTATACGCCAGGCGTCGCTGAGCCATGCAAGGCTATCAACAAGGACAAGGATCTATCGTACATCCACACCAACAGGTGGAACACAGTCGCTGTGATCTCGGACGGCACAAGAGTGCTCGGTCTCGGTGACATCGGACCTGAGGCCGGAATGCCTGTCATGGAGGGCAAGTCGCTCCTGTTCAAGTACCTCGGCGGCGTGGACGCATACC
>JBGQAM010000022.1:0-24912 GCA_041494275.1 Thermoplasmata archaeon | reverse complement strand
TTCGGCTAATGCACTGATATGGTATAATCTTGAGGAAGTCGTAGACAGAGAGGGAGGACTTCATGACGGCTGTCCCTTTGGTCGGGAGTATGTGGTTCGTGCCGCTGCAATAGTCCCCGAACGCGACCGAAGAGTATCTCCCTATGAACACAGAACCCGCATTCTGCACTTTGTCCAACACGGTCATCGGGTTCTTCACGTCAACGAGAAGGTGCTCAGGAGCGTAGTCGTTCGAGAACGCAACTGCCCGAGCAATCGACCCTGTGATGATCGCGATTGCACCCTTCTTGGCCGCCTTAGATGCTATCTCCCTCCTGCTCGCCTTCGCAAGTTGGAGGCGAAGCTCATTCATTGTCCGATCAGCGAGCGGCTTGGAGTTCGTGACTAGAAGTGCGCGCGCGAGAGGGTCGTGCTCTAGTTGGGCTAGCATGTCAGCAGCGACCAGCGTAGAATCCGCATTCTTGTCGGCAATCACCAGGACTTCGGAGGGCCCTGCCAAGAAATCGATCTCGCAATCGTTCCTCACGAGCAGCTTCGCGGCCGTGACGACGTTGCCTCCGGGACCGACGATCTTCTGTACCTTTGGAATCGACTTGGTACCATACGCCATCGCGGCGATAGCATGAGCTCCGCCGACAGGATGAACCTCTGTGATGCCGCACAAGTCGGCAGCTGCCAGGATCTCATCAGGCACCGTGCCGTTCCTGCCTGGCGTGCACATCGCGATTTCCTTGACACCTGCGATGCGCGCAGGGATTGATGCCATAAGGACTGTCGACACGTAGTTCGCGGTTCCACCCGGCACGTAGACGCCGATGCGATCGAGGGGGACAACTCGTTGTCCCATGGTCCCGCAACTATCTCTGTACATGAATGGTTCAAGAGTCTGTCTCGAGTGGAATGACTCTATCCTCCGCTTGCTCGTTGTCAGTGCCCTGAGGGTTTCTCTCGACACGCTTCTTCGCGAAGATCGGATCTTGTCTCGGGACACTGTCAGCGGACATCCTCGGAATCCGTCGAATCTCTTCGCGAACTTGACAACCGACGCGTCGCCTCCTGACCTCACCTCATCGATGATCGGTCCTGCAATCGCAGCCGCCCCAATGAGGTCAACGCCCCTTCGAGAAAGGATCCCGTTGACCTCCCCTTCGCTCATCTTGTTCAGCTCGTAGGTTAGCATCTCAAAGTACCATCCTTTCAATTGGCATGACAAGTATGCCGGTCGAACCTATGCTCTTGAGTATGGTAATGACGCCGTTGATCTCGTCCTCGTTGGTCACGGCGTGGATTGCCACCAAGTCATCCCTGCCCATGATGCTCATGATGGTTGGTCCTGAGATTCCCGGCAGCAAAATGCCAAGGTTCGGCAAGCTGCTCTTGGGTATGTTCGCTAGGAGATACCTTTTCCTCGAGGCGTTCATCACGCTCTCCAACGCGCTCGTAAGTTCCTCGACCCTTGCGCGCTTCTCAGTCATAGATTTCGAATTGGCTATCAGGACAGCTCGCGATTCGAGGATAACCCCAATCTCCTTGAGGTGGTTCAACTTCAGAGTCGAGCCTGTCTCAGTCAGATCTGTGATCACATCCGCAAGACCCACCTGAGGTGCGACCTCCGTGGCGCCCGTCACCTCAGCTATCCTCACCGTTTTTCCGAGGCTCTCGAAGTACGTCTTGGTCAGATTTGGAAAACATGTGGCGACCGTGGAACCCTCCTCGACCTGTTCTGGAATCTCGAGCGCTGAATCCTCGGGCACTGCGACAACCAGTCTGCATCTCCCGAAGTCGAGCTGCATCAAGTTCTCTACGTCCCTTTCCGTTTCCATCACAAGATCCAGCCCAGTGATTCCAAGGTCAGCCGCACCCATCTCCACGAACTCAGGAATGTCCTGGGCTCTGGCAAGGAGCACCTCGTATCTTCCCTTTCCGAATTCGGCCAGCAACGTCCGGTTGCTGGAATCCGGCATCGGAAATCCGATTTTGTTCATCAGTCTAATGGCGCTTTGGTTCAACCTGCCCTTGTTTGGAAGGGCGATCCTGACTGTCGTCATCCAAAAGCCTCCAGAAACCCCATGGCGCCAGCTGGACCGCGGACGATGGCGGGGCCTGACCCAAAGGCTCTCACAAGAATCTCTTTGGCGCACTGGCTGGTACGGGTGTATCTACCCGTGAAGGCAATCAAACACGACTTCGTCCTTTGCCATGTCCATGCGCCTCGAGCATTCGCGGGAAGAGCTGTGCCGTATATAGCGCTATCGGTCCTTCGGCCAGCGTGATTGGCGAAGCTTGTACATCGGCCTATTGACTTCGACCCTGGAGTTGTGTCGACAACACGGCAAATGGGCGCACACCATGCCACAATAGCTTGATATGCGATGAATCGTTTCTGGATTCAGGGTTGGATCCAGAAGAGGAACTGGCGTTTCTCCAGCAAACCGGTGGACAAATGATGGATGAACAAAGCAGCGGGCGCCCGGGAGACGACCTGAAGAACGCAGCAATCGGAAGTATACTCGAGGTGACCTCGGATTTTCAGTACGTCGAGAACGTGGACCTCCTTCTCCAGAAGATATGCAAGACGGTATCAGAGACTTTCGGTCTTGCGAAATGCACGATAGGAATCAGGGAGAAGGATACAGGCCTCTTCGCAGTCAGAGCCGCATACGGCTTCGAGCCTGAGATAGAGGCGAAGATCAGGAAAGTGAAGTACACACTCGACAGGATGATGAAGGACCTAAAGCCAGAGTCCAGGGTTAGCACGAACACCTACTACATCCCGGCAGAGAATTGGGAACCCGATGACGAAGACATGGTATTCATTGCCCGTCCAGAGAGGCTCGAAAGGGCGAGGAGATTTCCGGACGAGTGGGCAGAATTGGACTACATTGACCTCCTGATGAAAGCCAGAGACGGGAGCCTTCTCGGGTATCTCGAGATTGATGAACCCGACGACCGCAAGGTTCCATCTGACGAGAAGCTGAGGGCGATCGAGATATTCTCCGATCTTGCAGCCATCGCGATACAGAACGCCGAGCTCTACGAGGAGCTCGCAAAGGACAGGAAGAAGATCGAGCTCCTGATAGATCTCATCGGACACGACGTCAACAACTACGCGCAGGCTGTGAGCGGGTTCGTCGAGCTGGCGATGGCCAGGAAGGACGTCCCTCAACCATCAAGGAAGAGCCTCGCAAAGGCGTTGGACCAGGTCTGGAACCTGAACAAGCTGATCAACAATGTCAAGCTGTTTGCGAAAGTTGAAATCGCGACCGGAAAGGATCTCAAGCCGATGGACACAGTCGCCGTTGTGAGGGATGCGTTTGCGGCAGCCGAGTCATTTAGTCCGAGCAAGCAATCGAAGCTGAAATTACTGAACGACGATGGAGCGCCCCGAACGAGCATGATGAACGACCTTGCGAAAGACGTCTTCCTGAACCTTTTCACAAACGCAATCAAGTTCGACATGCACGAGATAGCGGAGATCGATATCGAGATAACGGAGCAGCGCGAGGACAAGCGGATGATGTGGTGCGTTTCTGTCGCAGACAAAGGGCCTGGCGTCGATGACGCGCTCAAGCCCATCATATTCGATCGATTCACCCAGGCTTCGAGTGCTGAAGGCGGTAGCAGCGGGCTAGGACTGCACATCGCGCAGACAATCGTGAACTCCTACAAGGGGAGAATCTGGGTCGAGGACAGGGTGCCAGGCGACCGCTCACAGGGTAGTGTCTTCAGAGTCTTGCTGCCAAAAGCTGCTGAAAAGGTCTAGGTCGGTGCAAGGGCGCCGAGGGTCAGAACCAGGACCGAGACAGCGATGCACAGCGCCACAACCAACCACGGGTTGACCTTGAGCGCCTTGTCGTCCTCAGAGTCGAAGTATCTGATGAGACCAGCTGCTGAGTGGAATCCTTCGCCCTTCTTGTCCTTCGCCATAGGTCTCGGAAGACCTATCAGACGATTCCATATTTAAATGTTTACGGCACCCGAAAGCACTCCCAGATGCAGATTCCCAGGGTAGTCGACATTGTGAAAAGCATTAAATAACGTCCAAGTCAATCGACATGACCCAGTCTGGCTTGGCAGGCGAGCAGCCCAACAAGACATGTTCTGGGCATTCGCAGTTGGCATGCAATAGCGCACAGGCTCAGGAGGTTGTACAATAGCCACAGTCTTCCTTGTAGATGATGAAAAGTTCATCGTCGACCTCTACAGGGATATCTTGGAGGCGAACGGGCACACAGTCATAGGTGTCGCCTCGGACGGCGAGGAGGCCGTTAGGAAATACAGAGACATGAAAGAGAAGCCCGTGATAATCATCATGGACCAGAGGATGCCTGTCAAGGATGGAGTCAGCGCCACGCAGGAGATCCTCAAGATAAACCCAGCCGCTACTATCTTCTTCGGCAGTGCAGACCTACACATTGAGAAGGAGGCCAGGGCCGCGGGCGCAAAGGGGTTTTTGCTCAAACCTTTCAGGATCGAGGAGCTTTTGTCGGCGATAAAAGAGATTGTCAGCTCCAAGACCAAGAGCTAGCGAAGCCCGCACTTTCTTGCTGGCTTCGACCGATAGATGTTGGTGGGCAATGTGAATCAGAAAGAGCGAGACAACGACAACAACCGGTTAATCGGCCTACTTTTAAGTAGGCCGGTCGGAATGCAGAAAGAGATGCCCCATGCGAGGGATGTGTGAATGACTGAGGAAGAGAGCGACCTGAGAGCAGTTCGAAAGAACAAGCTCAAAGAGCTCAAAGCGAGAGGTCTGGACCCGTACCAGAAATACACTTACGTACGGACTCACGATTCGGCAAAGCTCAAGAAGGATTTCGTATCGGTGGGCTCCGAGCGGAGCCCGCAGGAAATCTCGACGGCTGGCAGGATCATGGGCTTGCGACTTCACGGAAAAGCGGGGTTCGCGGACCTCCAAGACCGCGAGGGGAAGGTCCAGGTCTATTTCAAGCTCGACGAGCTGGGCAAGGAGAAGTTTGATCTCTTCAAGTCGCTCGACAGAGGAGACATCGTGGGTGTCACAGGCCACCCTTTCAGGACGAAGATGGGCGAGACAACAGTCGCCATCAAAGACTTCGAGATACTCTCGAAGGCCCTCGAGCCCTTCCCTGACACTTTCCACGGGTTGCAGGACGTCCAGAACAGGTACAGACGCAGATACCTCGACCTGATCATGAACCAGGACGTGCGCGAGAACTTCATCAAGAGGAGCAAGATGGTGGCGTTCATGCGAGACTGGCTCAACGAGAAGGGATTCCTCGAGGTGGAGACCCCGATCCTGCAGCCACTCTACGGCGGAGCACTCGCGAGACCGTTCAAGACTCACCACAACTACCTGGACATGGATCTCTATCTCAGGATAGCGACCGAGCTGTACCTCAAGAGATGCATCGTCGGAGAGCTCGAGAAGGTCTACGAGATCGGGCACAATTTCAGGAACGAGGACATCGACGCTCAGCATTATCCGGAGTACACTAGCTTGGAGTTGTACGAGGCCTACGCCGACTACAACAACATCATGGACCTCACGGAGTCCTTGCTCTATGACACCGCGAAGCACATGCTGGGAACCGACAAGATCCAATACGGCGACAAAGTCCTGGACTTTGCCAGGCCATGGGCGAGGATCACGATGCACGATGCGATCCTGAAGTACCTCGACGTAGACATTGCGAAGCTCAAAACGGTCGAGGACGCGAGGGGAGCGGCCAAACGGCTTGGCGTTAGGGACACCGAAGCGTGCAACCAGCTCGGGCTGATTGTGTTCGAGATATTCGACCAAAAGGTTCAGCCATTCCTGATCAACCCGACATTCGTCATCGACCACCCGATCGAGATTTCTCCGCTCGCAAAGAGAAAGAGGGGCAACCCCGAACTAGTCGAGAGGTTCGAGCTCTTCATCAACGGTTGGGAATTCGCGAACGCCTACTCAGAGCTGAACGACCCTGAAGAGCAGGAGCAACGGTTCAGAGAACAGGATAGGCTGAAGCAGGAGGGTGACGAGGAAGCGCACCCCATCGACATCGACTATGTCCAGGCGCTCGAATGCGGCATGCCGCCAACAGGAGGCCTCGGGATAGGCATTGACAGGTTCGCGATGATACTCACGAACTCACAGTCCATCAAAGAAGTTCTGCTGTTCCCGCACATGAAACCGGAAGCGGTCTAGAAGGTAAAGGATGGCCAAGGACAACGAGGTATTCCGGATCGAACACCTGGCACCTGATCGGCTCGATTATCTAGTCGACGCGCAGAACGGGATATTTGCGGACTACATAGTCCCGATGAAGTTGACGAGGCCATTCTTCCTGGATTTCCTGAAGTCCGTGGGGGGAGACCTTGCGAACGTTCTTGTTGCTCTCGACGGTGAGAAGATAGTCGGTTACGTCAACCCGGTGATCGACGGCCAAGAGGCTTGGATCGGTGGTGTGGGTGTCCTGCCAACCTATCGCAGAAGGGGGTTGGGCCGAAATCTGATGCTTGCTGGTGAGGACTTCGCCCGCAGAAAAGGCGCACGAGAGATTTCGCTCGAGGTAATCGAGGGTAATTATGGAGCGCAGAAGCTCTACGAGGGTATGGGCTACGCACCCACCAGGAAATATCTCACCGCAGAAGGGAGGCCGATTAGATTCGAGGGCTTTGGCGACCTTCCGAGCAACGCCACGATATCCGAGCTGCTGAAGCTACACGAGGAATCGTACAGAAACACTTGCTGGCAGAGAAGGAAGAACCAGTCGCTTTTGCAGTCCGCTCGGGGCGCCGAATGCTACAAGCTCGATGGTGGATTCGTTCTGGTCCGGACCGTGGAAACGAGCGGTTTCATCCCGTTCCTCGGCGTAGCACCAGAGAAGAGAGGCAAAGGAATTGGGACCTCCCTGGCCAAGTTCGCACTGTCAAGACTCTACAATCTCGGGGCGTTCAAGGTCGCACTCTACAACATAAATGATGACCTGCCGACCCTGCGTATGCTCGACAAGTTCGATTTCAAAGTGACCATGAAACAACTGGAAATGAAGAAGGAACTCTAGTCTCTAACCGCAAAGAGCGACTTCGCCGCGAAATCCTTATTTAGCGCGCACCGCATGAGATGCAATCTGGGTTGGAGATGGCTTCAGTAGATTACTCGCTTCTTGTGGTTGGCCTAGAGCTAGTAGCCATTGTTGTTCTGTTTGCCCTTAGTGCAGTGCTAGGAAAATGGATTCGTAGGAAGACACTGGCCAACCTACACCCTGATTCGCGATGGGACGGCACTTCCAAAGATCTAGTCCTTGACTATCCTGTGCAAGCGGCCAAGTTCGCATCGCTTCCGTTGGTGCTTTTTGGGGTCGTGCAATTGGCAGTAGCTATTTCCTATGCTGCATCGCCCGAGATGAACACGCGCCTCGTTATGACAACTGCATATGCAGCGTTTGCTGCATTCTTCTGGATGGCTGCTTTTTGGATGATCTTCATCCAGAGACGATCCGAATTCGTCCTCAATTCAACAGGAGTGGGAAGAACCGCGCCGAAGCGACAATCATTCTTCGTTAGATGGGACGAAATCCGGGAATTGCGAATAAGCCCGGTAATGCCCAGTTACCTCGTCCTTGTGACGGCAGCCGAGAGAAGGAAGATTCCATTGTTCCTCAACGGGAGGGCAGACCTCGCGTCATTGATTGCAGTCAAGATCCCTCAGAGTAAGTGGGGCAAAGGAGTGGAATCAGTCATTGAGAGTTCCGTAAAGGGCGTCTATTGACGACGATCGCGAATACTCGCGAGGCGTCTACGATTTGCACTGGGCGTACTTCTCGTCGGCCTGCCACTTCTTGGTGACCCAGTCCTGGAGCTTCTTGATGTCGGCCTCGGTCATGTGCCTGAACCTGCCCTGCAGCTTCAGATACTCCTGGACAGGTGTCATCTTCGGCTTCCTGTTTATCGTGACCTTGCCGTTCTCGCTCTCGTACAAAGTCCACATGCCCGTGTCGACCGCGAGCTTGCATATTTCAATCGTCTTCGACGTGTCGTGCCTCCACCCCGTCGGGCAGGGCGTGTACACCTGGATGTATCTGAAGCCCTTGATCTTCTTGGCCTTCTCGAACTTGTTGATGAAGTCCTGGATGTGGCCGACAGAAGCTGTGGCGACATAGGGCACATTGTGGGCCATCATGATCTGCGGCATGTCCTTCTTGAAATTGGCCTTCCCAGCCTTGACCTTGCCGACAGGCGTCGTAGTCGTCCACGCACCGAATGGAGTCGAGCCGGACCTCTGGATGCCCGTGTTCATGTACGCCTCGTTGTCGTACATCACGTACAGTATGTCCTCGTTCCTCTCGGCAGCGCCGGACAATGCCTGAATGCCGATGTCCGCTGTGCCGCCGTCGCCGGCGATGCCCATGACCGTCGTGTTGTCCTTGCCCCTAACCTTGAGGGCGCGCTTCATGCCAGTCGCACACGCGGCCGTGTTCTCAAATGCGACATGATGGTAGGGGATCTTCCACGAAACGAGCGGGTATGTCGCGCTGAATATCAACAGGCAGCAGGCTGGTGTGACGGCGACCGTATCCTTACCCAGGACCTTGATCAGGTTTCTTGCAGCGATGGCTGCTCCGCAACCAGCGCAAGCCGTGTGCCCTCTCGTAAACAGTTCTTCGTCAGGCATCTCCTTCAGCTTCACTGCTCCACCCCCCTGGTTCCCATCCATGTGATCTCGCGCTTGACCTTGCCCGTCTTCGCGGCCTCGAGCAATCGCTCGTACATGAATCTGATATCTGCGAGCGACACGTCCCTGCCGCCAAGACCGCCTATGAAGTTCATCGTCGGGACGCTGAGCCCGTAGGCCGCGTTCCTGAACTCTATGAATGATGGGCCAGCGACACCGTATGAAACCGCCCTGTCGAAAACGCCAACCGCCTTGACCTTCTCGGCAATCTTCCTAAGCTGCGCCGTCGGATAAGGCCTCCAGAACCTGAGCTTCACGAGGCCGACTTTCTTGCCTTCCTTGCGCATGTCATCGACAACCTCATGCGCTGTCGAGCTGGCCGTGCCCAGCGTTATGAGGACCACATCCGCGTCGTCGACCATGTACGGGTCGATCATGCCGCCATGGTTCCTCCCGAACTGCTTCGCGAACGCAACGTTGACCTCCTCAATGACCTTAGGCGCCTCTCTCATTGCCTTGTCCTGGTTCCACCTGCACTCCATCATGTACTCCGGAGGAGTGAACACGCCGACAACGGCAGGGTCATCAGGATCTATGATCGCTCCCGGTGGAACGTACTTTGGCAGGAACTTGTCCGCCGCTTCCTGATCCATTAGGTCGACTGGCTCGACAGTATGGGATAGTATGAACGCATCCAGGCCGACGGACATAGGAAGCGCGACCCTCTTGTCCTCGGCGATCTTGAATGCCTGGAGTACCATGTCCTGGACCTCCTGGTTGTTGTCGCAGAAGACCTGAATCCAGCCAGAGTCCCTCTCTGGCATGATATCGTTGTGCTCCACCCAGATGTTGATAGGAGCGGCGATGGCCCGGTTTACGACCGCCATCACGACAGGCAACCTCATGCCCGCGGCTATTGGAAGTATCTCGTGCATGAGCGCGAGACCCTGAGACGAAGTCGCTGTGAAAGTCCGCACGCCCGTTGCGCTTGCTGACACGCAGGTGCTCATGGCCGAGTGCTCGCTCTCCACTTCGACATACTCGCAGTCCATCTCGCCGTTGTTGACGAACTCGGAGATGTGCTCCACTATGAACGTCTGAGGAGTGATCGGATATGCAGCAACACACCTGACCCTGGCCCTCATCGAGCCGTATGCCGCTGCGTAGTTTCCCGTTACGACTTTCTTGACCATCTTGTTCACCTCACCATCTTGATGGCCTCTGCGGGGCACTCGTTGGCGCATATCCCGCAGCCCTTGCAGTAGTCCATGTCAAAATCCATCATGTCGCCCTTCCGGTCAATGCAACCTTCAGGGCAGTAGAACCAGCAGAAGTTGCACATCGTGCACTTCTCCTTGTCGTACTCTGGCCTGAACACTCTCCAGCTACCCGTCTTGTTCTCCCTGAACGACCCCGGACCGACAAGCCCAGCCTCAGTCTCCATACGAATCGATGCAACTCCCATCGGGAGATCCTTGACATCAGGCAACCACTTCTTTGCAGTCTTAAGTTCTCTGTGACCTTTCGTCATGCCCACGATCGTCCGATCATAGGCGACCCTTGCGGCCTTGCCGTTGAGTTCCCCGACCTTAGGGCCCAATCTGTCGCCGAACACCTGCATGATGCCTTTTTCGATCGACTCGATCTTGACAAGGCCCGTTGCCTTGGCAATCGCGCCGAGGATCGCGGAGTTCGTAGCAGGCTGCTTCAGAACTTCCAGAGCAACGGATGTCGCGTCGACAGTCGCGAGCTTGACGTCGATGCCCACGTCAACATCTTCCGGCTTTCGTGAGGTATTGACTATCACCATGCCGCCCTTCTTCAGGCCCTCGACGACATTGACTGTGTCGACAAGGCCCTCGTCTAGAACGACGACGAAGTCAGGTTCGTAGACCTGCGTCTTCCTGTAGATCCTCTTGTTGTCAATCCTGGTGAACGCGAGCACAGGTGCGCCACGCCTCTCAGCTCCGAAAAATGGAAATGCGGTCGCATAGCCCCCTTCTTGGAAGGCAGCGCTCGCGAGTGCTTGAGCCGCCATGACCGCGCCTTGACCGCCGCGGCCATGGAATCGTACCTCGTACATCCTATAAGCCTCGCTGGGCTTTTGTATGGGTCGACCAGCTTTAAGGTTTTCGAAGATACCGAGATTGGTCCAGGGAGAGTGCCAGATGTCTCGAGTTTCGCGTAATCTGAAAGCCATTGTTGGTGGTTTTTCGAGGGTCGAAAAGTGGACAATGCAGAAGGGCTCAAACCAAGACTCTGCAGAGGCAACCTCCACCATATCCGCCATCCCAAACCTTTTTGGAGCAAGCGAGGGATTTGGCTACGGATGACGAAGAAGCAGCCCGAGGGCGTCACGCTCAAGGTCGCCCGAGCGCATCATCAGTCCGAGGTCGGCCTGGGCAGGGCTCGGATTGACTCCATCACGAGAAAGAGACTGAACGCCGACGTAGGAGACATAATCGAGATACTCGGCAAGAAGAAGACCGCCGCCAAGATTTTTCGAGCGGCAAACGAGGACGAAGGACTCGGAGTCATCAGGATAGACGGGATGATCCGAGGGAACGCGGGCGTTTCCATCGGCGAGAAGGTTGTTATCACCAAGGCTGAGACCCAGACAGCTCAGAAGATCATAGTCGCTCCGAAGATTCCACAGGGAAAGCGAGTGAGGTTCGGACAAGGCGTCGAAGGACTATTCAAGAAGGGGCTGCTAAACCGTGCGGTCGTCAAAGGCGACGAGATAATCATACCCAACATCGCGCTCATGGGAGGTTTCCTACCGTTCGTTGTGGTCTCTACGACGCCTAGTGGCGTCGTTCAGGTCACTGAGGCAACCGAGCTAGCAGTCAAGACCGAACCCGTTGAGGTCACTCAGATCGAGCGGCCTTCCGTCACCTACGAAGATATCGGAGGTCTCGAGGACGAACTCCAACGGATAAGAGAGATGATCGAGCTGCCGCTCAAGCATCCAGAGGTCTTCGGTCGGCTTGGGATTGACCCTCCAAAGGGTGTCCTTCTGTATGGTCCTCCTGGAACTGGCAAGACTCTGATAGCAAGAGCGGTTGCCAACGAGGCGGGCGCGAATTTCTACGCTATCCAAGGGCCGGAGATAATGTCCAAGTTCTACGGTCAGAGCGAGGAGCGCCTTAGAGAACTGTTCACGGAGGCTGAGAAAAACGCGCCTTCGGTCATATTCATAGACGAGCTGGACTCGATCGCGCCCAAAAGGGACGAAGTCCAGGGCGAGGTCGAGAGGCGAGTCGTTGCCCAGCTCCTCACGCTCATGGACGGCCTGACCGCAAGGGGAAATGTGATCGTCATCGGAGCGACGAACAGGGAGGAGGCGATCGATCCAGCGCTGAGGAGGCCCGGCAGGTTCGACAGGGAGATCGAGATAGGCGTCCCGACAGTCGCCGGAAGACAGGAGATAATGCAGATACACACGAGAGGGATGCCGCTCGAAGAGAATGTCCAAATGGACCACATCGCCAATATCACGCATGGATTCGTAGGGGCGGACCTAGCGTCGCTGGCGCGTGAGGCTGCCATGAAATGTCTGAGAAGATACCTCCCTGAGATCGACCTCGAAAAACCGATACCGGCCGAGATACTCGAGAGGATGAAAGTCACCGCCCAGGACTTCAATGACGCGCTCAAGGAGATCGAGCCGAGCGCAATGAGGGAGGTCTTCATCGAGGTTCCCATGGTGAATTGGGAGGATGTCGGCGGTCTGGACGCAGTGAAGAAGGAGCTTCACGAGGCGGTTGAACTTCCGTTGGAGGACCCTGGGTCCTTCACCCGACTTGGCATCAAACCACCGCGCGGTGTGCTCCTGTTCGGCGCGCCAGGAACAGGGAAGACTCTGCTCGCAAGGGCTATCGCCACCGAATCGAAGGCGAATTTCATATCGATCAAGGGCCCCGAGATAATGTCCAAGTGGGTCGGAGAAAGCGAGAAGGCCGTTCGAATGATCTTCAAGAAGGCGAAACAGGTTTCCCCCTCGATAGTCTTCCTGGACGAGCTGGACGCGATAGCGCCCAAGCGGGGAGGGCATTTCGACTCTGGAGCTACTGAGAGGGTCGTAAATCAACTCCTGACATCCATGGACGGGCTCGAGGACATGGAGAATGTGATGGTGGTTGCGGCGACAAACAGGCCTGACATCGTGGACACGGCGCTTCTCCGGCCAGGGAGATTCGACAAGTTGATCTTGATACCAGTGCCCGACGAGGCGAGCAGGATGAAGATTCTGCAGGTCCACACAAAGAACATGCCCCTGGAGAAAGTGGATCTCGCGGCAATTTCGAAGAGACTCGAAGGCTACGTAGGGGCTGATATTGAGAACCTGTGCAGAGAGGCTGGACTCGCCGCGTTGAGGAAGAGCAAGACGGCTGCGAGAGTCACCTCAGAGCATTTCGAGGAGGCCCTGGCCTCGATGAGACCGTCTATCACGCCGGACGTTGTGAAATTCTACGAAAACATGTTCAAGCAGCTGAAGACCGCAATGTCTAAGAAGAGCGAGGATGATTTGGGCACAGGCTACTACAGATAGCTGGAGATGGGATGTACATGCGAAAATTCATCACCGAACTGAAAGGAAAGACCGTGATGACCAATGACGGCCAGATTTTGGGAATGATCGAGAACTTCATTATGGACACGAAGACGGGCGCATTGCAGAACGTCCTGGTGATCCCAGCGGAAGAGGTCGAGCCACGGTTGTTCAAGACCGACGCGCAGGGAAGACTTGTGCTGCCGTTCAGCGAGATGAAGGCGGTCAGAGACGTCGTTGTCATGAACATCGCGTGAGAAGATCGGCTCGCGCGTAGTGTGAGAATCGGTGCCGAACAGCTCGAGCGCTAGCCGCTTCACTTCTTGCCCATCTGCTCCTTCGCCTTCAGGATCCTGACAATCAGGTCTGCCCTCGTTCCGCGGGGGCTCAGGCCGATAGACTCGCACATGGCCTCGAGCTCGGACTTGCGCTTCTCCCTTAGATACGGCTCGGAGACCTGGGTCAGTATCGAGCTTCCCGTATCCTTGCCACCCACGACTTCCTCGCCCGGTGGACTCGGCTCCAGGGGTTTCTTCCCTGCTGGCTTCTCCGTGCCTCCAGCCCTCAGACTCATTCTTCGCGCGTTCTCCGACGCATCCTTGAACTGGGGAGCGATACGGAGCGCCTCATTGAAAGCGACTAGCGCGTCGTCATATTTGCGCATGCGCTCAAGTACTATCCCCTTGTTGTTGAACGCTTCCGGAGTCTCCATGATCCTTAGGGATCTGTCGAATGTCTGGATCGCTTCGCTGAGGAGGTCAAGCGACAGCAAGCTGAAGCCCTTGTTGGACATCGATACCGTAGTCGGCATCATGACGGAGGACTCTTCGAAACATGCGATGGCCTCTCGCATCCGGTCCAGCTTGTAGAGCACGCATCCCCTGTTGTTCCATGCGGCGTGGTTGTTCCTCTGGATCTTGATCGCCTTATCGAATTCGCCACTGGCTTCTTCCATTTCCCCTTTCTTGAAGAGAGCCACCCCGCTGTTGTTGTAGGCCTCCGAATAATCGAGGGGCATCGACTTCGTCTTCTCGAACGCATCATGCGCACCGTCGATGTCGCCTGTCCTTATCTTGACCAATCCTTTGTAGTTCTGCAGCCCGGAGAGATCCTCCAATGCCAGAGCGACGTCGACATCCTCCAATACCTGCTTGTAGTCCCTTCTTCCGAAGGCTTCGAGCGAGGCGGCTGCGCGCGCCTGCCATCCGAACGATTCCTTTCTCAGGGACGCGCTGACCTTCATAGCCAACTCTGCCTCTCCCATGTCCGTCAACACGGTATGCAGGTTGAATATGGCGGGCGCGAAAGAAGCGTCACTGGCGAGAGCATGCTCGTAGGTCTTGGAAGCGGCCTCCTTCTTGCCCAGCCGGAAGAGGACATTGCCTGCAGCCGTCAGCAAGTGCGCATTCTCGCCCTCGAGGCGCAACGATTTCCCAAGGAAATCGAACGCCTCGTCGAGTCTACCGAATAGCAGGAGAAGCTCCGCCTTGTCTCCGTATAGCTCCTCGGCGAGGGCTTCCAGTTTCTCCTCTTTTACTCTCGCGACAGCGTCCTCCGAGAGTCGCGTCCGCTCAAGCGCTACCCCAGGCTCCGCCATCTTCGCAGCATCAGCCGAGAAGATGTCCTGGACGATCCGGGGCACCTCAGTGAACTTCTCGGCGATCTTCTTCGAGATGTCGTCGAGCGCCCTTCTCGCATCAGAATATTCAGAGTCAAGCCTGAGAGCGCCCTCGAAGCTGGCCTTCGCAGCACTCATGTTGCCCATCTTCTTCGCGGCAAGGCCACGCAGGTACCATGCTTTCGGCAGTTCGGGCCTCACCTGGGTCATCTGAGTGAACGCCTCAAATGCTTCGCCGTACCTGCCCATCTCGTACAGCAGGCCACCCTTGTTCATCCATGCCTCGGCGTAGTCGTGCTTCAGCTCGATAGCTCGGTTGTAGGATGCGAGCGCGTCGTTGAGCTGACCGAGGCTGTGTAGAGTGGCACCTCTGTTGTTGTGGACCTTCTCCAGCCTGTAGTTGATCTTGAGTACCTTGTCGTACGTCTCAAGGGCTTCCTTGAACCGGCCAAGCCGGTGAAGCGTGGAACCTTTGTTGACAAGGGCCTTCTGCATCACGGGGTTGTACTGGAGGGCGCGTTCGTAGCAGGTGATCTCCTCGTTGTATCTCCCCAGCGAGAACAAGCAGCTGCCCAGAGAGAACCAGGTCTCATCGCTCTCTGGGAAGAGCTGGAGAGCGTGCTTGTAGCACTCCAGAGCCTGCTCGTGATACCCCATTTCGTCCAGCGTGTTACCCTTCATCCTCCACGGAACATCATAGTCATCCTTCAGCATGATGGCCTTGTCGAACTGGTCCAGAGCCTTCATCAGGTCCTTGCTCGCCATGGCCTCGTAGCCAAGTCTCATTGCCTCCTCTATCTGTCGGTTCGCCCCCGGGATTGATGCAACCTTCGCCCGCTCTTTCCACAAATCAGCAGCCTTTATGACATCCTTATCCAGGTCAAACCTTCTCAACAGGGCGGCAAGCTTGGTCCCGTCCGCAAGTCCTATGTTGTTGGCCTCTGCGATGGCGAACGCCTCGCGATCGATCGAAGATGTCGTGAGAACGAGCCCGTTGGGAGACTCCATCTTGCCCATGTAGGACACCAGACTCTCGATGTCTGGTTTGCCCACGGTCTCCTCCCTTCGAGAGAAGAAAACGACATACTTCTTCCCATCTGGCCTGTGTACACACTCGGAGATTGATATTGAGCCCTTGGGTCTGACGTGAGTCGGCTTGAGCTCCAGATATCCCAGGATGGCCTCAACCAGTTTGTTGAACTCGGGGTCGGACACTGCCTTCAACGCCTTGATCACGCGATCGTCCGAGCGCTCGCTGAGGATCTTGTCGATCTCGACCATCAGGACCCGCCTCCGGTGAGCGCCTTGAGCCATTTCGAAGCTTCCTTGTTGTCGGGATCAAGCCGAACGCTCTCCTCCAGGCATCTCCTCGCTTCGCTCACCATGCCAACAGCATTGAGCGCAATCCCCTTCCTTCCAAGAACATATGAATCGTCCTGGGCGAGTTCGAGGAACTTGTCATAGGCCTCGATCGCCCTCTTGTACTTCTCCTTCTCGAAGAGCAGGTCGGCCTTGAGCCTCCAGATCTCCTTGTCAGAGGGCACCAATGAGTTGTACTTGTCCATCGACTGGATCGCGGCGCCCCACCTGCCCATGCTCGCCATCGTCTTCGCCTTGCCGAGCCAGGCGCGAGGATTCTCAGGATCAAGCTCGAGCGCCTTCGAGAAGCTCTCATCCGCACCGGTCTGCTTGCCGTGGCTGTGCAGGATCTCCCCCATCTCATTCCATCCATCGACTAGCTTTTGATTGAGAGAGACACACTTGCTGAGATACTGGACCGAAGCACCCCACTTGCCCTCCCTATGCGCGATGATACCGCGCCAGTACCAGGCAAACGCGTCCTCGCGATTCTTGTCGTAGAAAATGTGAACCTTAGCGGACGCCTCGTCGAACTCCCCCTTCGAGACCAAGGCCTCGATGAGTATTAGGGTCGCGGCCCGCGTGTCGGGCTTCTCTTTCAAAATGTGGTTGGCTCTCTGGATCGCAAGATCGTAGTCCTTCGAATCAAGGGCATCCTTTGCCATATCGACTGGATCCTTCTTCGGCGGTGGCTCAGGAGATGGCTTTGCGGGTTCAGGTCTAGGTCCCGATGGCACGGCGGAAGCAGGGGCCTTCTCCGCCACGCTGACTTTCTTGAACTCCGAGATCAACTCGCCGAGCTTCCGCTCAAGATCTGGCCTCCTTGAGAGGGCGCGCTGGCTCTCGGCCATAGCGGATTCCTCGATCCTTCCGAGGTCTCTGAGCGTCTCGATCATCATGTCATGACCTGGGAGGTATCTGGAATCGAGAGAGATGGCGCGGCTGAAACACTCCAATGCCTCGTTCGCCCTGTCCAGATCCCTGAGTATCTTGCCTTTGAGAACCCAGAATTCGGGCTTTTCGGTCTGATTGATGACCTCGTCTATGCGCGAGAGGGCTTCCATCGGATTGCCCAACATGAGGTGCGCTCTCGATAGCCCCTCCCCGATAGTGAGGTCGTTCGGGAAGCTGCGCACCGCGACCGCTAGATGTTCTTCCGCCTCTGTCCATTCCTCTGCGCCGAGACACATGAGGCCCATGGTCCTGGCGGCAATCGAGTGAAGATCGTCTCCAGGGTCAACCTTCGAAAGGAATTCCTTCGCCTTCCCCACGAGATATGTGCGCTTCTCTTCACGCCACTTCTTTCCGGCGGTGCGCATCAAAATGCTGTTTGACGCGCTCCAATAGACAACGCCGATACGAATGTAGAGATCACTCACCGCCTCCTTGGGGTACATCGTCTCTGTCAAGTTGATCTTCTGGACAATGGCGGTTATGGTTTCCGCAGCATCTTCCGTGAGGAGCATCTGAGGAGAATCGAGTCTGATAGGGACGCCGAGATGCGCGAGGATGGCATTGCACCTCTCGTAGAGCCCCTTGAGCTCCTCGTGCGGCATCACCCGAACGTTCACGTCCTTCACAGACTTGAGCAGGTTGGAGGATTCGACTGGCACGATGTCCGAGCCGGCGTTTGGCCCGAGAAGCACGGTGGCAGATCCGTAGTCCCTCAGCCTCGAGTATACGCTGGGACCGATCAAGACCGGATTGAGGAAGAACTTTGGCTCTTTGAAGGAAGAGTCGGCGCAGGCATCGCAGAGAAGTGCGTCGTCCTCTGATTTCCCTCCGCATTTTAGACAGGGCAAGGTCGACCTCCCAGTACTCTCCGATATTGATGACCTGATATAATGGTAGCGATACGGAAAATCGGGAATTCAAAAGCGTTTCGCCATGTACGAGCCCTTGCGCTCATATCCCAGCCGTCTGTAGTAGTTCCTGGCGCCGACGCCGCTCGTGACGCAGAGTTCCGCCAGACCGCGTTCCTCTGCAATCTCCTCGCAAACAGACACAAGCTTCTCGCCATAACCTCTGTGCTGCCATCTCTTGCCTGCGTCCTCACTGATCGGCACGAGCTGGCCGTAGACGTGGAGCTCCCGCAAGAAGGCGGAATCGCCCTTGGGACGACCAGGCACCCTCAGCCTCGCATATCCTATCAACGAATCGACCGATGGAGCCTCGTAGGACAGGAACATCTCGGTCCCTCCGGAAGCATCGTAGGAGATCTCCTTCAACTCGATATCTGACTCTCCAGGCATCTCCTTGCTTTGCGGGAGATGTCCTATCTCCCGACACCTTATGCACCGGCATGAGGTCCCTCGTTCCTTCATCTCTCTGACTACGAGCTCCCTCAGATGGCTCTTCCTGACGCCCGCCTCGATCAGTTTGACCGGGATATCCCTCTGGATCCGCAATATCCGAATCCAGGGAGGAATCAGGCTCTTGACCTCCGAAAGTAGATCGACCGTGTCCTCGAGAGACATGGGGGCGTACTTGCCAGACATCCACTGATCGTAGAGTTCGGTCCCCTTCACCACCAAGGTCGGGTATATCTTGATCATGTCCGGCTTGAACCGTTCGTCCTCGATCATCATCTTGAAGGAATTAAGATCGTTCTCTCGGCTACTGCCAGGCAGTCCAGGCATCATGTGATATGCCACCTTGAGGCCTGCATCCTTCGCGCGCTTCGTTGCAGCCGCAATCTCCTTTATGTGATGCCCCCGTTTGACGCCGTCCAGGATCTTGTCGTCCAGGATCTGGACGCCTAGCTCCACCTTGGTCGCCCCGAGAATCAGTGAGTGATCTACCTGGAGCTTCGTGTACCAATCAGGCCTTGTCTCGACCGTGAGCCCGACACATCTGGCCTTCGCTGATTCATTGGATATCTGAGCCGATTCGAGATCTGCGGATTCGCAGCCGTTCATCGCATCGAAGCACCGCTTGACGAACCAATCCTGATACTCCTGGGGCCTCGCAGTGAACGTTCCCCCCATCACGATGAGGTCGACCTTGTCGGTCCTATGGCCTATCGCCCTCAGCTGCTGCAGCCTGCTCTTAGTCTGAAGGTACGGATCGTACTCGTACATCGATGCCCTAAGCGCTGCGGGTTCGTGGCCGGTGTACGATTGAGGGGTGTTGTTGGTCACGCCACCCGGGCAATAGGAGCATCTTCCATGCGGGCAATCGCACGGACTTGTCATGACCGCCACTGGGGCGACCCCGCTCATGGTCCTGACGGGTTTGTTCTTCAGAAATGGCTCGACGACATCACGATACTCGTCTGGAACGCGCTCGAGGATCTCGTAGTTCGCTGGCACCCTCGCAAGCTTGTGTTTCTTGCACAGCTTGGACTTGAGTCTCAGGAGTTCGTCCCGGCTTGACACTTCACCTAGAACCAGGGCCTGCACGAGCTCGTCGAAATAGTCCACGAATGCCACCTAGAATTGAGTCTCGATATCTACTTATCGTATTCGCGCGGGCGCGATTCACCTATACATAATCGAATCATCCGAACCTTCGCCTGGCAGGGGAGGAACCGGCCGACTCTTCCGACGATTCTTCTTGCCCTTGCTGTCCACCTCGATCACGATCTCGGGCACCAGGAGGCGGATGAAAGTCTTGTCGCTCAGAGGTTCGAACGCTATGATGCCCTTGACCATGAGGCCCTTCAATGAGCGTTCGAGGACTCCGCTGGGAAGTGCCAGCTCGTCCTTCAACTCCTCGACCGTTATGGGATACCAATCCTTGAGAATGGAGACTATCCTCGCCTGGAGAGAATCGACCTGGATATTCATGCGATCGCTCAGCCGAAGTACACGGCGTTGCTTTCGCTTTCCTTCTCTTCCTTTTCCTTCTCGGCCTTCATGACGTCGATCGATATGATCATGTGCGACGGGATGAGCCGAAGCCGACCTTTCTCCTCACCGCTTGACTTCTCGAGTTCCATGACGATGGCCGTGTCGTGCGCCACCGCAGCATATCCCTTGAAGATACCAACTGTCTCCATCGGCTTGTCGCGGGCCTCGAGGCTTTTGATCTTGTAGAGCGACCCAGGGGTCATTACGAACGCGTCATCTCTTTTTGGCATGTTTCTCACCTTTCTTCGTTGCTAGCTCCTGAAGATGATCGACGGTCTTGCGGTAGTTCTCCATGGCCACCTGGACGTGGGCTTCAGTGAAGTTCCAGGCCTTGCTCAGGTTCCCGTAACGGATCCTGTAGCCTTTCCTAGGATTGCCGTCAGAGTCCTCGACGGTCATCTCCTCAAGGAGGTCGAACCCCTTGAGCTTGTTGATGTGTCTGTACACCGTGGCCTTCGTGCATCCGAGCGATGTGGCGAGGTCCTCTACGATCCAAACCTTGTCCATCCGCCCGAGGAAGTTGCTCACCATCAGCTTGTATGGAACGCTATCGCGAATGTCCGTCACATCTGTCTTGGGGTCATAGCCCTTCGGGAAATAGCCGACCTGATTCAGGAAAAGAATGGCCACCTCGTCGATGTCGGTGAGCGGCGTCAGGGGCGTGTTGCTCACGACATTTAGGTCGAAGCTCATGCAGGTACGAATCGGGCCTAGAATAGTTAAGTGTTGTCGTTGATTCAATCAGGAGAAAGCTCCTTCGCGCGTGCCTTCTCGAACTCCTCATCGAGCTCCGCAAGGACCTTCCCTCTGACTTCGATGAACTCTCTGCTGGTCCTGTCCCTGGGTCTTGGCAGTCCTACAGGAATGTCCTCTCTGACCTTGCCTGGCCTAGCAGTCATCACGATGATCCTGTCGGCCAAGAACACGGCTTCGTCAACAGAGTGCGTGACGAACAAGATGGTTTTTCCCGTCGCAGACCATATTCTGAGCAGCTCCTTCTGCATGAGGTTCCGCGTTTGGGCGTCCAAAGACCCGAAAGGCTCGTCCATGAGAAGGACTGTTGGCTCGTTAGCCAAGGCTCGGGCGATTCCGACGCGTTGCTTCATGCCGCCAGACAGTTCTCTGGGATGAGCGTCTTCGAATCCCTTCAGGCCCACTAGTTCGATCAACTGCGATGATGTCTTGCTTCTCTCACTCTCCGGAACTCCTTTCACCTCAAGTCCGAACTCGATATTCTTCCTCACGGTCCGCCATGGAAAGAGCGCAAACTCCTGGAAGACCATCCCCCTATCAGGACCGCCAGCGGTCACGTTCTTGCCACGAAGACTGACCTCACCACCTGTCGCACCATCGAGCCCAGCGATGATCCTGAGGACAGTCGTCTTTCCACAGCCAGATGGCCCCAGAAGACACACGAATTCCTCCTTTCTCACATCGAGGTTGAAATCATCCAATGCTCGGATTTCCTTGCGATCCTTCGTGAACACCTTGGAGAGGTGCTTGAAACTGATGATCACTTCATTTTCATCCATCTCGTCAACCTCCGCTCGAAGAGGGCTGCCACTCCCGTGGTCAGCACGCTCAATAGACCTATGACAAGCATACCGGCATACATCTTCTCGAACGCTCCGTACTGGTAGGCCATATTGTTGATGTAGTAGCCGACACCGCCGCCGACAGCGCCAAGCATTTCCGCCGCGACGATGCACATCCATCCAACGCCGAGGCCGACCTTGACTCCGGTCATCATATAAGGCAGAGTGAACGGCAACACAACCTTGGCGAAGACATCTATCCTCCTCGCCCCAAGCGTCCGCGCGGCGTCAATCAGAACGGGATCCACACTCCTCGCTCCCAAAATGACGTTCAGCAGGATCGGGAAGAATATTCCGAGGAACACAATCGCAACCGGTCCCCAAAAGAAACCCAGTGCTATCAGGAATATGGGAACCCAAGCGATGGGTGGAATGGGCCTGAACAGCTCCATGGTCGGCCTGCCGACGGCGTCAGCGTTGCGCAACCTGCCCATCAGAAGGCCGATTGGCACTGCCGAGCAGAATGCGAACACGAAGCCGAGTGATATCCGCTTCAGACTGGCATAGATGTGGTTTGACATGTAGAGGCCAGACGGATCCTGATGTGTGAAGGAGTCGAAGAACGCAGCCAGCACGTCCCACGGATAAGGCACGAAACCAGGAGTAGACGATCTGGGGCTTCCAGGAAAAGGCCAGTCGCCATGCAGCCAAGCAGAGTAGAACGACCAGAGGGTGATGAAGATTGCAAGAGATGAAGCGCTGAGGAGGACCCTGAACCAGTTCGAAAGCAGAAATCCTCTGAACCTTTTCAGAATATCTTCCATGTGAATACTCACTCCCCCAGATGTTGGGGGAAAAGAAAGAGATTTGGGAGCTCAGGTCTTGATCTCCAAGCTGAGGCCCTCCCTCTCCAGCGCGATCTTCAACAGAAGGAACTGGATGGAACTTTCCCCGGGTGTTGCTATGGTCTTGTTCACGAGGTCCCTCAGGTCAGTTATTCCCGAACCAGTCTTCACGACGATGCCGCTGCCCTCGCTGTTGGCCTGTGCGACAATCGTGGTTCCGGCACCGTTGATCAGGTGTTGCAGAATTGCAGGAGGAGCTCCCAGGTATCCGATGTCGACGCTCTTCGCAAGGAAGCCAGTCATCTCCGCGCCCCCGTTGGCGAACGGAGCCCCAATAGCGTCTGTCACACTGAGGCCGTACTTCTCAAAGAGCGTCTTCGTTCCGCCAACGCTGAGGTTCTGGGCTACTACCTGGGCCATCTGGTGCATGTCCCCTAGGAGATATCCTAGATGAATAGGCGACGAAGGGTTGAGGATCGTGTCGCTTGGAAGAACACTCGAAGCAGCATCGAGCATCGAGCCGTTCGCGTAATGGTCGACGAAATCGCCCACGGAAGTGTAGCCCTGCCCAGTCAGGTTCGCCATGTCAGTCTCGATGTACATGTTCGTGAACTCTTCGAGAGCGGACCTGAAGCTCGAACCCATCTGATAGCCGAACTTGATATGCTCGAAAGCCGCCTCAACGACCGTCGAGTTCCGAGAAGTGAACTGAACCGCCATATTCACGAGGAGCGTGTAGTTTGCACTGCTCTTGTCGTCCAAGGCATCTAGCATCCACTGGGTTGCATCGATGTGGGCTTTCACGAACCTCTTCGTCAGCTCAGCGCCATTCGGACCGGCCTGGAACTCGTTCCGGACCAAGACGATACAGCACGGATGGTTCGGCATGATCTCATTTGACCACATCATCACGTCGCCAACGCCGCCAGCGACGGAGTCCGAGACATATGGCTCCCAGGCGATGTAGGCGTCCACCTGACCGGTTGACAGCGCAGCTTTCATGTCTTTGGGCGCGAGAGTAATATACTTCACCGCTCCGCCTTGAGATCTATGGCTCAGCAGAAGGGCTGCCGAGACTCCGCCGACAACAACTACCACAACCACGACAATGGCTATGATCATCTTCTTGTCCATGTTGGCTCCCCGTCACATCATTGGCCGGAACATATTAAGCCTTTTCCACATATGTATGACAGTCAGGATACAATTGTATAAATATGTGGGTTAACATTAACACTTTTGGGATACTACATGGACAAAGCCAGACATCTGCTCTCTGCAGCGGTCGAATCGGATCCGAAGTTCAGGGAGACACTTCACGAAGTGCTGGAAGGGCTCGGATGGACTGTCCAAGAGCTGTCCAAGAAGGCTGGTGTCTCTCCGAGCACGCTATACAAGATCATCAACGAGGACCGGTCGCCTTCGATGGATGTCCTCAGGAAGATACTCAAAACGGTCAGGGAGGCCGAAGGGCTCACCGCGGGGAGTTTCATCGCGCTAATTGTAACTAGGCGAGTCCTCGACGAAGTTGTTGAGAGATCAGTCCAAATAGGCGATGAGACGGTGAAAATACGTGAATACCCTGCTGCGACGGTGGAGGATGCCATAGTCTCAGCCATCCGCGCCGAGAGAGACGGCGCCGTTGCTGTTGTATGTGCGCCTATCGTGAGCCCCACCATAGAGAAGATACTGGACATTCCGATCGCAACGATTGTTCCAAAGGACAGCGTGACGGAAGCGATCAAGCTGGCAGCGAGGAAGTCGAAGGCCTAGCGGAGCATCTCCCTCCGGATCTTCAAATCTAGACCAACGGAGACGAGTTCGCCTTTCTTCACATGGGTCGTCCTGGTACGGCAGCCCAGATAGGTCTCCTGGAAGAGTGATACGTAGTCCTCGCACTTCGCGATCCTCAGATCGTAATACGAGGCTTTCCGATAGTCCGCGTAGTCCCGGTAGCCGTAGAGGTTCTTTCCATCGGACACGAGGAGTATCGCCGCGGAAAACTTCTTCCGAAGGATATCGTCATGGATCAGCGATTTCAGAGCAGATCTGACATCTCCCTTTTCCTCCAGTCTATCGGTCAAGACCAGCAGCAGCCTCTCGCTGTCAGTCTCTCCTTTGGGCTTGAGCTTCGTGGCCGGGTCGAAGTCCTTGATCGTGCCGTTGTGGGCGAGGACGATACCGCCGACCACGAATGGATGAGTGTTGGGGAGAGACGCCCCTCCAGCAGAGGCAGCCCTGGCATGGGCGATCAATATGTTCGGCGAATCGAGCTCAGGGATGTCCTCCAGTGCTGAATCAAAGGAGGGGTCAATGAACGCTGGGCGAGTGCTCCTGCCGATGTATCTGGGCGAGCCGTTCCTGAATGACACGATGCCCCATCCGTCTTTGTGGCCTGGCTCCTTCTCCCCTGGGATCCTCCCTTTCTCCGAGACATGCCTCAGGTCCGTCAATGTCCCGAGGGGAAATCTGTCTCTGAAGACTACGCCAACCATCCGGCACATCAGAGCACCT
>JBGQAM010000011.1:0-33498 GCA_041494275.1 Thermoplasmata archaeon | reverse complement strand
GCATCGGGGCAGATAGGCGCATACAGTGTGCAGGACCTCATAGAGTTCTGCGGCGAGAAGGACATCATAGCCTCGAGCCGGAAGATGAGCAACGTGAAGAAGGCGATGGACGACCTCAAGCTCACGAAGAAGATTAAGTTGATGGAGCTTGACGCGAACGACACTGGCAAGGTCCTTGAGACCATCAAGAAGGAGAAGGTTGAATCCGTCGTCAACTGCGCTTGGTACCAGACGAACCTCGGAGTGATGGACGCGTGCTTGAAGGGCGGCGCTACATACACTGACCTTGGTGGCTTCTTTGACACATGTCTAAAGCAGCTGGAGCTCCACAAGAAGTGGAAGGATGCTGGCATAAACGCCACGATCGGTTTGGGCAGCACCCCCGGCATGACGAACGTTGCAGGAGCCGCCGGTGCGAAGAGGCTCGACTCGGTCGATGCAATCGACATCGTGTGCGCATGGGGCAACACGCTTCCTGTTAAGGAGGCCGGGTGGCCAGGATACTCCATCAGGACCGTCCTCGATGAGTTCACGCAGGAATCCGTTCAGTGGATCGACAGCAAGTACCAGAAGCAGAAGATACTTGGCGGAGAGACGGATGTTTTGATGCCAGAGCCAATCGGCAAGGTCAAGGCATATTTCATAAAGCACTCGGAACCCGCCACGATGGGCAAGTACCTTAACGCGAAGAGGGTAACATTCAGAATCGGCTTCCCCGCACAGGACATGAACACTTTCCTGACGCTTAGGGCACTCGGATTCGCCGACACTAACCTTCTGGATGCGAGCGGCGCCAAGGTCTCTCCGTTGGACTACCTGACTGCCATGTATCAGAAGGGCGTGTCGGATGGCAGGGCAGCGCCGTCCAAGGAGAAGTTCGAGTACGACATGTTCAGGATCGATTGCGCAGGCAAGAAGGATGGCATGCCCGCGACGGCGACCTACTTCATCGTCACATGGAACGACCCGGAGCGGGGCATTTCCTCAGCCAGGGACACATCGGTCCCGCCTGCGATCGTCGCGCACTGGCAGCACACCAAGAAGATAAAAGAATCTGGCGTGTTCCCGGCAGAGGCGACCGTTGATCCCGAAGCCTTCTTCAGAGAACTCGGCAAGAGAAAGATCTTCGTGGACGAGCAGATCACGAGGTCGACGAAGTACTACTGAGCTCGAAGGATCGTCCAAACACCAAGAGGAGATGTGCGATGCACCTCTTCCTCATCGTATTCTTTCATTTCCATTGATTGAGGACGCTCATTTCGAGGCCTGGTGCTCCTCGGGCATGAGCGCCAGAAGCCTCGCCATCGCAACGGTGAAGTCCTCCAGCTTGACATCTATTGATGCGGGGTCGACTGGCACCTTGTCTTGGATCGCGCACCTCATGTGTATCTGGCACTTCGGACAGAACATCAGCAGCCTGTCGGCGCCGACCTTCTTCGCCTCTGCGACCCTCTCGACCTGCATCTTCTTCGCATTAGCGTTGCAGTTCGCCCATGCGCTCACGCCGCAGCAAATCGCCTTGTCACGGGTGTTCTCCATCTCAACGAACTTCGCCCCGCTGAACGCCTTCGCCAGTTGCCTGGGCGATTCATAGACGCCCGAGTGTCGTCCGAGCCTGCACGAGTCGTGATAGGAGAATGTGTAACTCGCTTTCGCCGCGCCATCTATCTTGAGGGCTCCTGAGTCGATGAGTTCCTTGAGGAAATCTGAGATGTGGACCAGCTCGAACTCGAAGTCTCCCATCAGATCCTGGTAGTCGGATTTGAAAGTTCTGTAGCATTCAGGGCAAGTGAACACAACCCTCTTCGCACCTGATTTCTTGACCAGCTGCACGTTGTGCTCCATAAGCTTCTCGAAGTTGTCCTCGTCCCCGGTCCAGTTCAGGTCGTGGCCGCAACACTTCTCATCGTTGCTGACTACTGGCACTATCCCTGCCTTGTTCATCATCCTGACAGCGCTCTCGGCAATCTCATTCAGGTTCATGCCCTCTCGATCATAGAAGATAGCGTCGTATTGCGGCAGACAGCCCACGAAGTAGAAGACATCGCCTTTGTCCGCGACCTTCATGTCCTTCTTGACCCAGCCGAGCCTGTTCTGCTTCAAGTTGCTCTTGGCCATTATCCTTTGGACGGAATGGATCAGGCCGCCTTGAGAACAGAGGGGTGCCGCTCCAAACTCGACGGCTTCCTCTCTCAAGCCTCGTATGAACCCGGTGTAGTCGACCTTGTAGGGGCACATGGAGTTGCACTGCTCACATGTCGTGCACGTCCAGATGTCCCTGTCGTTGGCGATGTTGCCGACTATGCCTTCCATGGACCTGATGACTATCGTTCTAGGCGCGAAGTTGGTGTCATACTTCGCGACGGGACAGACGGTCGTGCACTTGCCGCATTCGACGCAGTCGAACGCTCCGGTGTCCTCGATGAGCTGCTTAACCGCGGTCTTCGTCTGCTCCTCGGTCCGTGGGCTCTTCGCTTTCGAAGGTTTCTGGAGATGTATGGGTCCGAGGGCTCTGACTTCCTCGACGAACTCGCTCGTCGTCTTGGCGAACTTCGTCCTCTCGGATGCGTTTATCCATTCGGTCCTGAGCCTTCTGGAATCGAGACCCACGATGTCGAACAGCTTCTTGAGCGCGTCGATCCTTTCTTGAGCCTTCTTGTTGCCTGACACATAGTGGCAGTTGTCCATCAGGCAACCTATCACTATGACTCCGTCAGCGCCGTTCTCGAACGCATCCATGACGATGCCAGGCTCGACACTGCCCGTGCACATCACACGCACTATCCTGATATTGGGAGGATACTCAACCTTGTTCACGCCTGCCAGGTTCGCCGAAGGGTAGCCGCACCAGGTGCATGTGAAAGCGATGATCTTAGGTTGGAACTTGTCACTCATCCGATCCCACCTCCTCGGTGATCGCTCGGACCGTCGCCTCAACCTGCTCGAGCGTGAATCCGTTGACTGTGATGGCCTTGTTGCAGCACGCGACTGCGCACTGCCCGCACCCCTCACACCTGATTTCATCGATCTTGGACACCAAAACTCCTTTCTTCTTGTCTTCGATGATAGTTATGGCACCGTACTCGCAGGCCTTTTCGCATCTGCCGCAACCGCGGCATCTTTCCTCGTCGACGAACGCAACGATCCTCGGAAACTTGACCTTGCCCTTCTTCATGAGGTCAATCGCGTTTGCGGCAGCAGCTTTCGCGTCCTCAATCGAATATCTTATCCCCTTGGGCCCCTGAGCGGTTCCAGCAACGTATATGCCCCTCCTGAACTCAGACGGGAACATCGGGTTGATGTCTTTCATGAATCTGTCGACGTCAGTCTGGAGGTGGAGCATCTTCACAATCTTGTCGCTTCCATCGGCCGGCTCCTGCCCGACTGAGAGAACCACGAGGTCCGTATCAATGTTCAAGAGCACATCCGCGTCGGTGTCCAACGCACGGACGAAGATCTTGCCCTTGTCCTCGACAATCTCCGAAATGCGTCCCCGCACGAAGTTGATGCCCTCTTCCTTGGCGGCCTGGTAGAATTCCTCGAACCCTCGGTAGGGTCCTCTCAGGTCGATATAGTGAATGTACACGTTCGTGCCTGGCAGAACCTTCCTGATCTCCCTTGCCTGGCCGATTGCGTAGGTGCAGCACACGAGCGAGCAATGCAGGTTACCTTTGGTCACGTCCCTCGAGCCTACGCATTGGATGAAGTTGACCGTCCTGGGCACCTTTCCGTCCGAAGGCCTCCTAAGACCTCCTCCTTTCTCACGCTGCTCGACTAGCAGTCTCTCAAGCTCTACTGTGGTGATGACGTCCGGGTTCCCGTACCTCAGCTCAGGTATCCTTTTCGGGTCGAAGGTCTTGGTTCCAGTTGCCACGATTATGGTCCCGACGTCGAACTCTTTGACGCCGCTCGGTGATTTCACCTTCACGTGTCGAGAGCCAAAGCCGCCTGTGATGTCCTCTATCTCGGTGTTCAGCATTACCTCGATGTTCTTGTCCTGGAGGACGTCCTCTATCTTCGGCGTGAACACGCATTCCTTGCAGTATTGCATGCAGCATATGCCGCAATTGTGCGTCGGGAAGGTCATGCTGAGCTTGTAGGCTCTGCCTCCGAGCTCACCGGTCCTTTCGACGAGGTACGCTTTGTACCCTTGGGCTGAGATGTCAAGAGCCGCCTGCATCCCGGTGACCCCTCCTCCTATCACTAGAGCCGCGCCCATGACCGGAATCTCGATGTCCTCCAAGGGTACGAGCTTCTCGGCACGTGCCACTGCCCCTCTCACAAGGCTCTTCGCTTTCGATGTGGCTGCCTTCTTGTCGCTGTGCACCCAGGCGCACTGCTCTCTGATGTTCACCTGCTCAATGAGATACTTGTTGATACCCTTCTCTTCCAAGGCTTTGCTGATGATGATACCCTGAACGTTGGGCGAGCAGGCACCGATCGCCACCCTCTCGAACAATTTCGCGGCAGCGTCTTCTTTCAGGAACCTCTGGCCTTCCTTCGAGCACAGCGCCTCGTGGATCCCGACCGCCATGACTCTTGGGTCCTTCCTCAGGTCAGCGGCGACGGTCTCAAGGTCGACCTTGTTGCCGATCTCGTCCCTGCATGTGCAGAGATAGACGGCCACGCCCTTGCGTGGTTTGTCCTTGCTCTCGGGCTGGATTGTCATGTTATCCCTCCGCTCAAGTGTGGTCAGTTGTTCCTTCAGCACGAGACGAACTCGACTCCCTGCTCCAACTTCGCTCTCCTCAGCGCGTTGTAGACTCCCTCGAGGATGCACGCCTCGGTCACATACCCATAGAAATCGCCCTTGTCAAACACTGCTATGGTCGACACTCCCGAATTGGCCATCGCTTTTGCCACCCATCTCAGGTCGAGGGAGAGATTAGTCAGTATCACGAGTGGCTTGGACATGATGTCCTTCACTTTCACTTTGTCCGGGTCCTTCCCCTCCGCAATCGTTTTGGATATGATGTCTTTCTTCGTGACTATCCCGTATGCATCACTCTTGTTCTGCCTTGGCACCAGAAGCGAGTACCTGTTCCGGTCCAGCATCATTTGGATGGCCTTCGACACTGTGGCATCCCTTTCGATCATCGGAAACTCGAAGGTCTTGACAACATCTTTGAGTATCAAGGGTGTCGGGCTCATTCCTTCTCCCCCTTTGGTTTTCCCACTGCCTTCGATTTCGTTGAGACAGCCTTCAGAATATCCACATCTGAGATGAAACCCAGGAAGTCATCTTTGTCGAACACTGCGATCTTGGAGACGTTCTCATTCGCCATTTTCTTTGCAGCCCATCTGATATCCAGGTCCAGGTTGTTCATGACCACCAAAGGCTTCCTAGCGAAATTGAGCACTGGAGTCGTAGCGAAATCGACTCCATTTGCGACTGCCCCCTCGACCAGGTCCCACCTCGTGATTATCCCATAGGAATCGTTCGGCCCCTTCCGGTCGATTAGCAGAAAGTCGGTCTTGTTCTCGACCATGGAGACCAGAGCCTCGCCGATTGTCGCGTCTGGAGATATCTTGACGTGGTGCGAGTCACCGAGAATTTTCCTTAGTTCCAACTGTGTCCCCTTCCTAGCCAGCGTCTAAACAGCGTTATTGTCGAGAGCGTATATTAACGTTCGGAGCTTTGGACTTTACAGAACCCAGGTCGGGATCGTGCCATCAAAGAGCGGTCGTTGAGGAACTCATAATACTCTGGAAGACGATTGCACGGACGATGAAGCAGCCACTTGATGCGCTGTTACGGCCAGAATCGGTCGCTCTCATAGGCGCGTCTTCGAATCCTTCGAAACTGAGCCACACAGCACTGAAGAACCTTTCGAAGGGCCGTTTTCGCCTCTATCCCGTCAATCCGAAGGAAACGAACATACTTGGCCTCCGCTGTTATGCATCAGTCCTTGACATTCCAGAGCCGATTGACCTGGCTCTGATATCGCTTCCCGCTCAGGCGACATTGGAACCGATGAAGGAGTGCGTAAAGAAGAGGGTCGGAGTCGTGGTGATCACGTCCTCTGGCTTCAAGGAATCGGGCGCGGAAGGACGCAGACTCGAGGAGCAGCTTGTCCGGACGAAGAAGGGCACGAGCACTCGCATCCTGGGCCCGAACACCATGGGAGTTTTCGTGCCGTCAATTGGTCTCGACACACTCTTCATCCCGATCGAGAAGAGCCCCCGCCCTAGGGAAGGTTCGATCGCGATGCTTTCTCAGAGCGGAGCGGTTTCGATATCGTTCTTGGAGAAGGCGGCAGCATCTGGAATCGGCATCTCGGCCTGTGTAGGCCTCGGCAACAAGAGTGACATAAATGAGAATGAGCTAGTATCCTACTTGACATCGGATTCAACTACGAAGTGCATCGCACTCTATCTCGAGTCGTTCTCCTCCGGTCGCGAGTTCGTGGCGATTGCCAGGAAGATCTCCGGGTTCAAGCCGATCGTGGTGCTCAAATCAGGTAGGACGAAGGCAGGTTCCAGAGCGGCGAGATCCCACACCGGTGCACTTGCGGCTTCATCTGATTCAATGGTCGACGGGGCACTGAGGCAGGCAGGCGTCATAAGAGCGTACGATGAGGAGGAACTCGTGGATGTCGCAAAGGCGCTGGCGTATGCGGACCATATCCCGGGCGACCGGATATGCGTGGTGGCCAGCGCAGGCGGCTTCGGTGTCATAGGCGCCGATTATGTCGAATCGCGCGAGCATGGAGCAGGCATGAGAATGGCGGTGCTCTCCAAATCAACTCAGGACTCCCTTCGTCAAGTCGTCCCTGGCTTCTCCTCCGTGAGGAACCCAGTGGATCTAACAGCGGGCGTCACTAATGAGATGTACGAGTCCGTGCTGACGATTCTCCAGAGCGACCCAGGCATTGACGGCATAATGATGTCCCTCGAGCTCCAGCCTCCGAACATAACCAAGAGGCTGATAGAGGTTGCCGAAAGGAGGTCGAAGGCCAAAGGCGCACGCATAGTGATAAGCGCGTTCGGTGGCGACCACACGGAGACGATGCTGAGAGAATTCGAGCAGAGAGGAATCCCAGCGTATCCAACAATCTGGCGAGCGATCAGAGCACTTCATGCACTGGCCGAGAGAGGATGCTTTCTGAGACATAACAAAACGCTCTCAGAAGAACCCCGTTGATGGTGTATCTTTGAATCCTGATACGGGGTCTTCTGGAATTGGTTTGGGAAGCGGTTTTCAGCCGCCGATTCTGAAGACCTTCGTGCTGCACTTCGGGCAGGTGCCCTTCGTAGCAGGCTTGCCATTCTTCAGCTTGACTTTCTTCGGGTCTTTCATTTCGACGGACTTCTTGCACTTGACACAGTATGCCTTCGTCAAATATCCCACCGCCCCTGTATCGCCTCGTGTTAATATATAGTCTTTCCGATGATTTCCAGTGCGCCGGACCATCCTGCGGTTTTCCTCAATCTGGCATCGAGGATTGAGCGTGGATCCTATTCCAGCACCATCTCTTCCGAAAATGAAATATACCTGACGACCACGATTCCCCGGCAAGGGATGCCCTCAGTGTGAATCCAGCGAATGCGGTGAGAGCGAAAGGGAAGAAACACAGTCAAGCCAGGATACTCTCTAGGATGACCTCTAACCAGGTGGGGGTCAACCTGGCGAAGGGGATGGCCGACCCATACGTCCCCTTCCTGGCGATCAGCCTCAATGCCACTGCCCCTGAACTCGGATGGCTGCAGGCGTTCACGAACCTGTTTCCCACGGTGATGCAGGTCCCCTGGGGGAAGTTGAGCGATTTCTTCGGACGCAGAATCCCCTTCCTAATCATGGGCGGCGTGCTGTCCATGGCGCTGTACTTCTTCATGGTGGGCGCGATGAACGCCTGGCAGCTGATTATCCTGGTCGCAATCCAGATGTTCATCGGGTCGATGATGATCCCCACCTGGTCTGCGCTCGTGGGAGACGTCACGACAGTGAAGAACAGAGGATCGGTCATGGGGAAGTTCTTCGCGGTGTCATCCCTTGCCAGCCTAATCGGCACACTCTTCGCTGGCGCAGTTATTCCATCCAGCGGTAGCACGGTCGAGAGATTTGCGATTCCATTCTTTATCGCTGGCGCGAGCGGCATAGCGGGGTCGCTCATCCTATTCGAGATAATGGAGCAGAAGAAACAGATGTACGCGTCGCCGAAGACGCTGTTCAAGTTCAGCTTGAAGTCCTTCATTTTCATCTCCGACCTCAAGGAGAACAAGTACTTCAGAAACCTTGTCGTTCTGAACACGACTTTCAACTTCATCATGTCGATCATCTGGCCGATACTCTACCTGACATACGTCAAAGTGTTGAATGCCAGCGCATTCGAGATTGGCATAATGACCGTGATATCGACCGGAGCGACGCTTTTCTTCCAGACCAAGGTCGGGAAGCTCCTTGATGTGATAGGTCCGATGCCACAGATACTGATCTCCAGGTTCGCGTTCATCTCTGTGCCCATCGTGTATGCCCTGGCAACACAAGTGTGGCACATCTACCTGCTGAACGCCCTTCTCGGCTTCGCGAACGCGATGGCAAACGTGGCATTCTTCGCGTACATCTTGGACGTCGCCCCTACTGAGAAGAAGGGCGAGTACTTCGCCGTCTACAATACTACGATTGGCATCGCCACGTTCTTCGGATCGGTCATCGGAGGATACCTGGCGTACTACTTCCTCGACTACTACTCACACCACGCGACCACCTATTCGCATGCGGAGCTGATATTGGGTCTCGGAGCGGTGTACGCTATCTCCGCAGTCGGCCGCATAGCATGCGCTGTGTGGTTCTTCAAATTGAAGGATCCCGTCAAGTATCCAGATACTTTGACTGGGGTCATTAGAAAGACATTCAGACGTTGGCGCGCAGGCCGTTGGTCTCCTGATTGAGGGATCTGACAACGATTGCAGCGCCAGATACTGAACAGAAAAATCAGGTTGAAAGGGGTTTGTGTGCCTACCTCGTCCGCTTGCCTGCGAAGTAGGCGTTCAGGGCCTTCTTCTCCGTCTTCGGGACGGACATGAGGCACCTCTCCAAACGCACGTGCTTGTATGTGTTCCAGAGTTTTGTTGCTCGCATTGCATCCACCTCCTCAAAAGTGAAATCTCGGCTAGTTCCGCTCTCGCAGATCTCGCCTATCACTCAACAGGATGATCGCGATGGCCTGCTATCACTGGGGGAAGAATCCAATCCTTTGCAGGTTTTCGCGAACATACTTATCGTTACTCTCTGAGACGCCGGGAATATAAGACCCTTTGCTCGTTACTATCGGGCCGAATTTCAACTATAATATAAAAATGTAGATATGGTCCGAATTCGAAGGTGCACTGTCGTGTTTCGAAGCCGTCGTGTAGACTGCTGGACATAGTGAATCCTAGATGGTATAAATGTCAACTAATAAATATAATTGAAACATATATTGTAAGTCGGATTTAAATCCTCATATTGTCGAGATTCGTCCATGTGATGGCAGTTTTCGAAGATTTCCACTCCGCGCGCGAAAGAGCGAGCAATGATGGCTACCCAGATAGCCAGAACATTATTCCGATGACGGCGAAAGCACTGGCCAGGACGACGATCAAGAACCACAGCGCTCTCTTATCTATCATGTTCTCGAGAGGAATGTATGATTCTCTGATTTAACTCTTTTCTGCAGGCGAACAAATCTGGTGAAAAGCACGATATACATGGTATTGGGATTCCCTTGGGTATGTCTCTTGAGGAATTGACCTCGCTCACGAGCAAGGATCGCATTCTTCTCTATCTGAAAGATTTCCAAAACATGGAGGATAGGTACGAACTCCCTGCCGATCTTACGCAGCAGTCCATTGCATATGGCACAGGGGTCCAGAGGAAGCATCTGTCCCAGTATCTTAATGATCTCATCGAGGAGTTGCTCATTGTCGAGAGGAAGGCGCATATCCAGGGCATGAAGCAGAGGATGAACGGTTACTATCTCACGCCAGCTGGCTTCGCTAGGGCGTCTTCTCTCCAGAGTAAGGTCGGGGACGTCATCGTTCCTGTGAGGATCAACGGGAAGTTCAAGGACATGATGGTGAAGGAGATTGACGATGCCACCTCTGTCCACATAACATTCTGCGACATAGTCCGAGAGGCGATCCATGGGAATGGTCTCGAGATGGAAGTACTGGAGACCGTGGAGTCACGCAAGCGAGAGGCCTTGGAGGCGAAGGAGCAGGACAGTGACATATTCAGAAGGGCGCTCCAGACCGCGTGGCGAGACGGCCGCGTCACCGCTACTGAGAGGTTCCTAGTCGAGGAGCTAAGGAAGCACCTGAACATCACTGATGACCAGCAACGCGCTTTGGAGTCCGAGATCATCAAGAAACTGGCCCAGGATCACATGGAGTTCCGGCGCATCTACAGGACCGTTCTTGAGGTCGCCCTAGCGGATCGAGTTATCTCCGGCCCGGAGGAATCGATACTTGAGCAGCTGAGAAGGGTGATGCGAATCTCGCGAAAGGAACACGAGGATCTGGTCAAGGAGGCAGAGGCCTCAATATGCGGGCCACCTGGCTACGAAAAAGACCTTCTTGAAGACGCAATGAGACTGTTGAGAGACCAGGGCGACGACTGATTTTGGATGAACTAGCCGACCAGCCTGTATACCTTGTCGTGTGGCCTGACTCTCTCTTTGACCTTGATCCCGACTGATTGACCAGCAGATGCGTTCGGGACGGGTTTCCTATCGATCTCCATGGATTCGATCTTCTGATCGAAGTTCGTGGTGGCTCCTTTGAATCTGATTGAGTCCCCGACAGTCAGCGTTCCGGATGTGATCTCGACCGCCGCCACGCTAGGCTTCGCGAAGAATATGCTAACTTTCCCAACTTCAATCTCCTCGGTCATGCTCACCCTCAGCTTCGAATCACACTACGGATATTTATCAGCTGTTGGAGCGCACTTGGATTTCGCTATCGGTCCCCCTCGCAGGGCCAGCGTTACCGTCGAATTGTACCCAGCATATCCGACCCGGTGGCACAATCTCGACAAGTTATAATAGGCAGGAGTATTTCACTCACTCAGCATCAGTCAGTTCGGCCAAGGGATGGATGATGCAGAACACGTCAGCCAGGATGAAGAACAGGCCGGATGCAAAGGCCTCCGCGACCCCCACGAGATTCACAGGGGAGATACTTGGCGTTCTCACCGACATAATGTCCGTTGGCCACGTCGATACCGTACTCAACAAGATCGCCTCGACGATTGCAGAGCTTTTCTCCATGCGCGCACTCGTGATAGGCGTTTGGGATGAAAGCGAGAACATTTTCCGCGTGAAGGCAACCTATGGCTACAGTGGGGATAGAGACAAGAAGATCCGGAAGTTCACATACACGAACGAGCGCCTGGAAATGGACCTCAACGAGAACTGGAAGATTGCCGATGGCGTCTATTTCATCAGGCCCAAGCCAGAGGATTTCGTCAAGGGCGAGGAACCATTCTACAACGTCATGGACAACATCTCGAAGCCACGGACCGACCCTTCGATCTGGCATGAGCTCGACTACATCAGATTCGTCATAAGGAACCGAGAAGGGAAGTACATAGGCTTCATCGAGGTGAACGAATCCCAAGACAACAAGACGCCTGATAGCTCTACGATCGAGGCGATGCATTTGTTCTCCCAGTTGGCAGGCGTTGCCATAGAGAACGCCACGATGTTCCAGAACAAGGTGGAAGAGGCGAAGCGATCCCGATTCCTTGGGGCCATAATCGCGCACGACATCAACAACTACAACCAGGCGGTGACGAGCTATCTGCAGATGGCTCTCGAAAGCAAGGGCGTTCTCGAGAAGACCGCGACCTATCTGGAACGAGCATCGTCATCTGCATGGGGCATCAGCGAACTCATACAGAGGGCTGACAAGCTCATCAAGATCGAGGAGGAGGGCGCTCACAACCTGGGGCCAGTCGAACTGGGCGAGGTCCTGAAGGAGAGCGCCGCCCAGGTCATGCGGAGTCGTACCGAGAAAGAGGTCAAATTCGATCTCAAGCTCGGAAGCCACAGGTATTTTGTGACTGGCAATGAGCTGGCGAATGAGATATTCACCAACATCCTTGAGAACGCAGTCGTGTACGACCCACACGAGAAGGTATCGATCGAGGTAAGCATCGGTGAGTTCAGGATCGAGCCGAGGAAGTACTGGTGCGTTTCCGTGGCCGACCATAGCATCGGCATCCCCGACTCGAAGAAGAACATTGTGTTCGGCAGGATCCAGACGGGGGATGAACGTCTGGTCGCAAGCGGTTTGGGGTTGTCGATAGTGAGGGCCATCGTCGAAGGGTACCACGGGATGGTCTGGGTTGAGGACCGAGTCTCGGGTGACCCGTCCAAGGGAAGCGTCTTCAGGGTGGCCCTTCCGATGGCTTCTTCGAAGTGAGTTGTCGCCGTTTCGGTGCCAGACCGTCCGAGAAGGTTTATTCGTTGTTCTACGATAGGGGAGTCCGTTGAGAACGATGAGACTTCAGGGCAGAGTGGCATTGATCACGGGAGGCACCGAGGGAATGGGACTCGCCACGGCAGAGCTTTTCCTCGAGGAAGGCGCGAAAGTGGTGATTACCGGTCGCTCCGAAGTGAAGGGAAGGAGAGCGATCAGAAAACTGAGCAAGCTTGGAGCTGTGGAGTTCGTCAGAGGCGATGTCTCTCGTTCGGTGGATGCCAAGCGAATGGTCGATAGGACCGTGAAGCGGTTCGGAAGGCTCGACATTCTGTTCAACAATGCTGGCGTCTATCTTGAGAAGTTTGCGGAAGACACGACCGAGGAGGAGTGGGATAGAGTCCTCGACATAAACCTCAAAGGGACATTCCTTGTCACCAAGTTCGCCATACCCCACATGAAGAAGCAGCGCCGCGGCTCGATAATCAACAACTCTTCCGATGCAGGAATCATCGGCAACCGTGCCTGTCCAGCATACTGCGCCTCAAAGGGTGCCATAACGGTGATGACGAAGGCGATGGCGCTCGACTATGCCAAGTTCAACATCCGAGTCAACTGCGTGAACCCAGGAATCATCGACACACCGATGCTTGGCCGCGAGGCGCGCGCGTCTAGAGACGTCGAGGCATATTTGAGGAGCGCAGATGAGATACAACCGATGGGCAGGGTCGGCAGGCCAGAGGAAGTGGCCAATGCAGTGCTGTTCCTCGCCTCTGATGAGGCCTCATTCATCACTGGGACCGCGCTTTCGGTCGACGGTGGAACTACTGCTCAGTGATCGGTCAGAGAACGTAGTAGATCAGATAGATGACTTCCCCAGAGAGAAACGTTACAAACCAAAGCAGATAGAGTGGACTCGACAAAAGCTTGTGCCACTTGATTGGCTTGTGTGTTCTCCATTGGAGGATTCCAGTGGTCAGCATGGTGAGTTCAATGGCTATAACGATCACCGCCACGATGCCGTGCACTGCGAAATAGACGACTAATCCTGGCGTGATGTCCAGGATGTTCCCTTCGACGCTGGTCCCAACCAGGCGAGACAACATGTAGAATATCGATAGTGTAAGGTCCCAGACAATCCCGACCGTCCCCGTCAGTTTGTGATAGGGCAGTTTTCTTCTCCCGCTCAGGTACGCATGCGTGAAGAGGAACGCGACTGGTATAAGGGCAACCGCGATGAATGTACTAATCCAAGGTGCGTCAGCCATTGGGTCGAGGAAGGAGTCGTGACTAATACATTTGCCGGTTCTTTCATCAAAAACGTTATATCGATTGTACGATGTGCGACATCTCTAAGTGTGGTCTGATGGAAGACGGCAAACAGAACCATCTGGAAATCCTTAGGAATGCCATATCGATGGAGATCGAAGGAAAGGAGTTCTTCGAGGAAGCGGCGGGAAAGCTCAAGCACCAGCGGGCGAAAGACACCTTCATTAGTCTTGTGAAGCAGGAGCAAAGGCACATCGACATACTGAGCGCTGAGCTCTCGAGGCTCAGCGACGGCAAGGGCTGGGCTTCACTTGCCGAAATGAAAGATAATGCACCGGCCTATGCCAGAAAATCCGTCTTCAGAGACAAAGATATCAAAAGGATTCGGCTAAGCGCAGATGCGGGCGAGCTGGAGGTCCTGAAGGTCGGCATCGAGGTTGAGAAGAAGTCCATAGATTACTACAGGGATGCTGCGAGCCAGACCACAGATCAGAACGCGAGAGGGATATTCACTTGGCTCGTGGGTGAGGAAGCCGGTCACTTGACGATCCTAAGCGCGGAGTACGAGAACAGAACGAGATCCGGGTTCTACTATGACAATATGGAATTCAGCCTCGAGGTGATGTGACATCCTCAGAGTGTCCCGTTCCTTATGGATTCCACCGTCAAAAGGAGATCTGAAAACACCGCGTACGCGGTCTGCGTGATTCCCGGGTTTCTCTCGAAGATGGTAAGATCGCCCATCAGATCAGTCTTCAGTGTCAGCGCGCTCGAGGTCCCGTCAACTGACCAGAAAGTATGTTCGGAGCCTATCCTTAGGGGTTCGACCTTCAACTTGACATTGCCGTCCTCTCGCCCAGCAGACGCAATCAGCTTGATCTTCTTTCCCTGAATTCTCGCAGCCTCGACGTCTGTATTAGTGATCTTCCCTACCCCCTCTCTATCGACTGTCTTGGGGGTCGTATCCGCCCCCATGAGGACGTTTGCCAGAGCAGTGATCTTGGCAGCTGCATCCCACCCGTCGAGATCGAGCGATGGGTCCGCCTCGGCTATGCCCTTCCTCTGGGCCTCCGCTATCGCCTCCTTCATGCTTCTGCCTCCAGACATCTGATCGAGAACAAAGTTGGAAGTGCTGTTCAGGATGCCCTCCAGGCCGAGGATCTCGCATCCAGGTAGCGTCTTCTCCACCAGATTGAAGATCGGGGCCCCGTCCATGACGGTTCCTTCGAACCTCAGATGAACGCCCCTTGATCTCGCCATATCCCTAAGCTCCTGGTAAGCGAATGCGATGGGCCCCTTATTTGCAGTAATCACATCCATCCCGCAGTCGATAGCAGCCTTGATGTGCTCTATCGCTGGCTTCCCGCTTTCTATGTTTAGCGTCGTCAACTCGATCATGAGATCTGCGTCGCACTTCTGGATGATGCCGATGGGCGATTCCATTGTTGTTTCCGGACCAAAGTCAGTGAGCGTCCTGTGATCTTTCAGATGCTCAAGCACGTTGCCTAGATCTATGGCGCTCTTCGAGATCAGGGAACCTCTGGATCTCGTGGCTATGGCCATCACCTCGACATCGAGACCTTTCTTCCTGAGCAGCCAATCGCGCTTCGAAAGAAGCAGCCGGGCGAACTCCTGCCCGACATTTCCAAAGCCGATGATGGCCACTCGAAGTATCATGTCCAATCGCTTCCGTTATCGCAAGGTCTGTGCAACATATCTCCGGAGACTGCATTCGCCGAGGATGGAGTTCGAATCAGATCTTTGTGAACTCATCTTTCCCTGCGCCGCATTCGGGGCAGGTCCAGTCATCAGGAAGGTCCTCAAAGGACGTTCCTGGTTCAATCGACTGGGTCGGATCTCCCTTTTCCGGGTCGTATACGTATCCACAGACATTGCACTGGTACTTGTCCATGTTCCTCTCCTCCTCGATATTCGAATAATACTACTTGACATTGTTGGACAGGTCGGACCCAGCATCTTCCAGGATGGCCTGATCCGACAACTGTTTGGTTGGCGGCTATCCTCAATCAAGAGCGCTGGCCTTATTGTTGTAGTGTCAATTGAAACGATTTCCAGTTATTGCAGACGAGATTCGAAATTCCAATCACGACAAAGCGCTGATGTTTGAACTTACGCAGCGGAAAATCGCCTGGTTTTTGTTCGAAGAGATACGCTTAAGTACATTCTTGCCAGTCTAGGCGACCGGGGAATTCGGGGCCTTCCGGACTCCTTTCGGGGAGTGAGGTCAGGTCTCTGAGTCGGGACGCACGACTGACAAGTCTTGGCTAGGTGTTAGAATGAAGATAAGGGACTTCAAGTGGTTGTTCGGCAGAAACAGCGAGTTCTGGCCGACGAACATGAAGACCGGCATGTGGGCATGGGTCGGACACAGATTGACGGGCATAATACTCGTCGTGTACGTGTTCATGCACCTGTCGTTCTTGACGCAGGCATCGCTGGGCCATCAGAAATTCGACAGCCTCATGCAAGTGACGGCGCAACCGGCGTTCGTGTTCATGGACTTCATGCTCGTGTGTGCGGTCATCTACCACGCCATGAACGGATTCAGGGTCGTGCTGTTCGACATGGGTTTGGGAATCAGAAAGCAGAAGCTTGTCTTCTGGATCATGATGGCAATTGCTGCAGTCCTGGTCGCTGTAGGCTTCTGGCTCTTGTTCGACGCTGGTCTCTTCAACGGAGAGTGGTTCTGATGGCCGAACAGAGGATCGCGACGTCAAAGGTCGCGGGAACATGGGCATGGTTCTTCCAGAGGCTCTCGGCTGTTCTTTTGGTAGTTCTATTGGCGGCCCATATCATCGCGGCACATTACTGGCACGTGGGAGAGGAGATCACTGTGAACACAGTGAACGAGAGGATGAAGAACGTGGCTTTCATTGCGATAGACTACTCGATGCTGGCCATGGTCCTCCTCCACGGGCTCAACGGAACAAGGACGATCTTGTTCGACTTCGATATGTTCATCAAGCGCAGGAAGGCAGTCGACATGGGACTCTGGATACTCGGGATTGCGACGATGATCTGGGGCATAATCATCCTATGGCCTTTCATAGCGGGCTGAGGGGGGCTGAAGAAATGTACTACCACAAGATCTTGGTAATCGGTGGTGGCCTGGCGGGCCTGAGAGCTGCTATAGAATCTTCACCGAGGGCTGACACGGCCATCATATCTCAGGTGCACCCCGTACGGTCCCACTCCGGGGCGGCCCAAGGAGGCGTCAACGCGTCCTTGGCGAACAACCCTGCAGCGGCAGATGACAACTGGGAGAAGCACGGTTTCGACACTGTAAAAGGCAGCGACTACCTGGCAGACCAGGACGCGGCAGAGCTGATGACGAAAGAGGCTCCTGGCTGCATCTACGAGATGGAGCATTGGGGATGCCCGTTCTCGAGGACTGACGAGGGCAAGATCGCTCAGAGGCCTTTCGGAGGCGCTGGCTACCCTAGGACATGCTACGCGACAGACAAGACCGGACTCTACATGCTGCACACCCTCTGGGAGCGCTCGGTCAAGCTGAACATACCGCTCTATGAGGACAGGGTCCTGGTGGACGTAGTCCTCGAGGGCGATGCCTGCAGAGGCGTGGTCTGCTGGAACATGAAGACTGGCGAGCTCGAGCCGTTCATGGCGGAGGCGGTCATATTCGCAACTGGCGGCAGCGGCCAGATCTATGGTCGGTCGACGAACGCATTGATCAGCTCTGGCTCGGCGCTCTCTGCGGCATACAGACGCGGAGTGCCCATAAAGGACATGGAGTTCATCCAATTCCACCCGACCTCGTTGTTCGGTACGAACATACTCATGACTGAAGGCGCGAGAGGCGAGGGCGGATACCTGATCAACTCTCTGGGCGAGAGGTTCATGTCCAAGTACGCCCCGAAGGCCATGGAGCTTGGGCCGAGGGACATCGTCTCGAGGTCCATCCAGACGGAGATCAACGAGGGCAGGGGGATCGACGGCAAAGACTACGTCTATCTCGACCTCAGGCACCTAGGGAGGGAGAAGATACTCGAGAGACTGCCGGGCATCAGGGATCTCGCGATCAACTTCGTCGGCGTCGACCCGATCGAGAAACCCGTGCCGATCCAGCCGGGACAGCACTACACTATGGGCGGGATCGACACCGACAACTTCGGCGCGACCAAGTTCAAAGGCCTCTATGCCGCGGGCGAGTGCGCCTGCGTGAGCGTCCACGGGGCAAACAGGCTCGGCGGGAACTCGCTCCTGGACACCGTCGTGTTCGGCAAGATATCGGGGCGCGTGGCTGCTGATTACGTGCTCTCGAAGAAGACGCAGAAGGAGGGCGAGGCCGCCGTCCAGAAGTGCATGCGAGAGGCGAAGGCAAGGTTAGACGCCCTGCTCGATCGTAAGGGACCTGAGAACCACGCTGACATCAGAGCAGAGATGAGAGAGACGATGATCACGAAGGTCGGCATCTACAGGGACAAGAAGCCCATGGAGGAGGCCCTCGCGAAGATAAAGGAGCTCAAATCGAGGTTCAAGGCGATTACCATTCAGAACAAGGGCAAGGTCTACAACGTCGATCTGATTCGTGCGCAAGAGCTCGAAGGCATGTTGGACGTTGCCGAGGCCATCATCGTCGGTGCCCTCAAGAGGGAGGAGAGCAGAGGAGCCCATTCCAGGCTCGATTTCAAGGAGAGGGACGACGTGAACTTCCTGAGACACACCGTCGCCACATACTCGCCGTCTGGGCCGGTCATAACGTATTCCCCGGTCAAGATTACCAAGTACAAACCCGAAGCAAGGAGGTACTGAGATGGCCGAGGGAGAAGTGACGCTGAAGGTCCAGAGGTTCGACCCGACAGCCGACAGAGTGCCCTATTGGCAGAGATACCAGGTGAAGATGGTGCCAGGGCTTACCGTCCTGGACGCGTTGTTCGAGGTCCTGAACCATCAGGACGGCACTCTTGCGTTCAGGTTTTGTTGCAGGGCGGGCGTCTGCGGATCGTGCGCGATGGTGATTGCCGGGAAGATAAGGCTTGCGTGCGAGACGCAGGTGAGCCAGTTCCTTGGCAAGGGCGAGATCGCTCTGAGCCCTCTGCCACATCAGAAGGTTGTGAAGGACCTTGCGGTCGACTACACGCTCTTCTTTGACAGACTGAAGGCCGTGAAGCCGTATCTCGTTGGCAAGGAGCCATATCCCGAGAAGGAATACATCCAGCTTCCAAAGGAACGCGTACCGATAAACGAGCCCATAGACTGCATCATGTGCGGGTCGTGCACGAGCGCTTGCACGATGGCGTGGCTGAATCAGGGATATCTTGGACCGGCAGCACTTTTGAAGTCGTACAGGTTCCTCGTCGACACCAGGGACACTATAGCTGACGAGCGCCTCGACATAATCGAGAGCGAGAATGGCGTCTGGAGATGCCACACTCAGTTCAACTGCGTCGAGATGTGCCCGAAGAAGCTGAACGCGACCGAGGCGATCCAGAGGCAGAAGATCAAGGCATTCAAGCGGAAGCTCTTCGGAAGGAAGAGAAAGAGCAACTGAGCGACCTGTCCAAACCTCTACAGGGAGTTATCTTGTTCTCCCTGCACTATCGTCTATTCGAGGCTGGCAAATAGAGACTGAATGCTAGAAATGAAATAGAATCATGTTGCGCGGTGAAGCGCAACATTCGCGACAGATGGGTTTACTTCTTCTTGCCCTTGTCTTTCAGGGATGTGAAGAAATCGTGGTGGTCCTCTTCCTGCTCAAGGATCTCCTCGAAGATGAACCTCGTGGTCGGGTCCGCTTCCGCGTCCGCAACCTTCTCGATCTTCTTGTACAGACTGATCGCTTCGAGTTCCGCCTTGATGTCGTTGTCCACCATCTCCCACAGCTCGCCTCCGACGTTGATCGGCGCGGGCTTCGTGGTTGGCACGCCACCCAGGTACCAGAGCCTATCGGCGATCTTCTCCGCGTGCTTCATCTCCTCGACTGCGATGTCCCTGAACTTGTCGCTTACTGCGTAGTGGTCGACTCCCATCCATTGCACGTGTTGCCACATGTATTGGACGGAAACCTGGACTTCTCGGGCAATCGCTGCGTTCAACAAATCCTTCAACTTCTGGGATGTCAAGTTCATTCCTCCGGGCTTGTGAGGGTCTCGTCAGGCCAAAGTGGCCTTCCTTCGACCCCCTAAATTGTCCGTGCGAAGTATGACTTGACCCACCATAAACCTTTAGGCGAAGACGTCCGCGAGCGCGAGTATCGTCACGCAGTTGCTACATGTAGTCAGATAAGCGTAATATGCAGATCGTCGTCAAGACGAGATGGTGGTCAACGTCGGTCCAAGAAACAGCAGCAGAACCTGCCCGATATGTAGGAGAAGACAATATTCCCGAATGGGCACCGAGCTCAAATGCGATTGTGACTGGCTTATGGATGGGCACACCAATGCCAGCATGAACCTGCTGCAGACAGCCATCTCGAGAGGGATGGCAGGGGGCTTACGGTTCAGCCCCGGCGCGTTCCAGCATGACGCAATGATGACCCTATACGCCCCCTCAAGAGGCGCACGGTCGGAGCCGAATGGAACGAGTGGCATTGTTGGGGGGACCTCTAGGTCACCACCCGATGATGCAACAGAACCAGGCGGTCAGACTCGGATTGACGAGATGGATCGCCTTCGCAGTCACGCGATTGGAAAGGTTCCTCAGGTCACTGGCAGGTATACCCACCATCGACCGAGAATGCAGTCCCGGTTATGAAGCTCGCGTCATCCGAGGCGAGGAACAGCACGGCGTTGGCCACCTCTCTTGGCACACCCAGTCTTCCGATTGGGTGACACTCGCTGAGCTGTTTGCGATACTTCTCGACGGGCATCTTGCGCGCGCGTGCCTCTTGTCTGAACATCGGGGTGTCGATCTCTCCAGGGCAGACGCAATTCACCCTTATGTTTTTCTGACAGTAGTCCAGAGCTAGGCATTTGGTCATCAGCACTACGGCTCCCTTGGAAGTGTTGTAGGCGATTGCGTTCCGGTCGCCGACAAGTCCGCTGCAAGATGCGTTGTTCACGATGACCCCTTTCTTCTGTTTGAGCATGATAGGGACGACCTCCTTGGACATTAGGAACACGCCTTTGACATTGACCGCCATGATGCGGTCCCAGTCCTCTTCAGACACATCTTCGACGGTCCCTTCCACCAATATCCCCGCGTTGTTGAACAGGATGTCGATTCTTCCTAGCTTGCTCTTGGCCTGCGCGACCATCCTCTTGACGTCCTTCGCATTCGAGACATCGCCCACCAGAAGCTGAGGGTCGTGGCCTTTTCTCTTGAGCTCTCTAACCGCTTCGCGGCCTTTCAGCTTGGAAACGTCGGCTATAGCGACTTTGGCACCTTCTGCGAGGAATCGTTCAGCAGTTGCTTTGCCGATACCTGATGCACCGCCAGTGACTATCACAGCTTTTCCCTCGAACCTTCTTTCTGCCAAGATTACCAGACCGAACGGCGAATGCAGGTCGCTCCAATTAAGTTTGCGGGACTGAAATCCAGCAACTACAAATAACCCGTGGTCTTTCGTTGTGGTGCAACGCGTTGCTTGGAGCGACATCATGGTCAGGAAGGTCCTTGGCATCCTTGGAAGTCCGTGCGTCGAAGGCAATACCGCGGCCCTTCTGGACGCTGCGCTTGACGGTGCGGCGAAGGCTGGCCATGCTGTCGAACGCATGGATCTTGCCCGCATGAACATCCGTCCCTGCGATGCATGTGGTAAATGTGATTCTGGCACAGCGTGCGCGCAGCACAACGACGACATGGGCAGGATCTATCGGAATATCCGAGAGATCGATGCAATGGTGCTAGCCTCCCCCATATTCTTCATGGGTGTGACTGCGCAGACCAAAGCGATGATCGATAGATGTCAGTGCTATTGGCACGAGAAATACATCCTGAAGAAGAAGCCATACGAACGCCGAAGAAGACCCAAGGGGCTGTTCATCTCGTGTGCAGGTTCTTCAAAACCAATCGTATTCGATCCAGCAAGACACGTCGTGAAGTCGTTCTTCGCCGCCTTAGACTATGAGTATGCCGGTGAGATCTTTCTTGGGAATACTGACGATCCGGATTTGAAGGCAAGAAAGGAGTCCGTTCTGGAGGAAGCAAGAGCCGCGGGCCGTAGAATTTGCGAGTGAGTTCGCGCTTGCGCCGGTTCTATGGAAATTGGCCTTTCGTCATGAATGGTTTGATCTTCCATTGCTGGTAGAATGCGGGGGTTCGACATCGGGATGTCAGAGGTCCTTGACGACTATCGCGGGACAACATGACCTGCCGAATTGAGGGCATGTCATGCAATCATCGTTCTTCGGCGCACCCGGATCGCCAGCAGAGCTTACGCGGTATCCGATTCGCTCGAAGAACCTTGGCTGGCGAGCAATTGCCCAGAGCTTCTTCGCGCCATTCGCCCCTGCCTCCTTTTCAATCCGTGCGACAAGCGTCCTTCCGAGGCCTCTGCCTCTCATGCTCTCGACAACAGCCAGGCACTCTACCATAAACAGATTGTCGTCTTTCTTCAGCGCTGCGCAACCTACCAATATGCCGTCAAGATAGAAACCGTATGCACTCACTATGCCAGTGAGGTGGTCGCTATCAAGGCCAGATTCCCTTGCGAAGCTGAGCATTGCGGAGAAGTCACTCGTCTCTCTCAGCTCTGGCATCCTCTTCTTAGCTTCTGCCATGCTGATCGATGATTGGATTCACGGGCTTATGTTTTTGGGCTGTATGCCCTGCTGAACCATCTCCGAAGGCTCCGGCTATGTCTGCTCATCGGGCGCGTCCATGACTTTGGGAAATGAGACCTGGAAGCACGCCCCTTGTGAGGAGTCTCCGGGGATTCTGTCTTCCACCGATATCAGTCCGTTGTACCTTTCGACGAGGAGCGCCACAATCGACAGCCCCAATCCTGTGCCGGTGATCCCTTCGGGTCGCTTGGCAAATCTCGAGAATATCTGGTCTTTCTTGGAGTCAGGGATCCCCCTTCCGTGATCCGCAATCATGACAGTGACAGCGCTGTGGCCCTCGATGATCTTGATGTCCATCTCAGCTGTCGGCCCATGACTGTACTTAGCGGCGTTGCCCATGATATTGATGAATAGGTCGTGGATGAGTCCGTCTGCCATGACCGGGCTCAACGGTTCCTGGCAGTCTATCTTGACGACGATATTCTTCGTAGGGAAACTGCGCTTTAAGTCCGATGCGCACTTGTGCACGACTTCCTTGAGATCGTATCTCTCTTGTGGCAAGATCTCAGATGTCCTGACCTCAGAGAACTTCCTGACGTTGTCGACCAGGCTCTTTATTGACTCCCCCACGGCTACAACGTTTTTTGCGTAACCCAGCCGTTTTCCCGCGGGAAGTTCCTTAGAGGTTAGCATGTTCATGTAGTACAGCATCGGGTTCACCATGTTGCCTATGTCATGGACTATCAGGTCCAGGTACCCCTGCGAATCGTTCATCGCGTTGATCGCGTCTTCATAGGTCTTCGAATTCTCAATAGCAATCGCAGCGAGATCCGCGAGAATCTGGATCCTGTCCACGACGTCTTTTGATGGGACCTTTCTGTCTGACGGTTCGTCAATCTCTATCCATCCGATCCAGTTGCCAAGCCTGTCCGTCATTACGAAGTCGATGTAGTCCATCTCGTGCCAATCAGATGGAGAGCTGCGAGGGACATCTACAAGCTCTGCATTCAAAATGTAGTCCATTTCATCGTCATAGGCGATATCTTGATCCTCAGCTCTGACGTAGTAGCTTCCGCGTCCGATCTTGCGTTCTGACCTGAGGTCGGATTTCATTCGTTCGAGAGTGTAGCCATGTCTCTTGATCACAACGGCAGTCTCTGGCGGGAATCCATGGAGTGCGCGCGGACAGAAAAGACTGGTCTTCTCATCGAGAACCCCGAGACTGACGCGCGCCATCCCGAAAGCTTCAGAAATCGTGTCTACGGTCTTCTGGAGAAGGATGTCAAGTGGTTCGACTCGGAGGATGAGGCGAAGAATGTCGAGAACATCCTCCACTGGAAGTATCCTGATGCCTTCACTAGTCTGCCGAGAGGTCTCACTCACTCTAGAAGTCTCTCGCATCCCCATCCCTGAGCCATGCTCTCCAACTGGCTCGTATTCGTATTGTCTTATAAAAACATGCCGACAGGATGCCAGACGGTGGCTGAGCAGTGCGTATGCAGGAGGAATTATTATAGCCAATGGCCGATATGCCTTTTCGAGCATGTCGACAGATCCCCAGAGTGAGTCAGTCGCGCCAAAGCCTGCGATTGATCCTCACGGTCGCGAGGTGAAGAGTCTCAGGCTCTCAGTAACTCAGAGATGTGATCTAGCCTGCGCACATTGCCATAGGGAGGGTCAAAGCCCTTCGACCAGAGAGATGACCCCGGAGGAGATCGAGCGGCTGGTGAGGATTGCGGCTTCGATCGGCGTGAGGAAAGTGAAGCTCACAGGAGGAGAACCGCTTTTGAGAGAGGACATCGTCGAAATCGTATCCAGGATATCACCCCTCTTGGCTGAGATATCTCTGACCACGAATGGTTCTCGTCTTTCCGATATGGCGCCACATCTTAGAAAGGCGGGACTGAGACGAGTGAATGTGAGCTTGCACACCCTCGATCCCGACCGATTCAGGAGACTATGCGGGATCGACATGGTTGCCGAGGTCATCGGAGGCATCGAAGAGTCGGTGCGTGCGGGCCTGAACCCTGTGAAAGTGAACATGGTGGTCCTCAAGGGAGAGAACAGCGAAGAGATACAGACCATGATCGACTTCTGTGGCTCCGTCGGTGCGGTCCTCCAGCTGATTGAATATGAGGCGGACAGGGATAGCGCAAATGGTGATCATTTCGCGGAGCGCTTCTTTTCGCTCGGACGCATCGAGGACTCGCTCTCCAGGCAATCGATGGATACGTCGGTCAACGAACTCCACAGGCGAAGAAGATATAAGGTCAGGGCCAACGGTGGTTTCGTCACCGTAGAGGTAGTGAGGCCCATGCACAATACGGAGTTCTGTGCTAACTGCACCCGGATCAGGATGTCGAGCGATGGGAAGCTGAAGCCATGTCTGCTTGATCCGAACGGCGCAGTGGATGTCCTGACATCCTTGAGGCAAGGCGCCACTGACCAGCAGCTCAAAGAGCTGTTCCTTGAGGCGATTCGAAAACGCAGACCGTATTGGAGCTGAATCATTCATGAGAGCGTCAGTGAAGATATCGAAGAGGCCGATATCGGTATCCAGAGAGATTGGCTCGGTCGCATCCAAGTCCGCAGGAGGGACCGTGACCTTCATAGGCACGGTTCGCGACTCCTCAGGAGGAATGAAGGTCACAGGGATGGATCTCGAGTCTGCGATTGACATCGCGAGGAAGGATCTCATCAGAGTATCTGAGCTCGCTTCGAAGAAGTTCGAGATCACGAAGCTGAACGTGACTCATCGCATCGGGAGGTTGAAGGTGGGAGATGTCATTGTGGTGATTGCGGTCAGTGCTGCGCACCGAAAGGACGCTTTCCGCGCGTGCGAGTTCGTAATCGATGAGTTGAAAAAGACGACCCCGATTTGGAAGAAGGAGTACTCGGGCCTCAGAAATCGTTGGGTCAATGTGGAGGAGTGACGGCATGGTCAGGATGGTCGACATAAGCGGCAAAGGTTCCGTGAAGAGAGTTGCCACTGCCGAAGGGTCCCTTAAACTCAAGAAGTCGACCCTCGCGGCCATTTCGGCAAATCATGTCAAGAAGGGTGATGTTATTACGGTTTCGAAGCTCGCTGGCATACAGGCAGCGAAGGGAACTTCGGGGCTGCTTCCGCTATGCCATCAGATACCGTTGACCGCAGTCGAGTTGGAGATCGCGATCAAAGGCGACAGGCTCGTCTGCAAGTGCACAGTCTCGGCTGAGTACAAGACAGGCGTTGAAATGGAAGCCCTTGTTGGGGTCACAACCGCGCTCCTGAACGCATGGGATATGGTCAAGTATCTCGAGAAGGATACACGCGGCCAGTACCCGGAGACGGAGATCTCCGGAGTCAAGGTCACAAACAAGACAAAGGGGGACGACTGAATGTCTGTGGAGGAGCACAAGAGGAAAGCGCCAAAGAGCGTCAACTTGGCTATTATCACCGTCAGCGACACGCGGACTGAAGTCGATGATCTCTCGGGAAGGACTATCTCGGACATTATGGCCAGAGCTGGTCACAGTATCGTCAGGCGGATGATCGTCAAGGACGAAGTCGAGGCGATCCAGAAAGCTCTCCGTGAGCTCATCGAGGACAGTGGCGTTCAGGCGGTTGTCATGAACGGGGGAACTGGAATTGCGAGGAGAGATGTGACCCCAGAAGCAATCACTCCGTTCCAGGAGAAGAGCATTCCCGGATTCGGCGAACTGTTCCGAGCTCTGAGCTATACAGAGGTGGGAAGCGCGGCCATGATGTCAAGAGCATCTGCGTTCGTTACGGAGGGTAAGATTGTCTTCTGCTTGCCAGGTTCTGAGAAGGCGGTGAGACTGGCAGTCGAGAAGCTGATCGCGCCGGAGCTAGAGCACATGGTGTGGGAGGCGCAGAGATGAGGCCCATCAAGCGCCTCATCCAACTGGACGAAGCTCTCAGCCTGGCAATGAACAGAACTCACCCAGTAACGCGGATGGAGACCGTTCCGATACTCAGGAGCAGTGGCAGGGTATGCGCGGAGACGGTCATTTCCAAGATAAGCGTCCCACCTTTTTCCAGGTCCGCGATGGACGGATACGCCGTGAAGGCCTCAGATACCTACGAAGCGGCCAAGCTCAAGCCAGTCAAGCTGAGGAGAATCGAGGTCATATACGCGGGTTCTGTACCTAAGAAGTCAGTCTCGAGGGGACACTGTGCCGAGATAGCCACCGGCGCGATGTTGCCCAATGGAGCAGATGCCGTTGTGATGGTGGAGGACACTGAACTCGAAGGTAGCGTTGTCCTGATCCACGATTCCGTTCACCCCGGACAAAACGTGTCTAAGAAGGGAGAAGATATCTCACCCGGGACGCCCGCGATATCTAGAGGAGACGTCCTCAACCCGAGCAAGATCGGAGCTCTGGCGGCAATCGGCAGAGGAGAGGTTACGGTATACTCTAGGCCGCTCGTGGCGGTTGTTCCGACCGGAAACGAGATTGCAGAGTTGGGTCGGAACCTCAAGCCAGGGCAGGTGTACAACATTAACAGTTACACTCTTGCAAGCGTTATCGAGTCAAACGGTGGCCAAGCCCGAACTCTGCCAATCGTCGATGATTCCTTCAAAGACCTGGAGCGTGTGGTGAAGGCGAACAAGGACTGCGATATGCTCGTCTTTTCGGGCGGCAGCTCGGTCGGCGAGAAGGACATCATGCTGGACGTCCTCGAGAAGCACGGTTCTGTGGTATTCCATGGCGTCGCGATAAAGCCCGGGAAGCCGACGCTGTTCGGGACGATAGGCAGACAACTGCTTTTCGGGATGCCCGGATATCCAACTGCTTGCCTGTCGAACGCGTACATAATGCTCGCCCCGGTCTTGAGGAAGATGGCGATGCTCCCTCCGAGGGGTTCTGCAACCTTGGAGACCAAGATGGCGAAGAGGGTTGTCTCCACGACTGGTCGAACACAGTTCCTAACCGTGCGCTTGGAGGGCGGGCGGGCATTCCCTGCCTTCAAGGAGTCAGGAGCGATCACAAGCATGGCATTTGCCGATGGCTATGTGGTTATTCCTGCTGATGTCGACCTGATCGAGAAGGACGAGAAGGTAGTCGTGCACCTTCTTTGAGTTGTCCGAGAGCATTCGGCGCGGAGCCTGGAACGCGAGGCTGAAATACCTCCTCGTAGATGCGCCGGCCAGAGAGAAGGAATTGTGAGATATTGCACATAAGAAGACTGGAGCCCGAGGACCTCGATTTCGCCCTTGCTCTCACAAATGCTGAGGGCTGGTTCTACACGAGAGGCGAGTTGGAGCGGATGCTCAGAATGGATCCTGAGGGGAGTTTCATATGCGAGGATCAGAAACCCCTCGGGTTCATCACATGTGTGACCTATGGTCACACTGGCGTCGTCGGACACCTGGTGGTATCCAAGGAGGTGCGCGGTAGGCGCATAGGTCATTCGCTGTTGAAGCGCGCGGTCGACTACATGTCCGATCGCGGCGCGGACTCGATGCTGTTGTTCGCCACCGATGAAGGCGTTAGCCTCTACCGCCAATACGGTTTCGAGAAGCGTCGGGAGGTCTCGTGTATCCATGTTGCGGTCGGATGCGATTCGAATGCGAGGACCCCGACCGCGTGCAGCCCGATCTCTAGAGAAGACTTGCCCGAGATAATCGAAACGGACAGAAAGATATTCGGAGATGACAGAACCCAACTCATCGAGCTACTCTACAATGACTATCCGAAGACCGCATTCAAGATCCAAAGGGACGGGAGGATACTTGGATTCGCCTTTGGCAGAGCAACCCTGGCCGGGTTCGATCTCGGGCCCTGGGTATGCTCGTCTGGACTGAAGCAAGATGCCGAGGACCTGTTCAAGGCAACCGTTCTATCGATGGGCGATGGTACGGTCTTCCTTGGTGTGTTCCCGGACAACCCTGTCGCTGTGGAGATCGCCAATTCAATGCGAAGAGTCCGTTATTGGCGAACACACCTAATGACAAGGGGAAAGGAGCGGTACTGCGCTCACATAGACAAGCTCTTCGGCGTAGCGGCGTTCGAGCTCGGATGAAAAGGACTCCTAGTAGGACTTCACTTCGCGCTTGGTGAAGTAGAATATATCGTCCTCTTTCTTGTAGCCAGCCCTTTCAAACAATTCCATGGAGGCCTTGTTGTAGCCCTCGATCTGCACGCAGAACAGCCTCCTGCCCCGTGTCCTCAAGATCTTCTCGCTTTCGAGGATTAGCCTTCTGGCGATGCCTTTTCCCCGCGCCTCTGGGACAACCGCGAGACGATTGATCCAACCCTTTCTTCCGTCATCGCTGATCAGCGCGACTCCGACTAGTGTTCCATGCTGGAATGCCCCGATGAACAAATCTGGACCGGCCTTCCTCTGTGCTTTGAGGGCTCTGGTGCTATCTCGTCCCCTTGGTCGACATGGCAGGCCAGATGATGTCCAAACCCTGATCATTGAATCCAGTTCGCTCTCCCTCAAGGGCCTGATTACTACAAACGCATCGACTTTGCTCATTTGGGCACCGTAGAACTGCTCCGACGCAAAACGTCAATCACTTGATTTAACGCTTTGGACAGTCTTGTCGGCGGCTAGGAGATAGGATTCTCAAGGTGCCTAGTGCAATCTATGCACGCTAGGTTTCCACCCCTGACTGAATCGGGTTCATAGGCCTGTCTATAGTGGCCCTTCGCTCTTCGCATATGATGCGACCTGGTTCATCAATTCGAAGACATGGAACGCCTCGACCATGTCCGCCGCCTTGAATGAAACGGACTTGATATCCATCCGCTTCACCAGAGGGATGCGCGAGACGTACTGCGCCATCAGGGGTCGCTCGAACTCGACTTCCATCACGACCGGTTTCTTGACGGTGTATGGTTCGATGTCCTGGACCAGCCCAAGAGCTTCCTTGGCGCCCTTTCTGATCAGCTCGCATGCTTTGCCCGGCGTGAGCGTTCTCACTGCGTAGAGCCCAACACCCTCCTTTGTGGGAACCCCGACAACGTTCTTGATGAGGGTCTTCGCCTGTCTGACCGCGTGAGCGTCTCCAGATACGAGAACGACGGGCACTCCGAAGTGGCCCGCGATTGCAGCGCTCAGGCCTGATTCGCCGACGACGGTCCCGTTCAGTCTGAGCTCGGTAATCGAGTATGTGAGCGTGTGTCCGAGGACTCCGGCGTGCGTGTGCCTCATGGAGTGATAGCCTATCTGAAACGCGGCGTCGAAATCCCGTGATATCCCCGCCATCATTCCAAGATCGTATGGGGACCCCTCGATTACCTCTACATTGCGATCGAGCTTCTCGATGTAGAGATTCCTGCCAGTGTCATGTGCGTCGCAGACGACAATCTTTGTCGCTCCTGCTTCTCTTGCGCCTTCAATGGCTGCTTGGACTTCGCCGGTCATGATCTCTCTCATTCGCGGGAAGTCGTCGCCTTTGTCGTCTGTCTGTATGTCGTGACAGATGGTCGCTATACCCTCCATGTCTGCGGTTATGTGAACCTTCATCTTCTCTGCAACCAGATGTCGATTCTGATGATAAATGTTGGGCACTAAGATGCACGGCGCTTGATGGGCCTCCCAAAGCCTTTTTCAACGCGTCAACCATATACTCGGGCGAATGAAAGAAGCGCCCACCCTCCCTTCGGACTCCAATTACAAGGCAGACGTAAGGGTTCACAGTCTCTCCCGGACCTACGAGCTCAGTGTCGAACTGCTCCATGTCGAGGATATTACAGTCTTTCTTCGGAGGATTACTGAGTCGGTGAAGGAGATATTCAAGTTCCAGAGAGTCAGCATCGCTATCTTAGATGACGAACGAGGGCTGTTCACAGATCACGCAATGGCGGGGTACTCCGCGAGTGCAGAGGAAGAGATACTCAGCTCACCATCCGCATTTGGACGTGATGAGATCCTTGGCGACTTCAGGGATGACTGCAAGATATCGAAGATTACTTACTTCATCCCTTTTGAGAAGCAAGAGAGTCCGATCTCGAATTTCGTGGCGATACGAGACAAGAATGGGGCGGTGAAGCCTCGTACTTCACCGGAGTCATGGCACGAGCTTGATCTTCTATACTTCGCTCTGTTGAATAGACATGGCGACCTCATAGGATATATGCAAGTAGATTACCCTGAAGACGGTAAGATACCATCACGCCAGATCGCTGAAGAGATCGAGGTCTTCGCCGGAATCGCCGCGGTCGGGATCGAGAATTCGAAGATGTACAAGAGAACCCTCGACCTCCTCTCCGAGAATGAGATCAAGACCAATCGAACACTCAGGTTGCTGGAATTGATCCAGAGTGTTCTGAGGATCGATGACCTGGAATCTGTCCTCAAGAAGGCAACAGAGACGATGACCGTGACCTTCGGGTTCAGGAAGGGCGCCATCTCCATGTTCTCGGAGGCTTCTGCAAAGATGGCCATTCATTCCATGGCCGGATACACGGCCGACGAGGAACGGATTGTCCGTCAGAGCAACATACTGAAAGACACGGTCCTTCAAGACTTCAAGGAGGAGTTCAGAATCACAAGGACTGGTTACTTCATTCCTGGGGAGGTCCAGGGCGACGGCGCCGGATTCGTCTTCATCGAGAACCCGGACAGAGCGGTGAAACCGAGGGAGACCCCTGATAGCTGGCACGAGCTCGATCTCCTCTACTTCGGGATGTACAATCGTGAGGGCAAGATGTTGGGCTACATCCAGATGGACTATCCGATTGATGGGAAGATACCGACCAAGGAAACCATGGAGGCAATGGAGGCTTTCGCGAGCATAGCGACCATCGCCATCGAGAACTCCTCGATGTTCAAGGATCTCGGCGAGGCCAAGGATCAGGTCAAAGTGTACCTCGATCTACTTTCGCATGATGTCGGGAATCTCGTGAACCCGGTGAATGCATACCTCGAGATCGTCCTGGGAACTACAACTCTCACGCCGGTCCAGTACAAGTACCTGTCCTCCGCCTTGGAGGCCAATCGCAGCATGCTACATATAATCAGGAATGTGCGGAGATCCGCACAGATGTTGGAGACCACCGGCGTGGAGCTGGTTCCGATGAATCTGGCCAAATCCGTTCGACAGACGGCTGCAGAGGCGAAGGCTGCGTTCCTTGGAAAGAGAGTTAATGTGCGCTTGAACGTGTCTGAAAAGGATGAGTGGGTCGTGGCGGACAGTTTCCTTGACGATGTGATCTACAATCTGTTGACGAACTCCATCAAATACGACGATCATGAGGAAGTTATCATCGACGTTGAGACCAAGGCAGTCGAGTTCGAGGGAAAGAACTACATCAACCTGCGAATCATAGATCGAGGAGTCGGCATCCCTTACGATTTGAAGGCCAAGGTATTCTCAAAGGAGTTCAGGAAGACTGTCAGGGCAGACCGTCCCATGACCCAGAAGACGAAGGGGGCTGGCATGGGCTTGTCCATCGTCAAAGCACTGGTGGATAGGTACAAGGGAAAGATCTGGATAGAGAATCGAGTGTACGAGGACTTCTCTCGAGGGAGCATCTTCAGCCTTCTGCTGCCCACGCCCTAAGGTTCTTCTCTAGCATCCTGTTGGCAAACGATTATTATCCAGGTTCCTCATCAGCAGGCCGGAGCACGCAATGGCCATCTCCGACAACGTGAAAGACATTCAAAGCAAGAACCGCATCGTCGGCCGGACAAGTGAGCTGGAGCGCGCACTGGCCGCAATCAGCTCAGGGAAGAACCTGATGATAGAAGGGCCGGTCGGCGTGGGGAAGACGATCCTAGCAGTGGCGGTGGCGAGACACCTGGGTAGGCCAGTCTTCAGGGTCGATGGCGACGAGCGCTACACAGAACAGAAGCTTTCCGGATGGTTCGACCCACCGATAGTGCTGGAGAAGGGCTATGTCTCCGAAGCATTCGTCCCCGGACCACTCACGAGTGCGATGCGCGAAGGAGGCGTCCTTTTCATGAACGAGATGAACAGGATGCCGGAAGGCGTTCAGAACATTCTTTTGCCAGCTATGGACGAGGGCCTAATCGAGATCCCGAAGATAGGTACAGTGAAGGCGAAGAAGGGCTTCGTCGTGATTGGCACCCAGAACCCGCGGGAATTCGTGGCAACGACATCTCTTTCGGAGGCTCTTTCGGACCGATTCGAACTCTTGCTGCTGGACTATCAGCCAGAAGCGGAGGAGATCGAGATTGTCGCGAAGAGCATGCCTTCGGTGTCCAGCGAGATTGTCGCACGTTCTGTATGGATTGCCCGCCGCACCAGGGATCACCCCAACGTCAGAAGGGGGGCGAGCATCCGGGCTGCGATGAGTACTGCGCAGCTAGCCAGCAACTTCTCGAAGGACGTCTTCGAGGGAATCAGCAAGGCTGCTCATATGGCACTCCCAACGAGGATAGAGATGCGGGAAGAGTCGAAGAGGACTGTGGACGAGGTCATTGAGGAAATCATCAGCGAGTGTTTCGAATTGCCACCGCCCTCGCTAGGTAGACCCATCGGGAACGACAAGAAAACGGATGAGCAGAGGCGGCTAGCCAGGAGAGAAGAGAGATTGAAGCAAATGGATGTCTCAGATCTCGTTCAGATAATCGAGGAGGACGACACGGGAGTCCTCACGCAGTCAGACGACATCGGATGGGCTATTGCGCAGAACTACTCACAGCTAAGGATCATGTTGAAGGACCACGCTCTGATAGAGCTCGCCAAGAGGATTGCGGTAAAGGCGACTATAAGGAGAGTCCTCCAACTCCTAGGGCCGGTGTCGCTTCCAACCTATCTGTCTCGCCAGGAGTTCAGGTTGGGCGAGGACTCCGAGATAGATGTGGAATCTACCTTGGACGGCGTGGTCGAGAAGAACCGCATTTCAACATCGGATATCATTGTCGAACGAAGGGAGCCAAAACGTCTCTCGATCGCAATGATTCTGGACGCGAGCCTGTCGATGAGTGGCGACAAATTGGCCATGGCCACGGCCGCGATAGCCGTCCTGGCTTTCAGGTTGAAGACGGTCGACTATTTGCTGATAACCTTCAACGACAGACCGACTGTGCTCAAGCGCGTCAACCAGACCAGGAGATTGGATGACCTGATCTCCGACCTGCTCGACGACTCAAAACCCGCCTCCAGCGGCGTCAAATCCGCCTCCAGCGGCGTCGAATCCG
>JBGQAM010000104.1:0-2760 GCA_041494275.1 Thermoplasmata archaeon | reverse complement strand
TAAACTCATGAAGCTGTCCATCGATCTGCCGGACAGACCAGGCGCGATACACGAGATCATGAAGGCGCTAGGAGAGGAGGGCATCAATGTCCTCGCGGGCTACACAAACGTCCTTGTCTACTACGAGAGGATGAGCTGCGACCTTGTCATCGATGTGCGCTCAGCCTCGATAGGTGCAAAAGGTGATATCGTCGAGGTCCTCAAGACACGGATATCGGGACTTGGGCCAACCTTCAAACTGGTTTCCTCTGAGTCCGTCAAGCTTTGACCGAGTCTTTCTGCTCTGAGGTCGGCTCGCCCTTCGGAGTGCAAAACATGTTGCCCTTCTGCTCGATTATCGTCACCGAGTCGTTTTCCTTCAAAGTGGAGGACGTCCAGCAGGTCAATTTCGGCCCCTTCTCAATCGCCACAAGCGCCAGGTTGTAACGATCCTTCAACCCTTCCGGGATTGCCTGCAATCGTGTGAATGAGAGCACTTTCCCCTCATCAGGCCATACCGACGCCTTCATCGTCTTGCCGCATCGAGGGCAAACCCTTGTCTGAGACGTGGTAGCGTAGCCGCACCTGCATTTCGACCCTTTCACTCTGCACCCTCCCGTCCGCCGAGAAGCCGTCAATTGCCAGTATGTCAAACCTAACCATCGCCGAATCGATATTAATGTTTGTGCTGGAACGTTACAACCAGAATCCAGGCTATCGAAAGAGTATTTAATAACAGGAGTACATTCGCTGAATACATTTGAATCTACGATTGCGCGCGTCCTGCGGAGTGGCTCCCCCGAGTTTGTGATGACTACGGTTCTCCGGAAGACTACGGCAATGTGGAGGGCAAAGGCTTGGACCCTATCGAAGCATCTCGACTGATAATGGATACCTACGCAGCCAAGATTCTCGTCGCATGCTCTCGCAAGCCGAAGCATGCGCTCGAGCTCAGTGCCAAGCTGAACATACCGATAGCCGCGTGCTACAGGAGGATCCACGTGCTCGAGAAAGCGGGGCTCTTGAAGCCTGTCGAACGCGCCCTCACGCAGCAGGGCAAGAGGATTGTCCTGTACCTCTCCCAATTGAAGAATGCGTACATATTCTTCGAGGGTGGCAAACTCCGGGTACGATTCCAGATGGTAACTGGACAGATCCAGGACTTCGGGGGAGAATGGAAAGAGATCAAGCTCATCGAAGAAGAAGAGGAAGAGGCACTGGCCGGAGGGTTGCTCAGGCCTAGGGAGCGTTGAGTGAAATGCAGGAGTTGAGGTAAAATGGCAGAGAAGAAAGAAACGGTGGCTGTGGGGACCGCGACATTCCCAAAAGAAATAGTGAGATTCCTGTCGAGCCCCGGAGGGCACTCCCTCATATTGAGAGGCATGGCTGGGACGGGCAAGACAACGTTGGCACTTCAGACGATTGAGGAGCTTGCTTCCATCCAGCAGAGCTATTACATGTCAACTCGGGTTTCCGATCAATCGCTGTTCAACCAATTCCCGTGGCTGTTGGACAAGGTCAAGGAAGGGGAGATACTCAAGGCCAGGAAGAAGGTCAGGAAGAAGGCAGACTCGGAGCAGCAAGTCGACAAGATACTCCTCGGCCTCGCAGCAATAAAGGGCGAGCTGAAGAGTGAGAAGGTCAAAGCCCCGCGCAAGGAGCTCATGAGGCTCCAAGGAGTCATCGAAGCGGGTGGCGAAGAGCAGATTGCCGAGCCAGGCGCCGGCGAGGGTGAGCTTGTCGTCTCAGTCGGGTCGATGATGCCAGAGATAGAGATGGCATATGATGTGGTTGACAAAGCACTTCCTGAACGCACGCTTGTCGTCATTGACAGCATCGACGCCCTTGCAGAGAAGTACGGCGTGTCCGCCTCGAAAATGATAAGCTCTCTACAGAAGGATCTGGTTGAGGGTTGCGGGACTAACCTCCTGTACGTGCTCGAGACCCCCGATCCGTTGCTGGACTACCTTGGCGATGGTATCATATACCTTAGTCTCAACTCGACCACTGGAAGGAGGATAAGAGAGCTCGACATACTCAAGCTGAGAGGCTGCGAGATAAGACAACCGAAGTATGTCTACACGCTTCTTGGCGGAAGGGTCAGAACGTTCGAGTACACTAGATACTCGAAGCCAGACAAGCCCAAGCCCTTCGATACCATACCTGACTATGACAGCAAGCACATATCGACCGGCAATGCAGACCTAGACGCGATGATCGAAGGCGGCATGAGGAAGGGCACGATAACGCTCATCGAACTCAGCCCAGGAGTGCCGGTCGTTGCGTCCGCGGCGATTGAGAGTGCGATCATATGCAACTCGATCACTCAGAACAGAGGCGTTGCCTGGATTCCCACGAAGAAGGCAGGTGCCGAATCTGCTCGCGAAGAGCTTCTCGGATTCGTCTCGGCTGAATCGTTCGACAAGAATGTTAGGATACTCGAGCCGCACGCGCCCGCGGGGGCTCCCAAGCCCTATGCAGTCACCCTTGAGGGCGAGGACATCAAGGTCGACATGAAGTGGCAGGACATCCAGTACAATCTGAAGAACACTGGCGCGCCCATACTCACGATAATCGGATTTGACTCCCTGGAGTCAATCTACGGCGCGGGCGTTCTTGATGGAATGATGGAATTCTTGACATCCCTTCTGAACAACGACGGAATATTCGTCGCGACAGTGACTCCGTCGGTGAGATCCACAAGCAGATTGTCGGACCTTGCGCACACACATCTGAGGATCGACAAGATCTCGGGAGTCACGATGATCAGAGGGGAGGAAC
>JBGQAM010000077.1:0-7835 GCA_041494275.1 Thermoplasmata archaeon | reverse complement strand
GTCAGGTGAGTCGGGTAAAGGTCGCCTATGGTCTGAGCGCCGAGAGAGCAGGCCATAGACAGCGTGATGTCGGAGTTGAGTATCTTCTCCTCGACCTCCTTGATCCACTCCTTCTCGCACTGCCTCTCTACGACAAATCCTTCGAACTCCTGCTTCTTGCCTTCCTTCTTGTTCTTCACCTTTAGCGCGGACACGAGCATCTTGACTTCCTTCTCACCGCCCGCGAGGCAGATCGCAACGCAGCTTCTGCAGCCTACGACTGTGACCTTCTTGTAAGGAGCGAGCATCTCGACGATCTCGTTCAGAGGCTTCCTCTTTGCCACAATCATTGCCTCTCACCTCCTCCGATCGGTCCGAGCTTCTTCGCGATATCGACCATCTTTGAGACCGCGTCAGGGAACGCCCACGCGTTGGATGACGCAGCGTTGAACATCTCAAGTCGTTCATTCTCGATGCCGACCTCTGTCAGCATCTGCTTCACGTAGCCGACTCTCTTCCTACCCTCAATCGAACCCGTGTCGTAGTAGCAGTTCTTCTCGAGGCATCCCAGGACGAATACCGCATCCGCTCCGTCCTCGAACGCTTTCAGAAGGTGGATCCCGTCGACCCTGCCAGTGCAGGGAACCTGAAGGATCCTCACGCTCGCGTCGAGCTGCTTGCCGCTTCTCGCGGAGAGAACCGCTGCGTCCATTCCGTGCTTCTCGCAGCAGAATCCGATGATCTTCGGCTTTCTCTCCGCCATCAGAAATCACCTCCGAGGAGTATGCGCGCCTCTTCCGCTATCTGATCGTCAGTGTAGTTGTGCAGTTCTATCGCCTTGCTCGGGCAGATGCCGACGCACATGCCGCAACCCTGGCATGCCTGCACCCGAATCTCAGCCTTGCTCGCGGTCCCTATGAATGGAGCCTCGTAGGGACATGTCCTGACACAGGTGAGGCATGCGGAGCACTTCTCCGGGGTCACGAGCGCAACAATCCCTCCGAATTCGATCCTGCCCCGTTTGACGAACTCCCCTGCCATCGCTCCAGCGGCAGCGCCCTCCGCTTTCGCGACGTCTCTTGACTTGGGGAACAGTGCGGAGCCGCATACGAACACTCCAGGCCTGGGAGTGGAAACGGGCCATCTCTGGATGCTCCCGCGTCTCGTCGCTCCGTCAATGGTCATAGGAATCCTGAGCGCTTCGGCTATCGCCTTGTTGTCTTCATTAGATGGTATCGAGGCGAACACTAGTGTTCCGAACCTGATGTTGAGCAGCTCCCCTTGGGCGAAATCCTTGACCGTGAGCACGCCAGGGTTCTTCGGATCGACCTTCGGCGCCCCCGTCTTGTCGTATCTCACGAACTTGATCCCCAACTCCGCTGCTTCCTTGTAGGCGAGCTCTGACAATCCAAACGCCCTCATCTCTTGGAAGATGACGAATATCTGGACCTCGGGATGCTTCTTCTTCAGCTCGATCGTGGTTTCGAGTGTGTCGTCCCAGGCGTAGTCCTGGACCTTCATGGTCTTGCCCGCAGGATCTGGGGTATCAACGACTATGACCGGCCCCTTTGGGACAGAACCTGTCTGCATCTGCTCGTAGAACTTGTAGAGGGGAACCGCATCCTTGACGGCCTTCGCAAGAGGTCCTTTCAGGGCCGTCCAACCTCCGCCAGTTGCGATGACAACTGCTGCAGCGCCGAGGTCCTCCATCTTTTCTCCGGCCTTGATCCTCAACTGGAGATTGCCTCCGTATCCCGAAGCTCCGACGAGCTGGGCATGCGTCATGATGACCCCCGGCGCCTTCAGCGACTTGCCGGTCTTCTCGAGGAGTATCGTATGGACGCCCGCTTTTGAGGCTTCGTGAGCAGCGGCCTGTCCAGCGACGCCGGCTCCGATGATGACAACGTTCCGTGTCTTCATCTCCTCAGTCTGCTTCTCGAGGGGTGCGAGCATGATGGAGCGAACCAAGGCAGCCTTCATCTTTGTCTCGGCTTTGGCCTGAGCTCTCTCGGGTTCGTTCATGTGCGGAAGTACTACCTCCTCGCGCATGTTCACGAGTTCCACGAGGAACTCGTTCACTCCAGCTCTCCTGTAGGCCTTCACGATTGCGGGACTTATGTCCTTCTTGTAGCATGCGAATACAACGGCCCTGTCGATCTCTTTCTCCTTAGCCTCGTTGATGGCAGGTGCAAGATCTTTTCCGTCACAGGCTGCATCGACAGTCACGACGGACACGACATTATTGGACTCTGCAGCTAGTTTCTGGAGTCTCTCCATGTCAAGCAAGGCGGGCAGTTCTGTGCAGCACTTGCATAGGACAACTTGGACCTTGGCCTTCATGTGCCCACCTCCTTCTTCTTGTGGATTCTGGAAACGGCTGCAACCGCTCTGACCGCGGTTTCCTCTATATCCATCGGTTCTGTGACTGCTCCACAGACGAACACGCCGTGGCCTTCGAGCGTTTCAAGACCCGTGGCGAATCCCATCTTGTCGGGCGATATCCCGAGTGACTTCGCTAGCTCGGTCTCAGCTCCTGATGGCTTCATCCCAACCGATAGGATCACAAGATCATACTCGGTTTCGGTGATTTCCAGGTCATTCTCTCCTGCCGATCTCACGAGCAGTCTGCCGTCCTTACCAGGTGATACGACGGCTGGCATGCTTCTGATCATCTTGACTGTCTTCTTGCTCTTGGCCCACAGCTTGAACTCGTCTTGCGGTTCGTAGAGCGTCCTGAGATCCATGAAGTAGAAATCCAGGTTAACCTCGGGATCGATATCCAGAAGCAGTTGCGCGATCTTGGTCGCGTACTTGCAGCAGAACTTGGAGCAGTACTCGACGCCGTTCTTGACGGATCTGGAGCCGACGCATTGCATGACTGCTATTCTCTTCGGTGCCTTGCCATCCGAAGGTCTCAGGACCCTGCCCTTCTCGTTCAGGATCCTCTCTGCATCCACGCTGGAGATGACATCTTTGAGTGTTCCGCATCCCAGCCTGGACATCTCGCAAGCGTCGACTGGGTCGATGCCGGTCGCGTATACAATCGCGCCCACGTTGCGCGTGATGTTCTTCGCTCTGTCCTCGTAGTCAACTGCCTTTGTGGGGCAGACCGCTGCGCACTTCTCGCACTTCGCCTTCTTGAAATGCAGACATTTCGTCCTGTCGATCCAATAGACTCTCGGCTGGCCACTTCCCGTCGGCGGGAATATAGCCTTCCCATCGACAGGACAGGCGGCAACACACTTGCCGCACCCGATGCAGTCATCCGTCACGTATCTCGGGGAGGTCTTGATCTTGACGGAGTACCCGTGCTCGGACTTCTGTGCAGATGCGATTTCTGAGAGGAGGAACACCTCGGCATTCGGTTCTCTGAGGATATCGTTTGCGCGGTCGATGGCAAAACAGACTCCGCAGTTGCGGCATTCGACCAGCCCCTTGCATGTGAGCTCCCTGGCCATTCCGCCAAGAGACTCCTTCCTCTCGACCAGGACGACTTCGTCACCCCTGTCAGCAAGGGTCTTGGCCGCGGTGAGTCCCGCGGCCCCTCCTCCTATCACTAGGACTTCTTTCATCGTAGACCTCCCTCTATGATCCGTGTCCGGCTCGTCCCTCTTCACAGTGGGGACATATCATGGCAACCTGGAAACGCTGATGGGGAGATAAAATGCCTCCCCGCAAACGGTCGAAAGAAAGGTTTTGACACCTCCGGGTTGATTCGACCGGAGGTTGTTTGCGTGCTCAGTTCAAGCCGGTTATGTAGCCCTTGTCGTCGATGTTGATCTTCTCCGCGACGGGTTCCACCGGCAGACCGGGCATGGTCGACATCTCGCCAGTTATGGGGACGATGAACCCAGCGCCTGCGGACAGCCTGACCTCTCTAACCGACAGCTTCCAGCCCTTGGGTGCTCCCTTGACCTTCGGGTCGTCCGTAATCGACAGTTGGGTCTTCGCCATGCAGATCGGGAGCTTGTCGTTCCCGTTCTTCTCGATGGTCGCAATGTTCTGAGACGCGGTCCCTACGTATACGACGCCATCAGCACCGTAGATCTCCTTCGCGATGATCTCGATCTTCTGCTTGATCGGCAGTTTCTCGTCGTACAGGTAGTGGAAGTTGGATTTCTCCTTCTCCAGGCACTCCAGCACCGCCTTCGCGAGCTCGACGCCTCCCTTGCCTCCTTCCGCGAACACGCGCGAGTGAGCAGAGCGGACGCCTATCTTGTCGCAGTGCTTCTTGCACAGGTCAAGCTCTGCATCCGTGTCCGTCGGGAATCTGTTCAACGCGACGACGACGGGCACGCCGAACTTGTGCATGTTCTCTATGTGCTTGTCCAGGTTGGCGAAGCCCTTCTCGAGGTATTCGATGTGCTTCTTTTCCTCTTCCTTCGTCGGGGTCTTCTTTTCAAGAAGTTCCTGGAGCTCGTCCTCGTTCATTCCTCCATGCATCTTGAGCGCCCTGACGCTCGAGACCAAGACTGCCACGTCGGGCTTCAGCCCAGCGGTCCTGCAGACGATGTCGTAGAACTTCTCGCCACCCAGGTCGGCCGCAAAGCCTCCCTCAGTGATGACGTAGTCTGCCATCTTGAGCGCGTACTTGGTCGCGACGATTGAGCTGTTGCCGTGTGCGATGTTCGCAAACGGAGCCCCGTGAACGAACGCTGGCTGACCCTCCAGCGTCTGAACCAGGTTTGGAGCGATCGCGTCCTTGAGGAGGAGACACATCGAGCCGATCCCCTTCAGCTTGTCCGCCGTGACTGGCTTGTTGTCGTACGTGTAGCCGACTACGACCCTCGAAAGCCTCTGTCTCAAGTCCGCCATGTCCTTCGATAGGGCGAGGATGGCCATGATCTCTGATGCGACGGTGATATCGAACCCGCTCTCGTGCGGTATGCCCCCGTCCTTCCTTCCACCGAGTCCAACGACTATCTTCCTGAGTTCTCTGGCATTCATGTCCATGACTTTCCTCAGGACGATCCTCGTCGGGTCGATCTGGAGCGTGTTCCTCTTGTCGATATGGTTCTCAACAAGCACCGACAGCAGGTTGTGCGCGGTTCCCACTGCGTGGATATCTCCGGTGAAATGCAGGTCGATGTCCCACATTGGATACACCTGCGAGTTACCGCCGCCCGTGGCGCCGCCCTTTATGCCGAATGTCGGGCCCAGCGAGGGCTGCCTCAGAGAGAGCATGACCTTCTTGCCCAGCACACCAAAGGCCTGGCACAGACCTATGGAGGTGACGGTCTTGCCTTCACCTGCCTTCGTGGCGGTTATTGCAGTCACGAAGATGAGCTTGCCATCTTTGTTCTTGTCGAACTTCTTCAGAACGTCCAAGGGCACTTTCGCCTTGTACTTCCCGTAGAATTCCAGGTCATCGCGGGAGAGGCCTATCTTCTCCGCGATCTTTTCGATGTGCTGAACCTTCGCTGCCTGCGCAATCTCAATATCTGGCTTCATGGCCATTTTGTGACCTCCTTTGAGTGGGGTAACGTACACACCTAAAAAGCTTTTTCGAATTTTTGACGAATATCGCAGGGTTCGATGCAATAGCATCGTTTATCGAGGAGAGCATGGACAGTTCTCGTCAGCGGCTCCGCGGACAGAAAGCCCGATGAGACACACGGGAATCGAGTCTACCTAGCAGCTCCTGGCTGCTTCTCCTCGAGTTTAGGCGCGCTCTCAAGAACCCTTAAGTATGGAATCGGCATCCAGTTTTTAGGTGGTCACATGGTCGCCGAAATCATCAATGGCAACGAGGTCGCCAAGAGCATCAGGGCCGAGATCAAAGCGGAAGTCGCCAAGATGAAGTCCAAGGGTATCGAACCGGGACTTGTCGTGATTATCGTTGGGGAAGATCCAGCATCCCAGGTCTATGTCAGGAAGAAGGGGGAGGCATGCAACGAGCTAGGCATCTGCTCTGAGACCAACAGACTGCCCGCGTCAACTACTGAGGAGGATCTCCTGAAGCTCATCGACAAATACAACAAGGACCCGAAGTTCGACGGCATTCTGGTGCAACTACCACTTCCGAAGCACATCAGCGAGGAAAAGGTCCTGCTCAGGATAGACCCGAGCAAGGACGTCGACGGGTTCCACCCGATCAATGTTGGCAAGATGGTTGTGGGCAGTGAGTGCTATCTGCCTTGCACTCCTCACGCCGTTCAAGAGCTTCTCATCAGGAGTGGGAACGATCCCAAAGGAAAACACGTAGTCGTTCTCGGAAGGAGCAACATCGTCGGGAAGCCTGTTGCCTGCATATTGATCCAGAAGGCTCCTGGGGCTGATGCGACAGTAACAATCTGCCACTCTAGGACAACTAACCTCCCGGCGATAACGAGACAGGCGGACATCCTGATTGCGGCGATCGGTCAGCCCAACTTCGTGAAGGCTGATATGGTCAAGGACGGCGTCGTGGTGATCGATGTCGGAGTGAACCGCATAAACGACCCGACGGCGAAAGGCGGCACCAGGTTGATCGGCGATGTGGATTTCGAGGCCGTCAAGCTGAAGGCGAAGGCAATCACACCCGTGCCCGGTGGAGTTGGTCCGATGACCATCACGATGCTGATGAAGAACACGGTCCACGCCGCGAAAGTCCACCACGAGTGGAAGGACTGAAGCAGCAGCTCAGGCTGGACAACGGTCAGCCAAACCCCTTCCCTGCTTTCGAATCTCCAATCTCCTGCGGTCTTCGCCTTTCGTTCGATGTTCGCCGTACTCGGTCGAAAATCGTCGTCGAACCTGTCTCCAGTGGAAGTCATCCTTAATCCCCGTGCCAGAAATCGGCATGGTCGCATCGAAAAGCATTACTACCTACTCTGGGATGCAGTCGACAGGAATCGAACTGAGCACATGCTGCGACCCCGAGGGGAGAGCGCAGCCAGACAACGGTTAGGTTTCTGTAACATCGGGTAGTATCGTCAAAGACAGGATTGGAAGTGACCAAATGGCGGAGAAGAGCACGGAATTGATGCATGGCGATCTTGTAAAGAAGGATCCCGCGAAGTTGAGGCTGAAACCGAATCTTCAGAACTACGAGCAGCTGAGGAAGACCTTCAAGTGGTCCGATGCCGACAAGGAAGTCGATTGGTTCCCCGGCGGAAAGCTGAACGCGGCCTACAACGCGGTCGACAGGCATGCGAAGGGCTCCAGGAAGAACAAGATTGCCCTCATCTTTGATGACGGTGAGGGGCACACTCAGAAGCTCACGTTCCAGCAACTCTACGAGATGACGAACAGGTTCGCGAATGTCATGAAGAAACTCGGGATCAAGAGGCAGGACAGGGTGTTCTTCTTCCTGCAGAGGTCCCCTGAGCTGTACGCGGGATTTCTGGCCGCGATAAAGTACGGTGCGATTGCGAGCCCGATGTTCCCGGCCTTCGGCCCTGATGCCATTAGGGACAGGCTTCTGGACAGCGGCGCGGTCGCGCTGGTAACCGACTCGGATCTCAAGAAGCGCGCATACGAGGTGAAGAACCTGCTTCCCGAGCTGAAGCACATGATCATCGTGGGCAAGGATGTGGCAGCTAGCGAAGTAAGCTGGGAGAAGGAGATGGCTGCGGCCTCGGACAAATTCGACGCGGTTCCGATGGATCCCGAGGAATTCATGTACATGCTCTACACATCGGGCACGACCGGCAAGCCGAAGGGCGTTGTTCACGCGCACAAAGGCATCGTGCAGGCGCATCTTACGACGAAGATGGTGCTTGACGTCCACGAGGAGGATGTGTACTGGTGCGGCGCGGACCTGGGCTGGGTCACTGGCGTTGTCTACGGCGTGCTCGGACCTTGGTCGAACGGGACGACTCAGGTCGGCCTCGGCGGGAGGTTCGATCCCGACAGATGGTACAAGACGATCCAGG
>JBGQAM010000066.1:0-9029 GCA_041494275.1 Thermoplasmata archaeon | reverse complement strand
GACTCATAAGTTCGCTGTCGACGTTGGGATGGATCCGAAGCGTTTGAGGTTCAGGCAGCACAAGAAGACAGAAATGGCACACTACGCCGCTGACTGCTGGGACCTGGAGGCTGAGATCGGCTACGGCTGGGTGGAGTTGGTCGGAATCGCGGATCGGGGGAGCTACGACGTGCAGGCACACATCGACCACTCCGGCGCGGATTTGACCGCATTCGAGCGGTTCGACGAACCGAAGGAGGTCGAGCAGGAGATTGTCAAGCCGAACTTCGGTGCCCTCGGCCCGCAATACAAGGGAAAGGCTAAGCAGGTTGCCGAGGCGCTCTCGAAGATGTCTGCCAGCGCGGTCAAAGGGAAGAGGGAAGTCCTTGTCGATGTTGGCGGAGAGAGATTGCGTGTCCCTTCCTCATACTTCGAGGTCGTCCTGAAAAGGGAGAAGGTCGCGGGACGCAAGTTGGTCCCCCATGTAATCGAGCCTTCCTACGGGGTTGACCGCATCTTGTACGCGGTTCTTGACCATTCGTATTCCAAGAAGGACGACTATGTAACTCTCAGGCTGAAAGGCCTGGTGGCTCCTATCAAGGTGGGCATCTTCCCGTTGATGGCCAAGGACGGTTTGAATGAGATCGCATCCGGGATATCCGACGCCGTTTCGAAGGCAGGTTACGCCGTTTACTATGACGATTCAGGCTCGATCGGGCGGCGCTATGCGCGCATGGATGAGGTTGGAACACCTTGCTGCGTCACCGTCGACTACGATACGAAGGCAGACGGGACGGTCACGATGAGGGAAAGGGACTCCACGAAGCAAATCAGGATCAAGCAAGGGCTGGTTCCGAAGGCAATCGAATCACTCATCTCCGGTGCTAGTCTCGAGTCTCTGTCCGAGCTCAAGTGAGGAGAGTCGGATCAGAATGCCCTCGTCATCTTCCAAGGGTTCTTCGAGATCTTCCAGCTTCCCGGAGGCTATCGACCTCTCAGGGGAGTTCAGGAAGTACATCGGCAAGCAGGTCAGCTACGCCACGCACGGTATCCACCGATATCCTGCGAAATTCATCCCGCAGATACCCAGATTCTGCATCGAGTCGCATTCGCGAGTTGGTGATGACGTGCTTGATCCGTTCATGGGCTCGGGCACGACCTTGCTGGAATCTTTCATCCTCGGAAGGAACAGCTACGGAATAGACATCCATCCCTTGGCTCGTCTTATCGCCAAGGTCAAGACAACTCCTCTCGATCCAGAGGTGCTGTCTGCGATGGCCGAGGAGCTCCTCTCAAAGATACGAAGTGAAAGAGACATCAGCGACTCCTGGATCCCAGAGATCCCGAACCGCGAGCATTGGTTCAAACAAGCAGTCCTGTTTGAGTTGGCAACGATCAAGAAGGACGTTTGGGCGTTGAGGAAGAGCGACTACAAAGATTTCTTCAAGATATGCTTCTCATCCATAATCCGGAAGGTCTCAAACTCGGACGACGATTCCTTGATTCCCGAGGTCACTTCGTTCCAGAGGAAACTCGACGAGCAGGGAAAGACCTCCTACGATGCTTTGTCCAGGTTTGAGAACACCGTCAAGAACAAGCTTATCGACGCCTCGAATTTCTGGAAGCTCTCGCTGGAAGTCTCGAAGAAGTACAAAGGCCTTCCAGGCGTGAGCATCGTGGGGAACGAAGCAAGAGATATTGCACTCGAGGGCGGCTCGATTGACCTTGCTGTGACTTCGCCTCCGTATGCAAGCGCGGTCCACTACGTCAGCGTCCACAAGCTCGAAATGTTCTGGCTGGATTTGATAACGAGCACGGCAGAACTCGACAGCAGGGTCGTGGGAACCGCAAGGGCATACGTTGCGGACTACCGATCCTGGGAGCCTCGGTCGGGTATTCCGGAGCTGGCAGGCGTTCTGGACGAGCTTGTTGCCAAGGACAAGAAGAGTGCGTACATCGTCTACAAGTACTTCGAGGAGATGAGGAAGAACTTCGTCGAAGTCCACAGAGTGCTGTCGCGAAATGGTAGATACTGCGTTGTCGTTGGCGAAAACACCTTCCGCAAGGTCCGGATACCGACATACAAAATACTCTCTCGTATCGCGGAAAGGTCGGGATTCGAGCTCGAGAGTATGTATGTCTACGATGTGATCAACAGGCATCTGGACATCCCGAGATGGAATGAGAGCAGGATCGAAAAGGATCACATCCTCGTTCTGAACAACGTACGCAAGACCGTCGAAGGCTCTCTGTGATACTCTTCGACCAAGGTCATTGAGCGGTCCCTCTATCCTGGCGACAGGAATATCGAGCACTATTCAGGAAAATCGTCGAGTGTGATTCAGAAGAAGAGCCTGCGGTCTTGCTGGAACGTCCAATTGTGGGCAGCCTGTTATGCCTGGATTGATACGCAGAAGAAGAATAGTTCTTATAGCAAAACCGACATTCTCGCGTTTAGGGGGAAAGTACGGTGTCTACCGCACAGCGTTCTACGTTTGATAGAGGATTTGACCTAGGCAATGCAGAAGTTCCGCCTGCCCATTCTCCAGTTCTCGGCAGGGGTCTGGAGCCGAAGGCCAAAACGAGCATGCCGTTGAAGAAGATGATTGCTATGTCCATGGTTCTTATCATGGTCGCCTCGGCATTTGTCATGTTGGCGCCTATTGTCAATCCACATGCGCTTGCACCGGTTGCTGATGAGCCCGCAAAGTCTCAGGCCGGCGTTCGAACGGTCGACTACAACATATCCCATCTCGGTGAGGTCTACTTGAAGGACAGCCGTGATGTGGATGGCGCCAGAGGCGTCTCCGGCAGCACGATGGGCCTTAGTGATTGGTGGAACGTAAGGAGACTGAACTACAGCGACACGATTGTTCACAACTCATACCCCTACACAATCGCTTATCAGACCGAATCGGCGTCGAATAGCTACATTGGAGGAAAAAGTACAGGCGCAAATCTGAATCCCCCATTATATCACTTGCCGTTTGGTCACTACAGCTTCTACAGATTCGCGTTTGACGCCAAGAACTTGGTGCAGAACAATCTCGCCACGGGACCAAACAGGGATCCGTTGTACATACCTGTGTTGGGAAAACTCACCGATGATGGCGGGAATGTCCAGCTCAACTGGCACATCACCTACATGTTATCTTCGGATGTCGCTGATATGCAGCTTGGTACGAGCTACATCAACACTTACTATGGTGTTCCGACAAACGCGGTCAACTTCAACGCCAACCCGAACGATGGCTGGTACATAGAACACTCTGGGAAGATGGTTTTCGACAGGAACGCGGCGAAGAAGTTCCTCAACCTCGGCCTGACAACCGATCTGCGGATTCAGTTCGCGGCCAATAACACAGCGATAAACAACGCGTGGGCCTTGCACTACATCACCGACGGCAATGGTGGCGTGGGCTCTTTGTACGACATAATGGCATGCTACGACTCACATGTCAACTCTGGGCCCGTCCTATACTGGCTCACGCTGAACGGGGCAGAGAATCAGAATCCTGATGTTCTAACCGTCAGGATATGGGGGATTTCTTGGGGCTTTGAGTACCTGTTGATGAGGTATCTGGACGTCCAGGGCCTCATTACGAAATTCCAGCCCTCGATTGAGGACTGGTATTTCAACGCGACGATAGGCTCGGGCACAGCGGACGTCCAGAGCAGGACGACTGCAGTCTACCACATGCAGACCTGGAAGGATGCCAACTCATGGATCCCCTCATGGTTGATCGAACCGCAGCATGATGACTACAATCCCTATATTGGTGCGTACTTATACTCGTGGGAGTCGAGATTCTTGAACTACTATTCCTTTGGCCCCATCACCAAGACAACCGACTACAGGCCCACGGTCATCAATTGGATGCCGGGGTCGAATGGCACAGAAGGACCTGGAATGCCAGTGGCATACTGGCAGACTCCCACTTGGTGGAACCTCGTGTTAGGTGAGACGCTCACGGTGAAGCTCCCCACTGGTCCGTTCCTCGGCTTCGAAGTATACACTGGGACCGTAAGCGACATTTTCCCAGGCAAGGGCGGAGGGAACAACTTGAAGGCGTTCGAGCTCTTGAACCACACTGTCTGGGGCGAGTTGGTGCTTGGTCACGGGTTCCCGTCAACTGTCTACGATTCGGCATACTATGACCACACAACTAAGACTCTGTCGTTTGCCGGTCCCACGTCTTGGGATCAGAACGTTAACCCGTACGTTCCGCCGCCTGGCTCCGGTGTTCCTCCTGGGACAGTACTGAACTGGACCGGTTCCCCGCAGCTGATGCTCGACGTGTCAAGGGTAAGCAACTATAGTCTGGCAATGCAAGAAGCAGGGCCATACGCTACCGGAACGCAATACCACCTAATCGTGACCGCTAAGAACTACACTGGGGTGACGCAAACAACCTGGAACGGAACCGTGGATCTAGTCGCATCGGCGGGTGTCACTCTAGGTTCTCTGCAACACACCTTCATAGTTGGCGATGGTGGAGTCTGGACAACGACGATTTCGTTCTCGAGCACCGGCTCAAAGACCGTCACATCTAAGGACAGCGCCCTGCCTCTGGACATTGTGGACGCGCTGGCAGTGGATGTGGGCGCGCCGATACCGGAGTTCCCGTCGGTCTTGGTGCCAGTGATGATGGGCGCGGCGATGATCGTCGTGTTCATCAGGCGCAGGCCGAAGAAGGACGAAGAGTAAACGCTCGGCGAAGATCCTGCAAACCCCTTTCCAAAATCCTTTTCATCTTTTCGTTTCTCCACCCTGAGGACCTGCTTCGAAATAGCTTTCTACCCCCTCGTTCCATTATCTCCCCAGCGAGGGATGGGATCATGGCGAGCAAGTTGCCCTTGGAGTTCAGGCTATCGCGGCTGACTGTGGAGAGCCTCAGGAATCTGTGCGACGCGCAGGATGTCCCTGGAGGTTCTAGCTTGCTGAAGGAGCAATTGGTGAAGTTCGTCCTGAAGAACATCGACCACAAGATCCTGGAGGAATTCTGCAGGGCCCAGGAGGAGATATACTTCATCGAGAACATGGCGAAGGCGATCAAGTGGGCTGCGAGCAGGAAGATTGTCGAAGTCGACCCAGAAAGCGACTACACGCTCGTGAACGCGGTGTTCACGCTCAGGCGATCCGACGGATGGGAGGTTTACAATATCAGGTTCGTAAACCAGACCACGGACGACATCGCCACCTCCTGCGAGTGCATGGATTTCAGGGAGAAGGCGTACTTCTGCCCACACCAGATGGCGGTCCTTGTCCGAAGCCTAGCCGAAGGCCTCTTCACCCTTGATCAGTGGTCCGGTCCGATGACATCGGAGGCGGAGGACCTCATCCTCGCTAACGTCTTCAGAAGGCGAAAGCGTACGAAGTAGAAGATGGGCCAATCCTTCTCAGCCAGATGTGCGAGTGAACAAGTTTTATCTATGCTTACTGGTTTGTCCCGAAAGTAATGGCCCAATATGATTGGCGGGAGAGCGAGCCCAAGTGGCAGGCCAAGTGGAAGGAATGGGAGCTCTATCGCTTCGACCCGAGATCAAGGAAGGAAGTCTACAGCATAGACAACCCGCCCAGATATGCCTCTGGAGCGCTGCACCTGGGCCATGCCTACGGCTATACGGTGATCGACTTCGCGGCCCGGTACAAGCGGCTCAGGGGGTACAACGTATTCTTCCCGCTCTGCTTCGACGTGAACGGAACTCCAGTTGAGGTTCGTGTCGAGAAGGTCAAGGGGATCAAGGCTTCGGATGTCCCGCGACAGGAATTCGTCAAGATGTGCAGCGAGTTCGCAGAAACGTACATCGGTGAAATGACCCGCCAGTTCGAGATCCTAGGCGAGAGCATGGACCCGAGCATCTACTACCAGACAGATGCGGTGTACTACAGGCGGCTCACCCAGATATCGTTCATACGCATGTTCAAGAAAGGGTTCGTCTACAAGGGCCAATTCCCTATAAACTGGTGCACGAGGTGTGGGACTGCCCTCGCAGAGGCCGAGGTCGAGTATGAGCCTCGGAAGACCCATCTGAACTACATCAAGTTCCACGAGGCAGAAACCGGGCAGGAAGTGCTCATCGCCACAACAAGGCCTGAGCTTCTCTGCACCTGCCTGCTCGTCGCAGTTCATCCGGACGATGTATCCAAGCGGCATCTGGTGGGGAAGGAGCTCATCGTTCCCACGTACAATAAGAAGGTCAAGGTAGTGGCGGACCCTAAGGTGGATCCATCCTTCGGAACTGGCACAGTGATGATATGTTCCATAGGCGACAAGGGTGACCTCGAATGGATCATGAAATACAGCCTCCCGTTGGAGAAGGGCATAGACGAATCCGGCTTGATGACATCTCTTGCGGGCAAGTATGCAGGCATGGCGGTGACCGACGCGCGAAACGCCATCATCGCGGACATGAGGAGCGAGGGATTGCTGCTGAAGCAGGAAGACCTGGACCAGAGCGTTGGTTCGTGCTGGAGATGTCACACTCCCATTGAGTTCATCAAGACCCCGCAATGGTTCATCAGGAGCCTTCAGTTCAAAGATCGAGTTCTCAAGATGATCGACGAAATCGATTGGAATCCGGAGTTCATGAAGATAAGGATCCAGAACTGGGTGAACTCTCTCGCTTGGGATTGGGTCGTCTCGAGGCAGAGATATTTCGCGACCGCGATACCTCTCTGGGAGTGCCAGGACTGCGGCAACGTGCTTCTCGCGGATGAGCACGAATGCTACGTCGACCCGACGGCGAAGCCGCCGAGGATCGAGAAGTGCGAGGTATGCGGAGGCAAGTACATCGGGTCCGCCGAGGTGTTCGACACTTGGATGGACTCGAGCATCTCTCCTCTGTTCAATACGTTCTGGGAGAGGGACGAGAAGCTGTTCAAGAAGCTCTACCCCATGTCCATGAGACCACAGGGGCTGGAGATAATACGGACCTGGGCGTACTATACGATTCTCCGTGAGATGCTCCTCATCGGCGAGAAGCCATGGAAGGAGACCATGATCCACGGGTTCATAATGGCACCCGACGGCACCCCGATGCACGCCTCAGCTGGCAACGTGATCGACCCGATGCCTCTGCTGGAGAAGTACGGCAGCGACGCGATGAGGTACTACGCTGCCACATGCGCTCTCGGAATCGATCACGCGTTCAAGGAGCAGGAGCTCGTGCGCGGTGGGAGGTTGGCCACGAAGACTTGGAACGTCATGCGGATGGTCGGCTCAGCATGCAAGACAAAGCCGAGGAAACCCAAGAAGATGCACGCGATCGATGCATGGATCCTCAGCAGATTCGGGGTGCTAGTCCGCGATGTGGAGGCAAGCAGCGACAATTACCGGTTCGATCAGTCAATGGCTTCCATCGAGGACTTCCTGTGGCACGAGTTCGCTGACCACTACATCGAATTGGTCAAACACAGAGTATACAGTGACAAAGACGACGGAGCCAGGTATGTCCTCTACACTGTTGGCTTGGGCCTGCTGAAGCTCATTTCGGTCTTCTTGCCAAACGTCGCGGAGGATGCGTATCAGCTGAACTTCAAAGAACACGAGAAACCGACTAGCGTGCACGTGTCGGAATGGCCCGACGCTCCTGAAGCAAACGAAGTGGCCGAACGAAAGGGGGAGACGATAAAGGAGCTCGTAGCTTCCGTCCGCTCCTGGAAGTCCGCCAAAGGGCTCTCCCTGAATGCCGAGATCAAGCGGGTCGAGATAGTGGGACCTGAAGCCGCTGAGATGATGGCCGGCTCCGAGGACGATATCAAGGAGACGCTGAAAGCGAAGGAGCTGGAGGTGCGCGGGGATGTCGTTCTTGATGAAGTGGTATCAGGGGTGAAGCCCGTGCACTCCAAGCTGGGGCCCAAGTTCAGGAAGGATGCGAAGGAGATTGCCGAAAGGATCTCCTCGATGCGCGGTCCCAATCTCCTGCTGGGAGACAAAGGGATTCAGATCAAGATGAACGACGGCAGGGAGATTATGTTGTCTTCAGAGTTCTTCGAGGTCGAGAAGAAGATCACGTCGGACAAGGGCGAACTTGAGCACTTCACGGCCGGAGGACTCTCCGTCCTGGTGTACCGCTAGCATCTTGCTGGTGTCAGGCTGGCTCGACGACTTGTATCATCGATGCTCCCTTTGATGTCGGAGCTAAACCTCTCGATTCTCCTATTTGGTTAGCCTCAACAACAGAAGTCCTGTTAGTCCAACGATTATCGCAATGACACCAGGGACACCTAGCGAGGTGTAGAAGATTGTGCCCTCTCCTGCTATCCCGAAGGTCGTCGAGGCTAGCAGGATAGCAATAGCTCCGACTACAATGAGCACCAGAAAAGGCAATATCAAGAATAGCAGTTTCGCTTTACCGTAATCCATACAGATTCCTCGGTCAGGACAGAATCGCCTCTCCTTCCTATGGTCTTTTCCCAGGTGGAGGAAGAATCGAGCAATCCACGGTGTTTGTGATTGGGAATCAGTATCTTATAATACTGATATTGTGATTTGCCGACGAACATGGACAAGAAGGAAGAAGTCGTCGAGGTGCTCCGCAGCGTTCTTGACCCGCACACCGGTGTCAGCGTCTACGATATGGGCCTGATCTCAGAGATAGTCGTATCCAATGATACGGTGAGCCTGACCTTCATGCCAACAAGCCCGTTCTGCCCGGTCGGCGTCGAGTTGGCAAAATCGATCAGAGATCACATCTTGTCGATAAGCGGCCTGAAAAGCTGCAACGTGAAGGTCGTTGGCCACATACGCGCGGACCAGATAAACGAGGCGCTCAACGCCTAGAAGGACTCCTTATCAGGTCGATTCTGACTTGTCTGTTCTGGATCGAAAACTGCTCCAAACCCTTCATCGCTCTGAATGCAACGCTCTTGTGAATCTCCAGCCGGCTCGATTCGTCTCCGACTTCTACGGACCCTATCAGGTGTTCGACGATCCCGGTCTTCCGCTCGATGAACCTAATGAGGTCCACCATGCCGACACCGTCTCTCTTGCCGATGTTCATCCTGAAAGGCACCATGCCAAAGTGATCCGCATACTCTTCCAGAT
>JBGQAM010000020.1:0-25200 GCA_041494275.1 Thermoplasmata archaeon | reverse complement strand
GTCATTGACAGGTGCTATCCGCTGGAACAGATTGTCGAGGCCCATCGGTATGTCGACAAAGGACACAAGAAGGGAAATGTCGTCATTACTGTGGAATAACGCGCGAGTTATTCTCCCGAAATCTCAATTCCACCTGATTGAGAGGATGCTGGCATGGGCCCAGCCGGATGCAAACCGACATGAATTCCAGCAAATCAGCTCCCTCAAGTACAGGATTTGATGACATCGCACGTGTATCTTCGAATAGATTCATTGACAATGAACGAGGTCGAGAGACGAGGTCCGGGTTTGATTCCAAAGAGACGAGAAAGGTCGAGGAAGAAACGAGGTTCCGAAACTGGGAAAATGCTCAACGGAACCTCGACAAAACCTCGTCGCTATAAGAAGACGAGGGCGAGACGAGGCGACGAGGTCGGTGAGTCCTTCCATGTCGAGCAATCTCTTGCCGTCTGCACATAAGGAAAAAGAAGGAAAAGAGGTTTGCAGGACGCTTTGGCGCGTTTTTGTTTCAATTGAATCTGATTAGTCAATGTCTGGCTCAAGCGAGTTCAATGCTCGCCCGGTCCAGACTCACGCATAGCCATACGAGGATTCCTTCTGTCCAATCCGAGGAAGATTGAAACCGAAGGAGATGTTGACGATTGCACGATTGGACTATCTCTCGCTACTAAAAATCCTTGAGGAATCGTGTCATATTCTGCGCGTCTCTTGGAGATAGTGGCACTCGGGACACTCCAACGCCTCGCCTTCGGTTTCCACGAGACGGACATGCTTCTGCGCCTTCGCACACTCGGGGCAATGGAGGTGACTTTCTTTCTCCTCAAAGTAGTCCAGGGAGTCGACGTGGTGCCTGTCGGCATCATCATCAACAGCGAAGCTCTTCTTCCTTCCCCTAAAGAAGTCCAGTATTCCCAGATGTCTCTCCTCGACCGGGAATGAGTCGTTGTGCAATATAAAGTCTTTCAAAGCACGGTGAGAAGCTGGCTCAGGCGATTCTCAGGCAGGAGCGGAACCAGACATCAAGAGCCAACGCCGCAGCCGGCGCCCAGAACACGCCCTTGAGGGGGCCGATTGCCTGGGCCGTCCTCACTTCTTCATATTGGCTCGCATCTTCTCGATCTCGCGCCTGATCACAGCCAGCTCCGACCTCATGATCTTTTCGTGATCCCGCTCCTGTTCGAGCAGAAGTGAGAAGGCCTTCTTAGCGGCCTCCGTCGTCGCTTTTTGAACAGCACGTTCGTAGTAGTTCGCGCTTGCCCTTTCCCTTGCGATTGCCAAAGTCATCAGCTCGGCCACGGAATTCAGCTCCGCAAGCCTCTTCGCGAAATCATCAGCCATACACTATCTTGCCTCCGTAATGACCCAGAATCACGACCACCGGCACCGCCGCATATATCATCAAGGCATAGACTAGAGTGAGGGCAGACGATCTTGTCAGAATGTCGGGGTCAATGGTCCGCCAGATGAAGAGCAGGGTGACAACTACGCTTAGAATGACACTGAGGATTATCTTCCTCGAGAAAATAGTCGTTATTGTGCGTTCATAGGTCACTGACCAGCTGAAGAACCCCGTGGCCATACAGCCGAACGAGGAGAGCAATCCAAGCGATATCATGTAGTACGAAGCCGTCTCGAATTCACTGCCACGCGTCAGATGGAAGATGAAGACGAAGAACGCTGCCAATATAGGCAAGACCTCGGAAAAATGTACGATCATCGGATGTGGATGTAGGTTCTTCAGCGCTTCGACGTATCTGTTTCTCAGCGTCTCAGGCACGATCTCGCCGACGACCGGAAAACGCTGGAGAACGGATTCCTCGTGTGGGGCGTTGACCATTATGTTAGTTAGATCCTCTCCGGAGTTATGTCTGCCAGCATGCCTGCCGCTTTTCCAGAGTTTGCTCCCAGTGACATCATAAATCTTTCCGCCATAGGCAGTGTAGCAAGGTCTGCCCTCCTTGCCATCGTACTGCCTTAGATCTCTCAGAGTGATTCGCAGCCTCGGCGCCTTCACAGACTCCGTCCCCGACGCCATCCAGACACAGAATACCTGGCATCTATACAAATGCATCGAGGAACGGACAAGCTTCCGGAGGCTGGGTGAAATCCTCCCATCGCTTTGAACTCACCTTCTCCTGAGTCTCGGGTTGAAGATTTCGTCGAGCGCATATCCAACGAACGTGAACCCGAGAACGACAAGGACGATGCACATTCCAGGGACAATGATCCAAAGGTAGAGTCCGTTGAGGATCGCATGGCCGTTCACGGCGTCCTCCAGCATGTTCCCCCATGTCACCACCTGCGTGGGGTTCGGGCCGAGGTTGATGAAGCTCAGAGTGCTCTCGGAGAGGATCGAGAGGGCAACGGTCAGTATGGAGTTCGCGAACACGAGAGGAAAGACATTCGGGAAGACATGTCTCCTGACAATATGGTAGTCCGCGGCACCGATTGCACGCGCCCTCTCGACAAATGTCCTCTCCTTTATGGACATCACCTGCGCCCGGACCATCCTTGCGGTGCTCGACCAGCCCGTGATGCCGATAACGAACACCACCTTCGCAACGCTAGGACCTCCCGGGAGCAACGTCGCGAGAACTATCATCAGGACGAGCCAAGGCAGAACAAGGAAGACATCTGTCACCCTCATCAGCACCTCGTCCTTCCAGCCTCCCCAGTATCCGCTGAACAGCCCAACGGCGGTGCCGAGTCCCATGGACACGGCCGTGGCCACGAGGCCCACGAGCAAGGAAACTCTGGATCCATATATCGTACGGGCCAGGATATCGTATCCCCATATGTCCGTGCCGAGCCAGTGCTGCGCAGATGGCGCAGTCCCTTGTCCCACGACCGCAACTCGGTCGAATGGACCATAGGCGGAACTCCATCCGGCTACATGCGCAAGGATCCACATGATCTGACCGGCAAAGACCGCCATCAGGAAGAATGCCAAGAGCAGGGCCAGGCCGACTGCGCCCATCCTGTTGGATCTGAATATCCTCCATGTGGTCCTCGCCTTCTTGCCAAGAAGCCTCAGCCTGCCAGATGTGGTCTCAGACAAGCTCAGTAACTTCCTTGGTGGAGGTGCCTCGCCCACGCCTGCAGCAAGAGTTGGCTCGTCAGTAGCACTCATGCCAGCCTCACCCGTGGATCGATGTATATCAGGAGAATGTCGGCAACCAGATTCGCGATGATCACAACGACAGCTATCAGGAAGAACGATGCCTGAAGAATCGGATAGTCCAGGGAGTAGGTTGCCTCTATTGTCAGCCATCCTATTCCTGGGTAGTTGAACACATATTCCGTCTGGAACACCCCGCCGACAACAAATGCGAGTGTGATCGCTATGAGTGCGACCATAGGCATCATCGCGTTGGGGACTGCGTGACCTCTGAGGACCTGCATCTCGGACAGCCCCTTCGCGCGCGCGGTCAGAATGTAGTCCTCCGTCATCACGTCGACAAGAGAGCTGCGCATGATGAGCACAAACTCGGCTATTGTGCCGAGGGTAAGGCTGATGACCGGCAGTACCAGATGCCTCAGCAGGTCTGTGATCGAATCCAAGGTGAACTTGAACTGGGTACCATAGGTGAGAGCGCTGTCCGGCGGGAAGACCTTCCACTCCATCGAGAAGAACACTACGAGCATCATCGCGAACCAGAAGGTCGGCATCGCGTAGAAGAACAAGGAGAATGTCAGAGATCCAGTGTCAAATAGGCCTCCGCGCTTCCAAGCCCCCAGGATGCCAATGGTCATTCCTATTAGTATCATCAAGACGGAGGAGGAACCGGCAAGGAGCAGGGTCCATCTCAGATTTTCCAAGACGAGGGACATGGCAGGCGTGTTGATGTTGGAGAAAGAATTGCCGAAGTTGAAGGTCAGAGCGTCCCCTATGTAGCGAATGAATTGTACTAACATCGGGTCGTTCAGCCCGTACTCGTCGATGATCTTCTGCTTGTACTCGCTCGGTATCCTCGGGTCGGAAGGGACCATGACGTTGACCGGGTTGCCCGGCATCATGCGGAAAAGGACGAAGTTCACGACAATGACCAGGAAGAGGGTGATCACCGAGTTCACGGCCTTCCTGATCATCGTCTTCGTCGATGTCCTCGTGGTATGGTCCCCCCTGTCGAGGTCTCACTGATCAGCCGTTCTCTGACTCCGATTTCTCACTGGATGTGATCGTCCGCCAGATTCGGCCAGTTCCGATGGGCCTCTTGGATCTCCCGTCTTCTCACGGGGAACTTGGCGGCGGCTCAGCATTCTTCCTACGTCTCAAGAGGACGAACGCGGCTATTCCAGCGACTATCGCGACCACCGCGATCGCTATTCCGGCCATGGCAATCGTGCTGATGCCACCTCCTCCTCCTGATACTGGTGTCAGTTGGAAATCCCTGGTGACCACGCCTGAGGTAGAGACGGTCAGCTCTGTCTCGTTCGATTCATATCCAGCCCTGGACACATTGACGTCGTATGTGCCAAAGGGGATCAGGATGATCTCGTAGTATCCCGTGGCGTTTGTCATGACCACGATCTCAGTCGCAGTCGCCGCAGCAAGGCTTATCCTAGCGTTCACGAGCGCGGCCATAGTGCTCGAGTCATACACGTGCCCCTTCAGCGTCCATGCTCTCGAAGTCAGAGTCAAGTTCAACCATGACACCTGACCCGCTACAACGACGACGTCTCCGGTCCCGTTGTCGTGTCCTGGTGCGCTAGAGTTGACGGTATATGTCCCTTCAACCATAGTGAGATTGTAGTGCCCTTGTGAATCCGTGGTTCTCACGCTGCTGCCTGCGCTCACCTCTGCCCCGACTATCACTCCTCCCGCGCTGGAATTGACGAACCCGACGATCCAGCCTGCGTTCAGGGGAACGGGCTCCACAGTCACGACCAGCGAATCATCAGCGCTCATTCCTCCGGGATCGGTCACTGTCAGGGTTACATTCACGGTGCCTAGATTGTTGAATGTGTAGTCCACGGTCTGGCCCCAGCGTGTCTGTGTCGATTGGCCTGATTGCTCGAAGGTCCATGTCCAGTTCAGCGACGACAGAGGATCGTTCTCGTCCGTTGCGCTGCCGGTGAAGCTCAGTGTCTCTCCTATGTACGCGATCTGATCTGGTCCGGCGTTGACGTCGGTCGGCCAGCCTGCTGGGGAGACCTCGAAGTAGAACCAGAACTGATCAGGTATCATTCCGGGATGGGCGCGCATGTCCGGGTAGTTCGTGAATGTGTCTGTCCTATATGCGTACAAGTAGTACGGATACCACAGGACAATGTACGGACAGTCTCTGTAGACTATTTGCTGCATCTCGTGTATGATCGCTTGGCGCTGGGTGGCGTTGACGGTCGTCTGCTGCTGGATGAACAGCTGGTCGTAGTAGGGGTTCGAGTAGTATGTGTCCGACCACGCTGCGTAGTCACTGTTGTCCGAGGGAATCTCGCCAGTGGTCAGCACCGACAGGATGAACGACGGATCCGTGTCTGGCTGCCAATTCCATATGCACATGTCGTACTCCAGGTTGACCCATTTCTGGTAGAGGACGCTCTCCTGTATGCCTTGAGCGGGAGCATCGATTCCGATTTGCAGCCACCAGGCGGACATCATGTTCGCCGCGAGCTGGTCGGTCACCATCCCAGTAATGTAGTAGAAGGAGAAACTCAACTCTGCCCCGGTCGTGGTATTCTCCCTGATGTTGTCCCCATCTCCGTCAACATAGCCTGCTGATGTCAGCAAGTCTTTCGCGGCATTCAGGTCGAACTTGAACTTCTCGCTCTCCGGAACATAGTAGTGCCAGAAAGGAGTCGCGGTAGGAACTAGGGAGTCGCCCTCCTCGGCAAGATTTTTCAGAACCTCGTTAAGGATCTGCGTCTTGTTGACCGCCATGGCCATGGCCTGTCTCACGGCGAGGTTTGTCGTCTCCAGATTCGTGCTGGCTTTCGGGAACGCAGTATGACCTTTGGAATCCAGCTTGTTCCTTAGGGACTCTGACGCGCAGTTGAAGTTTAGCTGATGCTCGTCGAGCGCGTGTGCGGCCTGGCCTTTGATGTTGTCCTTCAGCAGAGTGGAGTCCCATGCCAGCGGGGGCACATACATAGCCACGTCGATGTATCCGGAGTAGAGCGCATTCATCATCGAATCCTCGCTCGTGTACAACTTGAAGAGCACCTCATCCATGTTTATCGTGTCGATGTGGTACCTGTCCCACTTCAGCAGCCGAATCTCCTTCTGGACCTTCGACCACGAGTCCAGGATCATTGGACCAGAGCCAACAGGTCCGTTGGGGAAGTACGTTGTGTCCCAAATGTCCACCTTCCCCAAGTTAGCGATCGGCACCGCGCTCCACAGATGCTCTGGAAGGATCGGGATACTCAAACGGAGCATCGTGGCCTTGGGCACTTCGGTGGTTATCCTCACAGTGTATGTGTCCACCACTGTAACGTCAGTGACATTCGTGAGATAGCTGCCGTACAGGGCGCATTCTACGGGGTTGTCAAGGATCAGGTTGTATGTGAAGGCGACATCTTCAGCAGTCACCTGCAGACCGTCGTGCCAGTAGGAATTCTGCGCGAGATGATAAGTCCATACCTTGCCATCGGTGCTGGATTCCCACGAAGCCGCGAGCATCGGGATAGGTTCCTGAGTGGTCGGGTCGGCTGTCGTCAGTGTCTCGAACGCGAACCATGTGATCATATAGGAGATACCAGTGGTCATCGAGAAAGGATTCAGGGTATCTGGCAGAAGGACAGTCCCCAATGTCATGATGACATATGGCGGCGCCGCAGCATCCGACATAGTTGTGAATCCTGGCGTCATAACGAACATTGCCGATACGAAGACGGCCAAAAGCACGATGACTGACTCTCTCCCCCTCTTCATTTCTCTCCCTCCCAAACTCTGCGCGGTGGTGTACTGACCACCCCCGCATTGCCCCCCGATGTAGACCCGAAGAGATAACGATTGCTGTACGAAATTGGCCATCTCGGTAGCATCGTCGAGACCGAGCTCATCGGACCCTGGAAGATACGCAGAAGCCTGCGTATCCCTGCGTAGCGCGATGCTCGGCAAAAGAATCAAAGATATGCTGAACCCATGACCCGAAGCCGTGAGGCAATCGAACAGAGCTCCGCCAAGAAGGGAATAAGATTGCTATGGCATGGTCTGGAAGTAAGATGAAGAACCGGACAACTCCAGTCGAAGATGGATTCTCCATGCCCGCAGAGTGGGCCCCCCACGCAGGTTGCCTTGTATCCTGGCCGTGCAAAGAAGAGACGTGGTGCGGCTTTGTGGAACAGGCAAAGCGTGCATATTCTGAGGTCATCGGTGCAATAGGCCAGTTTGATCCTGTCTTCGTCCTCTCAGACCCATCGACTACGCGCGAGGCTCGCCAGGCGGTGACCAAGGAGATCCCTATCATCGAACTCCCGCTTGACGACGCATGGATCAGAGACAATGGCCCTACATTCGTGTCTTCAGATAGCAGAGAACTTGCGATCGTGCATTTTGGATTCAACGGCTGGGGAGAGAGGTTCCCGCCCTTTGACAGGGATGCGAGAGTGCCGAAATTGCTGGCGGACAGAATGGGATTGAGAAGGTACGTTTCGCCGATGACACTTGAAGGCGGAGCCATCTGCGTGGACGGCGAAGGAACCCTTCTCACGACCGAGTCCTGCCTCTTGAACGTCAACAGGAATCCCAACCTTGACAGGGAGCGCATTGAGGAGCTCCTGAGATCATTCCTCGGAGCGCGAAAGGTACTATGGCTCAAACAAGGAATCCACAAGTCTATGATAGACGGTCACATCGACGGTATTGCCGCGTTCGTTCGTCCGTCCAAGGTAGTTCTGGCTTCAACTGAGGACGAATCAGACCCGAACCACGCAATCATGAGGGACAACCGGGACCGACTTGAGACGATGACTGATGCAAAGGGGCGCTCAATTGAGATAGTCGACTTCCCGATGCCTAAGCTGAGAGAGATCGCTGGGAACAGAATCGCACCCTGCTACACGAACTTCTATGTTGCGAATGGCGGAGTTGTAGCTCCGACGTTTGGCGAACCTACTGACAGGACGGCTCTCGAGATCCTTAGAGGGCTTTTTCCGGAGCGCGAAGTCGTTGGAGTGAGGTCGGAGTATATCGGCGTGGGCGGAGGAGAAATTCATTGCATTACTCAGCAAATTCCAGGCGTCCCGGGTCAGGCACGCTTTCTCGAAGGCTAGAACCCGTTAGCGTGAGCGGCATCCAGGAATTGCGGTGACTATTGGTCATTGGAGTCAATCCGTCTCAATCTCAGCGTGGGAGCTGGGCGCTTCGCGCTCTCACATTCAAGGAGCGACTCACAAGTGTCTCGTCCGCCAATTGAAACCAGAAAAGGATTGTTTGGCTCATGCGAATTCAATCCTCGCCCGGTCCAATTCGTTTGTCATCATATTGACTCCAGAAGAGGCTCACAGCCCTAAGAAAACGTAAGAAGAGAGGAGACGGACCTCCGCCCCTCCCCTTGGTTTCACAAGTTTTGCTCTAGGCGTTGTACGCTGTCAGGAACGCTCCCCAACCGGTGTCCACGGCGAAGGCCAGCTGCGAATAGGCTGCCGAATGGCTGGACCATTCATTGCCCGTGCCCCAGTACAGCGATATGCCCTTGCATTCGGTCATATGCCTTCCGTCCCACACCTTCAAGCAGTAGCCCAGGACCGCGTTCTGCATGGCAGTCGTGTCGGCAATAAGCTTCGCGTTGGTGACACCCTTTGTGGTCTTCAGGTGGAGGCCGTAGTCGTACAAGTCGGTGAAGTAGTGCGTCCCCCACATGTAATAGGCGTTCTTCAGAGCGGTCGCATAGGCCGTCTTATACCCAGGCAACAGGGATTTCATGTCCGCGGACCAGGTTGAGAAGGTCGATATGGTCGCCTTGAGCTGCACGACGTCAATCGCGGCAAGGTTAACGGTACTGGCCCATGTCTGGGTCGCATAGTACTCGCCCCAGGCGTCGATCATCGCAATCGAGAAGTCTCTCGGCAGCATTGCAGGGTTGTTGACGAGCTTCGTCAGCATCTTGTCGTATGGGAAGCCGTTCCCCGGCACGGTCTCCTCGGAACCGACCATGTACGACACGAGATTGGTCAGCGAGACCTGGTATGCCACCTCGATGTTCCCCATGTTGCAGCAGTCGAAGGCGAGCACGTCTATCTTCTTCGCCGCGTTCGCGATTCCGGCCTGGAGTTCTTGCATGCTCAGGCTATCTCCAGAAGTGTCGTCCATGCAGACATAGTTCCACCCGTATCCGTGATCCCACATACTGAGGACCAGATAGGTCGACGGGAACAATACCGCAGCTTGGTTGATGCACCAAGTGAGCGTCGCGGGGTCACCCATGTTCATCTCAGGAGCTGTCAAGACCGTGGTCACGGTAGTGCCGGATATCTTCTGCACCGTCATCCCGCTGGTGCTGCCAAGGTCCACGAACGCCACGATGTTGACGCTCGCGCTAGCGGGAGCGGCTTCCAACATAGGAAGGCTCATGCCAGCCCAATAGGTCTCCAGGTTATTGTCCCCATCCATATAGATCGCATATGTCCAAGCCGCACCTGCAGGCGGTGCGGCACCTCTGCCAGCTGGCTTCGCCAGGGCCATCCCCGGCACCACCAGCATTCCCATGACTATCGCCACCATACACATGCCTAAAAGACGTCTTTTCGTGTTTCCCAAACCCCCCTATAGTACGGCCCGTGCACCCACTTCTTGATGGTCGTACTGCTATGGGAGTATCGCCCTATCCGGATTAGAACGTTCCGAGGGCCTGGTCAGGATGAGATGAGGAGTTGAAGACTGCAGTACGGGTGAGAGGTGAAAATCCATAATACTGCCACGCCGATATGGAAGACGGATTCTGAATGCCGAATGAATCGATGCCCGGGGAGCTGGGGTCACCGTTGAAGGATATGCCTGAGGAGGCGAAGCGCATCGTCGACCATGCACGGAGTATCAACGTCCAGCTCAGATTGATGGGTGGGTTGGCAGTAAGAGTCCATTGCACGAGCCTCGACTTCTGCGAGCGGCCGTACTCTGACATTGACCTGATGGGCCTAGGCTCCCAGGCGGCTGGAATCGAGAGAGCCTTCGCAGATCTCGGTTACGTATCTGACAAGGAGTTCAACGCCCTCCACGGAGGCCAGCGGTTGAAGTTCGAGGACCACGTGAACAACCGCCATGTTGAGGTCTTCCTCGACAAGTTCCGCATGGACCAGACATTAGATTTCAGAGGTAGACTCGATATCCATCCCTACACGATCTCTCTGACAGACCTGTTCGTAACGAAGATCCAGGTCGTGAAGATGGATGAAAAGGACTTCCACGACTTGTTCTCTCTTTTCAGGGATCACAAGATCGGGGTCGATGACAGGGAGGGTGTGATCAACGCGAGGTATATCGCCCAGCTTTGCGCCCATGACTGGGGGCTGTACCATACGGCTCTTAGGAATCTCGACCGAATCCCCGGATTCTACGACTTCTTCAAGCTCGACGATGCCGAGAGGGAATCGATGAATCGGAGGCTGTGGATCCTCAGACTCATGATCATCGAGGAACCTAAAGGGCCGATCTGGAAGGCGAGGGACAGGCTTGGGGAGCGTCTGCCGTACTACGAAGAAGTGGAACGAGTGGGTGGGGAGGAGTAATCCTTTCCGCTAGATTCTCTCCTGATAGAAGCAAGGTTCTCCAATGCGAACGTGTGCGCGGCCTTATCGCCTGCGAGTTCGGCCTGTCGGGCGGCCTCTTCGTAGTGCTTCACCGCTGCCTCATCCTCACCTCTCTTCTCCAGAACGATACCGCTCCTCATGTGCACGGCGACGAGGGCTTCGCTGTTCCCCACGCTTCTCAGGAGCATCTCCGCGGCCTCCAAGGATCTGAATGCCTCATCCAGGTTACCGGAATCCTCATTGACCATTGCGAGCATCAGCATCCCCCTCGCTTTGGCGCTGGGATCGCCGATTGAGTCGGCAATAGAATTGTATCGAGCCATCTCCTTCTCCGCCTTCTTGAAGTCACCTCCAATTCTCAGTAGGTCAACTAGCGCCGAGGAAAGGGCAATGTCGCCTGAATCGTATCGTGCCTGCTTCTGGAACAGGCCTTTACGTGGCCTCAGCTCCGATCGCTCCAGCAGACTCGCGCACACTTCGATGCCTTCGGGGATCCTTCCTTGATCCCCCAAGGCAGTCGCGCGAGCAGCCTGAAGCCGCTTGAACTCGACAATCTCGCCCGCTCGTCTGAAAGCCTCGGACGACTCCGTGAGCACGGTCGTCATCTCGCCCAGCTTCAGCTGTGCCTTGTAGAGGCTCGCCAGGTTCTCCAGACCTCGGGCTTCGCCTCCGTGGTCTTTGACCGCGTGCGCTAGCCTGACAGATTCCTTGAACTTCATCTCTGCGTCGAGAAGATCTCCCTCATCCCAATCCAAAAGCGCGTTGTTGTTCAGGCATGCTGCCTGTAACGGACGGTCCTCAGCTTTCGTCGCAAAAGACAATGCTTTGTCATATGCGCTTCGTGCCTTTGCGAAATCATGTCTCTTCCTGTGAACCCCGCCGACGTTCATCCACTCGCGACCCTGTCCCTCCATGTCATTGGATTTCTCATAAATGCGCAGAGCCTTCTCATGTCCAGCCAGCGAGTCGGACCATCGTTCGATCTGCGACTGGAGTTTCGCGATCATCTCTAGCACGAGCGCCCTTTTCTCAGCGTGTTCCTCACCGCTCAGAAGAAGGAGGCTCTCTTCGAAATCCACTAGCGCTGGCTCCTGTCGCCCCAGTGATTCATTCATCTGCCCGCGGAGGAACAGCAATTCGGCATACTCTCTCGGAGATGCGCTATCCTTCGGAATTCTTGATATGAATGCGAGCGTTTCCTCAGGGAACTCCTTCGCGAGTTCCACTGCGTTCGAGATCGCCACGCGCCGAGCAGCACTCCAATCGCCTGCCTCGACATGATGAAAGAGAGTCTCGAGCTTCCACTCTACGCCAGCATGGCCCTCGCAGTAGTCTGCCCCGATCCTATGAAGGGCCGTCTTCCTAGCCGAACTGAGTCTAGAGGAGAAGAACTCTCTCAGTAGATCGTGTGTCCAGATGCCATCCTGTTGCTCAACGATCAGGGCTCTGTGCCTGAGCTTTGCCACATCATTGTAGTCGACATCCCGCATAGCGTCCAATGCCACGGGATGGCGGAATACTGACAAGAGCTCCAGGATCTCGCGTTCGTGAGCAGGAAGCGTTGAATAGACCTCCCTTTCGACGAATGCAACCACGTCGCCCTTGGAACTCGCGACGCCGCCGCGAGCCATCAGATTGAGAAGAAGCGGATGTCCATGACTCTCGTCCACAACACGGACGGCGTCCTTCGCGGACAAGCTCTGTGCCATGCGCCAGGCTGAGTCACGGTCCAGACCAGTCACCTCCATGCCAAGATTGCCCGGGGTCGTTCTTGAGAAGAAGCCAGGGATTGATCTTGACAGGAGGATTATCTTGCACGATCTCGAAGCCTTCACTGCCTCCGATATCACAGACAGGACGGTCGAGACCTGCTTTGACGCTTTGTGGATGTCATCGAAGAACAACACGAACTCTGAGCCAGCCATATCGCCGAACATCGGGACGTACAGATCAGATAATGGCGAACCACGTTTGACCGCTTTGGCAGCTTCGCAGCGACCAGCAGATTCCAGGAATTCGGTCAACGCAGAGAGCAAGGATGCGTCGGTGTCCCACTCACGGATAGTGTACCAGAACATCGATTTCCTGCCGGACATCTCGTCAAACAGCTTGGATGCAAGAGTGCTCTTCCCGATACCAGGCATCCCCCAGACGAGGATTGCCGACATCTCGGAACCCACCAAGGCATCTGAGAGAGTCTTTCGTTCGCTATCTCGTCCGAAGAACGCATCGACCTTCGGTCTTCCATGCGACCGCTCGACGAACTCTGGGGTTGCGGAAGCCGCCGACTCTCGGCTCATGCCTTCCGTGCGAATGACATCTGACGAACGGGCTAGGTCGACCATCTCTTGAAAGGTCAGTAACACACCACCGAGCAACCCTACCTTGCGGACGGCTTCTTCGAGAGATAGTTCTTGCACTTTGCCCGCGTGTTCGAGGACGACCTTTCGTTTAGCAATGTCCGCCCTGATGGTCAGGGCTACCTGTCGACCCTTCTCGGTCAAGAAGTACGCCCGTCTTCTCCTCGGCGCACCCCTTACATGAGCCAACCGGTCGAAGACGAGCCCTTCCACCTGAAGCGAGGCCAGTGCCCTCGAGGCGTTGTGGACCTGGATCTGCAATTCCTGCGCAATCCCCTCCTGACTCGCGGCCAAGGGTACTTCGGCATCGTCCCGGTGCTTGTCCAGTTCGGACAGATGGAGCAGCAGACGCTCGTTCTGTGAGACGACCAGGCGTGCCATTACTACCGTGTACGATTGCCTTGCCTAATACTCCTTTCGGACGGGCTATCGCCCATAATATGGACTGCAAAACGACTGCAAAATACTGGTCATAGTTCATATACAGCGGTCTTGAGTCATTTCTTCCACAGAAAGATAATCGGAGGCGACTACAACATGATTGGCAAGAATGGGTTGAGAATTGCTGGCGCCACGGTAGCGGTATTGCTGATGCTCCTGGGGGTCTTCGCGATCCCCGCTTCAGTATCCGCAGCACCGGTTACCGTGAGCAGCAAGTTGACGACTGACACTGGAACGACGACCGACTTCGGCGGAGGCGACTACTTCTACGTGAGATTCGGAGCCGATGCCGCATTCGGAATCGTCTGGGGAACGAACTCGACTCTGAACAACGTGTACTTCGTGGCCATCAAGGCGAGGTACTTGGGCATGGCACAGGTGTACGACACCCAAGGTGCCTTGGTAGAAGCCAACCACACGGTCAAGGTCTACACTGTATATGCGGTCAAGCTCGAGGACATCCTCGAGTACAACGACTCGATCAACAACGGCATTTTTCAGGGTCACCGGATATACGCGAACGGGAACTTCACTGGCAACTACGCCCACATTGAGGACATCTACAAGAAGGTGGACCTGAAGACTGCCTGGGATCAGTCGCTGGTGACTTACGCTGAGACTGGCGATACAAGAACCTGGAGCTTCGACCTGACAGCCAAAGATCTGCCCTACACGACCCTCAACAACTACACTGGCTCGACCGGTGACAACAAGTTGAACGAGCTGAAATTGACCTTCCACCTATCGGCCAAGATGGTCCAGGTGGATAACGCCACAATCCCGCAGTGGAGGATCACCGTCCAGAGAGGCATGATGGGCGGCATGATGGATGATATGATGGGGTTCAGCGACGCCCAGAGGATGGAAGACTACAGAGTGAGCGGGAAGGTAATCACCTACAACGTGAAGTGGGACCAGTCGATAGTGGGCTGGGACTTCGACGCTGCAGACTCCAACCCGATGCTTCTAATGGAATTCGGGGCAATCGTGGGCAACTACATCCCAAGGGGAATGGTCTCCTGGATGGGCTGGAGCATGGTTCGCGCGATGAACGAGGACGGCACCATGACCTGCAGGTCGACTTACGGGGATGAGACGGTCGACCAGACTACTGGCACCTACAGTTCTCCGAGACCTCTCTCCGCGCCAACCATGACCTTCGGCGGCGATAAGACACGGATCGGTGCATTCGAGTGGGTCTCGAACGTGACGGTAGACGGGAACCAGGAACAGCTGCACTCCCAGATTATGGGCGGAGTGCCAATCTGGTCCGTTGCCATGAACGGGGCTGTCTTCGGCGGATTCGCTGTCTTGGGCGGGATATCGTACCCCGGTGGTGCGATGATAGTCCATGACCCGACATTCTCATCCGACGCGCTGGTTGATGTTGGCGGCGGAAATACTAGGGCTCCTGTCTTCCTCTTCGTTGTCGGGGCAATCATTGCGATGGTCGTGGCGATCACAATCGTCGCGGTGATAATGATGGAGAAGAAGCCTGGGCAGAAGGCCCAGCAGAGCTACGAGCGCAAGATGAGCTCTCAGCCGGGCGAATGGGCCAAATACTACAATAAGAAGTAGATGGCCCGCACCAAACCCTTTTCTGTTCTCATTTCTTCATGCTACTTCTTCTTCTCTGCGAGTTCGTTCAGAGCCCTGAGAAGCAAGAGAGCTTCCTCTTTGGTGTTGTAGTGGACGAAAGTCGCTCTCACCATTGTCTTCGCCTTGTACAGTGCCGGGACTCTCGAGAAGTAATCCTCCGCTCCGACTGCTAGCCCGTACTTGTCCCAGAGCAGTCTTGACAGCTCGTGGTCATCATACCCGGCGAGCTTGAAGGCGAATGTCGGGTCTCTGCCGGCCTTGATGTTGACGTCCTTGGGACCGTAGAGCGTAAGCCCATCGATGTACCGCATGCCAGGAAGCTTGCCATACCCGTCAAGAGCTATTCTGGAGAGTTCCCTCTCATAGGTCTCAATCCTCTGCATCGCGGTTCGCAACCTGGACGACCTCTGAGGACCCGGTTTCGGATCAACCTTCGAGTCCGGGTCCCCGAGCCATACGAGGTAGTCGACCGCGCCATTGATGGCCGCGAACATAGCCTGGTCCCTGGTCCCCATCTCCCACTTCTCGGGTCCGTGCTTCGGGGACGCATCGACCTTGTAGGGATGCAGCTTCTCGATCAGCTCGGGTTTCATGTACATGAAGCTCCCATGTCTTGAGAAGATCTTGTATCCAGAGAAGACAAGTGCGTCGCATCCTATCTTCTTCACATCCGTCGAACCGTGGGCCATGTGATGAACGGCATCAACGACGAACAGAGCTCCGACCTCCTTCGCCATCTTGCACATTTCAACCAGGCTGGACCGCGTTCCCAACACATTCGACGCTGCAGTTACAGTGACTACCTTCGTCTTGTTGTCAATGAGCCTCTTGAAATCCTCCATATCAAGGATTCCTGTCTCCAGGTTGAATTTGGAGAATCTCAGCTCGTGAATCAGGCCCATGCCGCCAAGCTCAGCCCAGGGGTTGATGTTGGCGTAGTGCTCGTACCCGGTCGTGACGATGTTCTCTTCGCCCTTCATGTCCCTGCTCAAAGCGTAGCTGAGGGCGAACAATAGACTGGTGCACGATTCACCCGAGATGATCGATTCAGGGCCTTCGGCCCTGAGCAGGTCGGAAACCGCCTTCCTGCCATCGAGGATGACCTCCTCTGCGCGCCTGGATTCCGGGTAGTAGTTGCCCACGTTGGCGCTCCAATCCGTCCTGGCACTGGACTCCGCCTCAGCGCTCATCTTTGTGACAAGTGTCCCGGCGCCATTGTCCAAAAACGCCCTTTTTCTGCCTGTCGGGTCAGCATCGACAGTTGGGAATTCCCGGCGGATCCTCTTTAGAAGCCTGGAGTCGATAGACATGGATGGGGGGATTGGCGGGTGGGTTGATAAGAATTGAGCTGATAATCCCGGGACTTGATAACGACTATCGGCTGAGTGGGTCAGCGCTTCAGCAGTTCAGTCTTGATCCGGTTGTATTCCTCTATCGATACCTCTCCAGAGGCGAGGCGTCTGTCTAGGATGGCCAAGGAATCACTGCTCGACTGGGGTACAGGTGGATATGGTGGGTAAGACTGGGCTTGATACGGCACAACTCCACCGGTCGAAGATGGTCGGTCAGACATCGCGACCAGGATGATAATGACGACCGCTATGATGATGCCGATGGGAGCGATCATAAAGAGGCCGATGCCACCGCCCGACCATCCCATCATGTCGAATCCCGAATGATCCCATGAGCCAGTGAGCGCCATCGCAGTCAGCATCACTATCGGAACTCCGATTAAGAGCACGATAAGCACGACAATCAATAGATCTAGGGGTCTGTCATTGGGATTGGACTGCATTTGTCATTCCTCGGGTTTGCCATTTGACCTCGCAATATAAGAGGGCTGCGCCGAACCCGCCTTGATGCGTCATGAGAAGCGGTTTTCAGCCAGTCCAGCCTCGTTCTAACAGACCAGAACGGGAATCAGGTTATTACCTCATCTAGCGATTTGCCTTCGGGTGTGTCACATGGCAAATGGTGACAAAGGAACCGCCCTCAGCGTAATGATCGGCGGAGAGGCGGGATACGGCATTATGACATCTGGCGAGATACTCGCCCGAAGCTTTTCCAGGGGAGGGTTGCACGTTCACACTGATGTGGAGTATCCATCGCTCATACGAGGAGGCCACAACACATATCAGGTAGTTGCAGGCGATCGCGAGATCCAAGGTCTGCTCCAGCGAGTGGACATCCTGATTGCGCTCGACGAGAGGACGATGAAGGAGCACACGAAGGAGATCGGCCCGGAGAGCAAGATCCTGTTCGACCTGTACGAGAAACCAGTCGACCCAAAAACGGAATTCCCTGGTCTTAAAGGAGAGGTCGTCCCGATCCCCTTGAGCGACATCGTGAAGGAAAGGAAAGGCGACAAGGTCATGCGCAACACCGTAGGGATCGGCGCCTGCATGGCACTCATCGACTACGACTTCTCCTACATGGAAGAAGTCATCAAGTCGGTCTTTGGGAAGAAGGACCCAGAGATCGCCAAAGCGAATGTCGAATCCGCCAAGGCAGGATACGACTTCATAATCGATAAGGCCAAGTGCAATGTCAGGAAATGGATTGAGCCCGTGAAGAACGCGCCTAAGAGGATGCTTCTGACCGGCAATGATGCGATAGCATTAGGAGCTCTGAAGGGTGGGCTCAGATGGTATTCGGCATACCCGATGACCCCGGCATCCTCGATCCTCCACTTCATGGCTGCAAACGAGAAGAGCATGGGATTGATTGTCCGCCAAACCGAGGATGAGATAGCTGCGGCGACGATGGCCATCGGCGCAAACCATGTCGGCGTTAGGGGCTTAACCGCGACATCAGGCGGAGGATTCTGCCTCATGAGCGAGTCTATCGGACTCGCTGCGATGAGTGAGACGCCGATGGTCTACGTTCTGTCCCAGCGCCCAGGTCCCAGCACGGGACTGGCCACAAGACACGAACAGGGAGACCTGCAGTTCGCGCTGGATGCTTCACAAGGGGATTTCGTGAGGGTGGTCCTCGCACCCGGCGACGTGAACGAGGCTTTCTTCCACACATTCAAAGCGCTGAATCTCGCCGAGAAGTATCAGATCCCGGTCATCGTGATATCCGACAGGTACCTCTCCGAGAGTCTCAGGACCACTCCGCCTTTCGACCTTGAGGGGATGACGATCGACAGAGGTAAGCTGCTCACCCAGGAGCAACTCAACGGAGTCTACGACTACAAGAGATACCAGGACACGGAAGACGGCGTCTCCCCGAGAGCGCTGCCCGGAATGAAGAACGGATTGTTCGTCGCAAACGGAGACGACCACTATGAAACAGGAGAGACGAACGAGGATCCCGACGTGAGAAAGAAGTTGATGGACAAGCGGTTCAAGAAGCTCGCCAACCTAATCGACGATATCCCTGGTCCGATCTTATACGGGCCTGAGGACGCGGACGCAACCGTCGTCACATGGGGCTCGGCGAAAGGGCCGTGCATCGACGCGATGAACATGCTCCTCGACAAGAACAAGTCGGTGAACATCCTGCACTTCATCTATCTCAAGCCTTTCCCTAGGATGCGAGTATTGGAGCAGCTGAAGAAGGCGAAAGTTCTGATTGGTGTTGAGAGCAACAGAACCTCCCAGCTAGACAGGTTGATGCGCGAGGAACTGAAGGTCGGAGTGGACAAAAAGATCCGGAAATACGACGGGCGGCCGTTCTTCGTGGAGCCTCTTGCTGCTCAGATCGAGGAGGCGATAGAATGACAACATCTGACGAGCTGAGGAGCATAACGGTTCCAGATTGGTGCCCCGGGTGCGGAGACCACTCGATACTGATGTCCACTAAGAGCGCCATCGCGGAGCTCGGGTTGGAGCCGCACAGAGTATTACTGGTGAGTGGCATAGGATGCTCGGCGAAACTTCCGCACTATGTCAAGACATACGGCTTCCACGCCATCCACGGAAGGGCGCTCCCGGTCGCAACCGGTGCGAAGCTCTGCAACCACGACCTGACTGTCATAGTCTACAGCGGCGATGGTGACTGCTACGGCATCGGGATGGGCCATTTCATACACGCCGTAAGAAGGAATGTAAACATCACCCTGGTAGTCCACAACAACCAGATCTACGGGCTCACGACAGGCCAGACGTCTCCCACAAGCGACATCGGCTTCAAGACGAAGACAACACCAGCAGGATCCATGGAGCGATCGGTCATGCCCCTCGCTCTGGCACTGAGCGCTGGCGGGACTTTCATTTCGAGAGGATTCGCGGGCGACCCGAAGCATCTGAAGGAGTTGATCAAGAAAGCCATCGCCCACAAAGGGCTATCGCTAGTGGACGTTCTCCAGCCGTGCGTGACTTTCAATCGGGTGAATACTTTCGCGTGGTACAGAGAGCGTGTGTACAAGCTCGAGGACAATGGCTGGGACCCGACAAACAGGGCGAAAGCCTTCGAGAAGTCGCTCGAGTGGGGAGACAAGATCCCTATCGGCGTGATCTACCAGGAGGAGAAACCGGCTTTCGAGGAGTCGGTCGTCGCGTTGAAGGAAGGACCTCTAGTCAATCAGCCGTTAGAAAGGGACATTCAACCTATGATGGAGAGGTTCATCTGAGAGGTCAAGTGGGAGACATGTCGGAAACCAAGTTCGAGAATGAACTGACTTATGACAGGCTGGCCGCAAGAAGCAAAAGTGGCCAATTCCACGCGAACTACGAGGCCGCCTATGCGGAGATCCTTGGCAAGCTTGGGAATAGATATCCTAACGTCGTGGCCGGAGAACGCAGGCTCTCAAAGCTGGGCGAGTTCCCAGACATCTGCCCTTACAATACGAACATAATCGTCGGAGACTTTCAGAAGGGAACCAGGGAGGATGTCATAGACGCGGTGAACGCTTCGATCCGCGCTCAGGATTCCTGGGAGCAGACCAAGGTGAGCCGCAGGTGCGAGATGTTCCTGAAAGCTGCGGATGAGATGTCGAGGAGGAAGTACGAGTTCGCTGCCTGGCTGACCCTGGAGAACGGCAAGAACAGGTTCGAGTCGGTAGCGGAGGTCGATGAGGCAATCGACTATCTACGATACTATCCCAAACTGCTTCGGGAGCACATGGGGTATGTGCTGGAGCTAGACGGTCCCGTTCCATGCAACGAGACCAGGAGCGTTCTCAGGCCGTTGGGGACTGTTGGCGTGATATCGCCTTTCAACTTTCCGATAGCAATCACGACCGGGATGGTCACCGGAGCGCTGATCACTGGAAACGCGGTCATACTGAAACCCCCGAGCGACGCCCCGCTCATGGGTCAGATGCTACACGGTCTTCTCATCGAAAACGGCGTCCCTCCAGACACTTTCCACTATGTGGCGGGACCAGGCGAGACCGTTGGCTCGGAAATCACTAAGAACAAGGGTATCGCGGCAATCGCCTTCACGGGTTCCCGGGACATCGGAATGGGCATCGCGCAGGCGAGCATCGAGCACAGCAAGAGGCCTCCGATCTTGGAGATGGGTGGGAAGAATCCGGCGATTGTATCCGACAAGGCGAACCTGGACAAGGCGGCGGAAGGTGTTTGCAGATCGGCATTCGGGTACTCAGGACAGAAGTGCAGCGCGACATCAAGAGTCATAGTGAACCGAGCGGTCGCAGACAAATTCACACAGAAACTCACGGCGTGGCTCGTGGACAAGAAGGTCGGCGACCCGTCGAAGAAGGACACTCTTGTTGGCCCGGTGATCAACGCGGCGGCTGTGGAGCGATTCAAGAGAACCATCCTTGCGGCTTCGAAGGCCGGCCAAATCCTCACAGGAGGCCACGTTTTCGAAGAAGGTGCATACTCCAAGGGACACTTCGTCGAGCCGACGATCATCGTCCACCTCGCGAGCAACCACGAGCTGGCAGTCAAGGAGTTGTTCCTCCCGATATTGGTAGTGTTGACCTACAAAGATCTCGATGAGGCGATAGACATCGCGAACAGCGTCGAGTACGGGCTAACCGCAGGCATATTCAGCGATGACCCTGACGAAGTGCAGAAATTCTTTGACAGGATCGAGGCCGGCGTGACCTACGCGAACCGGGCGCAGGGGGCAACGACTGGTGCGCTGGTAGGTTCTCAGCCTTTCGTAGGCTGGAAATCAAGTGGCGTCACGGGCAAGGGGGCGGGTGGACCTTACTACCTGCTTCAGTACCTGCAGGAGCAGAGCCGGACAGTCTGCAAGTGATGACATGCATATCACTGGCAGGAATGATGCTTTATCGCGTTGACTGGACATGCCTCTTGACAGGCGCAGCACTGAATGCAGTCATCTATGTTCGGGCAGGTGGTCTTCCCGTTCACTACCTCGTAGACGCTAGATGGACAGACCTCAACGCACCTGCCGATGCCGGAGCAAAGGTCGTAGTCCACCTCTATCACTACACCCAACTTCTTGCTCTCCCACTTCCTGATGTCGACCACAGCACACCCCTAGATAGACCATCTTCCGCAAGCGACTAATCCGTTTTAGCCCTTTCGCCCAAAATGCTTTGTGCAACCGAACCGGAATGGGAAAGAACACAAGCCAGAAATTCGCCTATGACGGCCACTCGAAGATCCGCGGAGGATGAAATAGATGGCCAAAATCAAGGTGGAGATAGTTCGGTCAGAATGCACAGGATGCGAGCTCTGCACTGCAACATGCTCAGATGTGTTCGAGATGGCGGCTGATGGTTTGTCCACCCTCAAGGGGGGGAATAGGGTTGGGGAAAATGACGAGCTTGAGCTCGACGGTGAAGGATGCGCAAAAGAAGCAGCAGCCGACTGCCCTGCCAACTGCATCCATGTATACGTCGATGGCAACAAGGTTCTCTGAATACCTTCAGAGAATTCCTTTCAACCTGAAGAACGCCCACAAGCCTGCTACGGCAGCGACCGAAACGCCGACGACCATCCAGAACGACCAATAGGCGTCCTTGTCAAAGGGCAACGCCACGTTCATGCTGAACCAGCCTGCGATCATCATGGGCAGGATGAGAATCAAGCTGATAGTGGTCAATGTCTTCATGACGGTCGAGAGACTGTTCGCGAGCGTTGACTCATATGCGTTGAGGACGTTGGACATGATCTCTCGGTAGATTGTTGTCATCTCGTACAGCTGCGCCACATCGTTCTCGAGGTCCTCTGCGATGTCCAGTTTCTCCTTTGTGAGACGCAGATGCTTCGCGCGCGGGAGCATTGATATCGCGTTCAGGTTGGACAGCAGGGCGGTGTTGAGCAGAATGAGCCCGTTGCTCAGGGCGAACGCACTCGGCGCCACCTCACCCCTCTTGGCGGTCAGTATCTTCTCCTGGATCGAGGCGATGGTCCGCTCAAGAGGTCTGACCTTCTTTTCAATGTCCTTGTTCACCTTCCTAACGAGTGCCAGGAAGAGGTCCTCTTTGGCATCTATGCGTGGCTTGTGCTTCAGTTCCGAGGTCATTTCCTGGTGGGTGAAGCTCGAGCCTATCCTCACCGTTATGATCTTGCCCTTGGTGACGAAGATGCCAATAGGCATCGTCTGGATCCTATCCCCGTTCCTCTCCTCGGATAGGATGCTCCTGAGCACGAGCAGGTCGTATGTCTCTTCGATCTCGACCCTAGATCTCTCGTTTGGGTCGAGACAGTCCGCGACGTCCTGGAGATCGATGTCGAACTCCTTGTGCAGCATCTCCACTTCTTCGGGCGTGGGAGCCACTGCGTCTATCCACAGAGCATCCTTCAGCCTCGGGGAGTCGACAGTCCGGAGTTCACCTCCTTCAGCACAATACAGCCTGATCATCGCGAACGCCTCCAGGGTTCTGACTCCCGAAGACATAGGTCAGATATAGGCTTTCAGGGTGTGTACAGAATTGTGCAGAAACGGTTGCTGGATGGCATCAATGGAACGGGTTGCCCCATTTGTCCAGGAAGAAGTTCTCCCCAACCGGCTTCCTTTCCGGCCTCGTCGGCTCAGACTCCTTCTGCTTGTCCGACAAGAGCGAGTCGTCCGTGCTTAGATAGCCTATGATGACGAACGTGATTATCACATATTCTGCAGGTATGCCCAGTAGCTCCTTCGTTTTCAATGGGTCATAGCCAGCGATGGGGTGCGCTATCAGGCCGAGTTCCGTCGCGCGAAGCTCCAACTGACCTATCGCCAATCCAGTTGAGAAAAGGTAGTAGTCCCTGCGGTCACTCAATTTGCAATCGTCATCCGGCTTGGACGCGACGACCATGATCACGGGCGCGCGCGTGGCCCACACGTTTCCTTTTGAAAGGGCTCCTTTGACCGTCGCTAGCGCATCCTTGCCTTTGCAGACTACAATCCGCCAGGGCTGGTTGTTGAAGCACGAAGCCGAGAGTCTTACAGCCTCGACCAGCGAATCGATCTTCTCGTCCTCGACCTGCTTGTCACTGATGGCCCGTTTGGCACGCCTGGTTCGGATCGCCTCGACCACTTCCAAAGACTCACCTGAGCGCGAAATCACATTTGGTGGATATAGACTTGCCACCTATTCCATTGGTCAGGCTTTGTAGATCTTCCAGCTGATTCCATAGCCAGTCTCTCTCTTGAGGCTCCCGACGGCCTCGAGAAGTCGGTCGACAGACTCCCTGGTTCCCGAGAAGACTACGTCCACACCCTTGCTCACGGCACTCATGGACGAATCGATGGGAGCATGGATGGTGAAGAGCTCCCCACTAGCCTTCATCAACATGGCAGCCCCGACCGCATCACCAGCCACCAGCAGGCCAGGAGAGAATTCGTCTATCTTCGCCCTCACCCTCTCGACATTCGCTGCTTTTGACCCTCCGTCCGCCTCGGACGGAGCCTCCACGATCAGGAGTCTCCCGAGTTCAAGATCCACGATGCCCTCCAACTGGCCGATCAGAACATCGTCGCCCTCGTCTGCGTCCTCCAAAGAATTCCCGGTGGACGGAGACTCCTTTCCCGGGAATGCCATCAGCATGCCATCTTCCATGACCAGGCCGACCGTCTGTCCCTTCGTGATCTTCTTCCCAGCAATGGCGACGCATCTGTCGATCACGCTGATTCTTCTAAGGGTCGCATCGACCTGATCCTTCATTGCGGAGAAGTGCTCCTGAGCGATCTGCATGCCCTTCCTCGTGGGCCGAAGGCTGCCTCCCTGATCCTTGAGCATGCCCTCTCTCCTCATTTCGGAGATATACTGACTGACAGCCTGCACGGTGATATGCAGACGATCGGCAATCTCCTTCATCTTTATCGAGGGGGATTCCAGTACTTCGACCAGGATCAGCAGTTCTGTGTTTCTCTTCAGATCTCGGAGCGGTTGGCCGTTCACGGTTCACCCTCTCCTTGTTGCCAGCTGAGAAAGGAGCTCCTCGACATTGACGACGACAGTAGCTCCTGAGATTATCAATCCCTTGATGAGGGCATCGGCCCTCCCATCGACGAAATCGACTGACTGACCTTCTTTGGGCCGGAGGAGGATAACCTTCTTCCCCGACTTCAGCGCGTGAACGGCGGCCTCGAGGTTCCTCAGGTTGCCCGGGCCGACGGGGAACGGAGATACGATGACCGCTATCGACTCATCGACGAGTCTCAGGTTCTCCGCATGGTTCTCGGGGCTAATGGGGGCAAACGGTGCCTCTGCCACTACTTGGATATGCATATCTTTCGCGTTCTCAAAGTCCGAATCGAGAACATTGAGCACGCCTGCGGTCACTGAGTAGCCGCCGTCGTGCAGTGATTTCATGACCACCCCGCCTGCCCCTCCTCCGCACAACAAATGCACCCTTGTCCCGTGCCTGTGGATTGTAGTCGCAGTCGAATGAGGCATGATGTATATCGCTTGGGTCAACGGGTCCCTTCTGACAGAAACATCGACACCGTAGACGCTCTGAATCGTCTCCGGGTTGAGCACTTCCTTCGGCGCGCCGATTGCCTCCAGCCTTCCCTGGTTGAGCAGCGCTATCCTGTCACAGTAGCGTGCCGCGAGATTGACGTCGTGCAGAACCGCAATCGTCGTAATCCCCTCCTCTCGATTGAGCTTCTTGAGGAGGTCCATGATCTCTATCTGTCCGCTTATGTCGAGATATGCCGTGGGCTCGTCTAGGAGAAGCACCTTGGGCTTCTGCGCAATCGCCCTCGCGATTATTACCCTCTGTTTCTCGCC
>JBGQAM010000041.1:0-15325 GCA_041494275.1 Thermoplasmata archaeon | reverse complement strand
GTGAGGTTCGGCCTCGACAGCGAGTTCAAGCGTGTCGGGATCGACATACGACAAGGACCAGGATGCCCTGTATGCGTGACGCCACCCGATGAGATCGAGGAGATTCTCGCGCTGGCCAGAGCTGGCCTTACGATCGCCGCGTTCGGAGACGTGATGAAGGTTCCCGGAGCGAAAGGGTCCCTGAACGACGCGAAAGCGGACGGCGCGGATGTTAGAATCGTTTTTGGCGTCGACGACGCCGTCGCGCTCGCCAAGAGGATTCAGAAAGAGATCGTCTTCATGGGCATAGGGTTCGAGACGACCGCTCCGACAACTGCATCTGCTCTTCTGTCTGACCCGCCGACGAACTTCTCGGTGCTGAGCTGTCACAGGACCGTCCCTCCCGCCCTTGAGGCAATCGCGAGCATGGGAGAGATCAGACTCGACGGCATGATCCAGCCCGGACATGTCAGCACAATCATCGGCACCAAACCATACGAGTTCCTCTCGAAAAAGTACAAGATACCACAGGTGGTCGCCGGTTTCGAGCCCCTCGATCTGCTCATGGGAGTCTACATGCTGGCGGTCCAGATAGAAGGGGGCCGAGCGGAAGTCCAGAACGAATACACGCGAGTGGTTCACGCTGACGGCAACCCGATGGCGATCAAGGCCATGAGAGACGCTTTTGAACCGACCGATGTCTCCTGGAGAGGATTCCCAGTCATCAAAGGGAGCGGCCTCGAGATCAAGAAGAAGCTCGAACAACACGATGCGAGGGAGAGGTTCGAAGACGTGCTGGCTCCAATCCACCAACACGAGTACGCAGAGGCAAAAGGATGCAGATGTGGCGAGATGCTGCGCGGGATCCTAACAAGCGAGGAATGCCCGTTGTTCGCGAAGAAGTGTACGCCTGGCTCGCCGATCGGGCCCTGCATGGTCTCCAGAGAAGGAAGCTGCTACATCTCATACCGGTACCTCAAGAAGTAGCGACTCAACAGAGACGCCACGATCCTCCGGTGAATGGAAATCAGTGGAAACAATCTCATATTCAGCTTTACGAATGGAAAAAGAACAGGGAATAGACAGGCAATGATGTACAATCGAATCCAAAGGCCGGAACGGATGAAGCATACGATACTTCTGATTCGTTTAATGGGGCATCAAAATCAACGGCTTCGAAAAACGCCGATTAATCGAATTTCGAATTTCGTGGGCAATAACTGCAAGATAATCTACAACCCTTCGAGGTAACTCAAATGTTTGTCGCCACGCCTACCACGCTTTTCGAAAGATGCGCAACGAAACGTATATAAATGACCGTTTTATTATCCACAATTGTCAGACCGCTCAATGTACCGAGTGGATATGCCAGACAGCCGGAAATCTGCATCCTTTCGCGGGGGTCACTCGGCCCGGTCGAGATAAGTCGAGCCTATCAGGAGGGGGTGGACCGACGACCGCACCCGCACCGCAGGAAAAAGACACTGGAACGAACGCTCCGAAAAAGGAAGCTGGCAGCACCACCGCGCCAAAGATTGGTGTTTTCGTGTGCCACTGTGGCAGCAATATTGCTGGAGTGGTGGACTGCGGCAGTGTCCGGGAGGCTGCGGAGAAGCTGCCTGGCGTGGTGGTCGCGAAGGAGAACAAGTACACCTGCTCCGACCTTGGCCAGGCGGAAATCATCAAAGCGATCAAGGAGAACGGGCTTGACAGAGTCGTCGTCGCCTCGTGTTCCCCCAGACTGCATGAACCGACATTCAGGAAATGCATTCAGCAAGCTGGCCTGAATCCTTACCTTCTACACATGGTAAACATCCGGGAGCAATGCTCCTGGGTCCACTCTCATGAAAAGGAAAAGGCGACCGAGAAAGCGAGCGCCCTCGTTCGAATGGGCGTTTCAAAGGCGGCCGAGCTCGAACCGCTCGAGGCGAGAGAGGTCCCCGTGGAACCCACGTCACTCGTGATCGGGGGAGGCGTCTCCGGGATACAGGCCGCCCTCGACCTCGGGAACATGGGGTTCAAGGTCTACCTGGTCGAAACGCAGCCGAGCATCGGAGGCAAGATGGCTCAGCTGGACAAGACATTCCCGACAGGGGACTGTGCGATATGTATCCTGGCCCCCAAGATGGTCGAGCTCTCCCGGCATCCGAACATAACTCTCCTTTCATACTCCGACGTAGAGGAGGTCAAGGGGTACATCGGCAGCTACGATGTCAAGGTGAGACGAAAGGCGAGGTTCGTCCACGAGGACAAGTGCGTTGGATGCGGATTGTGCTCCGATGCATGTCCTGTCAAGATAGACAACGAGTTCGACCTCGGCTTTGGCCAGAGGAAGGCGATCTACATCCCGTTCCCGCAGGCAGTCCCACTCAAGTACACTCTGGACAAGGAGCACTGTCTGCACTTCAAGTCCGGCAAGTGCCTGCTCTGTACGAAGGCCTGCACGAACAACGCAATCGACCACACGATGCAGGACGAAATTCTGAACCTCAAAGTCGGTACGATCATCGTCGCAACCGGCTATGAGACCTATCTCCCGCAGAGGAAGGGCGTCTACAAGTATTGGGAATTCGACAACGTCATAACCGGGCTTGAACTGGAGAGGCTCCTGAACGCGTCTGGCCCGACCGGAGGACATCTCATAAGGCCATCCGACGGCAAGCCGCCGAAAAGAGTGGCGTTCATCCAATGCGTAGGCTCGAGGAACAAGAAGATCGGGAACAACTACTGCTCAAGGGTCTGCTGCATGTACGCGATCAAGAATGCGCAGATCATCATGGAACACGATGAGGAAGCCGAGATCGCTGTATACTATAATGATATCAGGGCGTTCGGCAAAGGGTTCGAAGAGCTCTATCATAGGATCAGAGAGGACTACGCAGTTGAGTTCATCCGTGGAAGACCTGCGAAACTCAGCCAGGATCCGGAGACAAAGACGATAAAGATCAGAGCTGAGGAGACGCTCCTCAACAAGATCACGGAGAGGGAGTTCGACCTGGTCGTTCTCTCGACTGGTCTCGTGCCCTCTGAGGGCAGCAAGAAGATCGGCAAGATCCTCGGGCTCACCGTAAGCCCGGACGGATTCTTCATGGAGGCACACCCGAAGCTGCGGCCGGTCGACACGGCGATTGATGGCATCTTCCTGGCAGGCTGCGCCCAGAGTCCGAAAGACATACCGGACAGCGTGGCGCAGGCGAAGGCCGCGGCTTCTTCGGCTGCCGCACCGATGTTCGCGAAGAAGGTCTGGATAGAGCCGCTGACCGCTTTCGTCGACGAGAGCCTGTGCGCTGGCTGCGGCCTCTGCATAGACCTCTGCCCGTACGGTGCTCCGGAACTGGTGCAGAGCGAGAAAGGGGGTATGAAGGCTCACATCATCGAGGCGCTATGCCACGGATGCGGGACCTGCGCCGCATCGTGTCCACAGAAGGCCGTCGCTCCGAAGCAGTTCACTGACGATCAGATATACTCCGAGCTACAGGCAGCTCTTGCCGAGACTCCCAGAAGGCACGCGGTCAAGAAGAAGGCCGAGGCGGAGGTGTCCTGATGAAAGAATCGGAGAAGGAGGTCGAGAAGGTCTTCATAGGCGGCCTCCACGAGGAGCTGGTCGAGGACAAGGTGATCGACGAGTCGCAGCTCGAGCCCGGCTTCCCCGACGACATCAAGAAGTACGGCGGGAAGGACGTGATGACATGCCTTCAGTGCGGCAACTGCACAGGCGTTTGTCCGATCAGCCTCAAGATCGACTACAAGACAAGGAACATAATCAAATGCTGCCAATTCGGGCTCAAGAAGTACACGCTCGGGACAAGATGGGTCTGTGCCACATGCTACAGGTGCTACGAGCACTGCCCGGCGGACCTGAACCCTGCAGAGGTCATGATCGCCCTGAGGCACATCGCGGTCAGAGAGGGCATCATACCACCGTTCATCAAGACGGCGGCAACTAACCTAGTGAAGTACGGCCAGAGCGTGAAACCCGATGCTGAGATCGACAAGATCAGGAAGGAGCTGGACCTAGGACTAATCCACTCTCAAGACCCTGACTACCACACCGTGATTAGGGAGATCCAGGTGCTCATCCACGCGGCCAAGTACGACAAGCTGATAGGCATCGAGGAGGAGGTGAAGGTATGAGCAACTCGTACCTCTACTTCTTCGGATGCGTCATCCCGAACAGGTATCCAGGCGTCGAGTACGCGGTCAGGTGGGTGACCGGGAAGGAAGGCTTCAACCTCGACGCGAAGGACCAGAAACAGTTCTCGTGCTGCCCTGTCCCTGGCATATTCTACTCGACAGACAAGGACACTTGGCTTCTGCTTGCAGCAAGGAACCTCGTCCTTGCGCAGAACGAGCGTAGGCAGATCCTGACGGTATGCAACGGATGCCTAGCGTCCTTGCTGAAGGCGACCGAGTACCTGCAGGACCCGAAGAACTTGGGGAAGGTCAACAGGACGCTCGCGCAGATCGGCAAGAAGTACACAGGCATTCCGCAGAAGTCCGAGGGCAAGAGAAAAATAATGGAACCTGTCAAGGTCAGGCACTACGTCGAGGTCATGGCAAAGGATGTCGGCTACGATGAGATCGCAAAGAAGGCCAAGCATCCGCTCAAGAACATAAAGGCGGCCGTGCACTATGGATGCCACTATCTGAGGCCCACTGAGCACGCAGCCTTCGACGACCCCAACGACCCGGTTATGATAGACAAGATTGTAGAGGCGTGCGGCGCGACCAGCGTCGACTACGAAGACCGGTTGGATTGCTGCGGCGCAGGGGGCGGCGTCAGGTCACACGTCGTCGAGCTTGCCAACTCCCTCACGCACGACAAGTGCGTCAACATCGCGGCGGCGGGCGCGGACTGCATCGTCACTGGATGCCCGTTCTGCCTGTTACAGTTCGACAACGCCCAGCATTCGTTCTCGAAGGACGGCATACCCGTCATGCACGTCTCGCAGTTCCAGGCGCTGGCGATGGGAATAGACCCGATCTCCCTCGGCTTCGACACGCACCACGTGTCCGCTCACTCGTTCCTCAGGAAGCTAAGGGGGAGCTGAAGATGGAAGCAGGAGCGCAGAAGACGGAGCACGATGCTGTCTATGAGCCGAAGATCGTGGCGTTCTGCTGCAACTGGTGCTCCTATGCCGGTGCCGACCTGGCGGGCACGACCAGGATACAGTATCCTCCGAATGTCAGGATCATAAGAGTCATGTGTTCCGGCAGGGTCGACCCCGCCTTCGTGTTGAAGGCCTACGCCCTTGGGGCGGACGGCGTGATAGTCGCAGGCTGCCACCCGGCGGACTGCCACTACATCAACGGGAACGAGAAGACCGCGATGAGAGGAGACTTTCTGGAATCGTTCCTCGACGAGGCAGGCATTGAACCTCAGAGGTTCAAGGTCGAATGGATTGCAGGTTCGGAAGGGAGGAAGTTAGCGGAGACGATCAAGAAGATGGTGATGGACCTGGAGAAGCTTGGCCCGGTCTCCAAGGAGGCGGTGTCTGATGACTGAGGACAAGGTCGTCGGTGCCGCTCTGGTGATAGGAGGAGGCCCGGCCGGTATGCAGGCTGCACTGGACCTTGCCGATTCCGGGTACAAGGTGTACATACTCGAAGGCACACCAAGCATCGGGGGAACGATGGCCCAGCTGGACAAGACCTTCCCGACCAACGACTGCTCGATGTGCATACTGTCCCCGAAGCTCGTCGCCACAGGAAGACATGAGAACATCACCATGCTGACCCACGCCGAGCTGAAGAAGGTCGAGGGCAAGGCGGGGGATTTCAAAGTAACGATCACGAAACACTCGAGATACATATTGGAGGACAAGTGCACCGGATGCGGTGTGTGCGCAGAGCACTGCCCGGTAGAGGGCGTGAGCACATTCGACAGGGAGATGGCGCCGGCAAAGGCGATCTATGTGCCCTTCCCGCAGGCGGTTCCGCTGATCTACACTATCGAAAAGGGGCTGTGCATCGGCTGCGGCGTATGCGAGAAGTTCTGCGAGGCCAAGGCGATCCAGTACTCGATGGCGCCTGACATGGAGGAAGTCATCGAGGTCGGGTCCATCATACTCAGCCCTGGCTACAGCGTGTTCGATGCCACCAAGAAGGTCGAATACGGGCTCGGAGTGTACCCGAACGTACTTACCAACATCGAGTTCGAGAGGATGCTCAGCGCATCCGGCCCTACGGAAGGGCACATCATCAGGCCTTCGGACGGCGATGTCCCAAAGAGGATAGCGTTCATCCAGTGCGTGGGCTCGAGGGACGCCCAGACGGGCAACACCTACTGCTCATCCTATTGCTGCATGGCTGCCCTGAAGCAGGCCGTCATTGGTCAGGAGCACGTTCCCGGGCTGAAGACGACAATCTATTTCATGGACACCAGAGCGTTCGGCAAGGAGTTCGAGGAGTATCTGTCCAGAGCGGAGAACGAGTACGGTGTCGGCATAGCGAGGAACAACAGGATCCCCAAGATCACAGAGGATCCGAAGACGCACAATCTCATCCTGCTGTATCACGCAGGAGCGGAGATCAAGGAAGAGGAATACGACATGGTCATCCTCTCGACCGGGGCGAGGCCGCCCGAATCCGCTGACTCGATTGCGAAAACGCTTGGGATTCAACTCAACAAGTTCGGCTTCTGCGAGGCTGACGAGCTCTCGCCCGTGGAGACTTCGGTGCCAGGGATTTTCGTTTGCGGGGCGTTCTCTGGCCCGAAGGACATCCCGGACTCAATCGCGCAGGCCAGTGGAGCCGCTGGAAAGGTCGCAGCGATGCTCTCCAAGGAGAGAGGGAAGCTCGTCAAGAAGAAGGAGTACCCGCCAGAGAAGGATGTCTCGAACAAGGAGCCGAGGATCGGGGTGTTCGTGTGCCATTGCGGGATCAACATCGGATCCGTCGTGAATGTTCCTGAGGTCCTTGAGTACGCCTCCAAGCTGCCGAACGTCGTCTACACCGAGAGGAACCTGTACACTTGCTCGGGCGACACCCAGAAGAAAATCAAAGAAATGATCGAAAAGCACGACTTGAACAGGGTCGTGGTCGCGAGCTGCACCCCGAGGACCCACGAGCCGCTCTTCCAGAACACCTGCCGGGAAGCTGGACTCAACAAGTACCTGTTTGAGATGGCCAACATCAGAGACCAGTGCTCCTGGGTACACAGACTCGAGCCGGAGAAGGCCACGGAGAAGGCGAAAGACTTAGTGAGAATGGCAATCGCCAAGGCCGCAACCCTCGAACCTCTGCCTCAGCCGAAGATACCGGTGACTCCCTCCGCGCTCGTCATCGGCGGAGGGCTGAGCGGCATCGCCGCCGCACTCGAGATCGCCAATGCGGGGTATGAGGTGCACATTGTCGAGAAGGACAAGGAGCTGGGTGGCCATCTCAAAAGAATCTATCACACTCTCACGGGTGTCGACCCGCAGGAGACGCTCAAGACACTCAAGAAGGAGCTTCAAGAGCACAAGAACGTGAAGGTCCACCTGAACGATGAGGTCACAGAGGTCAAGGGATACATCGGTAACTTCGAATCGACTCTGAAGAGCGGCGAGAAGGTCAAGCACGGAGCGATTGTCGTTGCCACAGGCGGGATCGAGTACGAGCCCACAGAATACGAACACAAGAAGCACAAGAACGTGATCAAGCAGACGGAGCTCGGGGAGCTGCTGCACAACGGGAAGTTCAAGGCGAACAATGTCGTTGTCATACAGTGCGTCGGCTCCAGGAACGAGGAGCACCCGAACTGTTCTCGCATCTGCTGCTCGACCGCGATGGCAAACGCTGTCAAGATCAAGAGGGAACATCCTGGGACGAACGTGTTCATTCTCTACCGGGACATCAGGACATATGGATTCGCGGAGGAACACTACAACGAGGCTGCCAGGCTGGGCGTGATTTTCCTAAGATATGACGCGGATTCTCCGCCTACGGTGACCGCCAAAGGCCACGACCTGTGGGTAGAAGTCGACGAGGCGTTCATCGAGCAGAAGGTCTTGATCAAGGCAGACTACCTCGTCCTGAACGCGGCAGTACATCCGAATCCTGACAACAAGGAGATTGCGAAGTTGCTCAAGGTGCCTCTCAACAGAGAGGGTTACTTCCTCGAGGCTCACATGAAGTTGAGACCTGTCGATTTCGCGACCGATGGCATATTCCTCTGCGGCCTGGCGCACTCTCCGAGGCTGATCGGCGAGAGCGTTTCGCAGGCGCTCGCGGCAGCCGCGAGGGTCAACACCGTCTTGTCGAAGCCGTTCATCGAGGCGGAAGGCGTGGTCAGTGTCGTCGACGAGACGAAGTGCATAGCATGCGGCAGGTGCGAGGAGATATGCGAGTACGGTGCGCCAAGCATCATCGAGGTCTCGCCCGGCGTGTTCAAGTCGCGGATCAATGAGGCACTGTGCAAGGGCTGTGGCTCCTGTGCCGTCGCGTGTTGTTCCACCGCGATAAGGCCGAGACACTTCAAGACAGAGCAGATTCTGACGATGATCGAGGCATGTCTGAGAAAAGACATCGAGAAAGAGGAGGCGAAGACGTGAGCGACGCCAAGTTCGAGCCGAACATCGTCGCCTTCTGCTGCAACTGGTGCTCGTACGCGGGCGCGGACCTGGCAGGGGTCTCGAGGATGCAGTATCCGCCCAACGCCAGGATAATCAGAGTCATGTGCTCCGGCAGGGTGGAACCGTACTTCGTGCTCAAATCCCTCGAACTGGGAGCGGACGGCGTCCTCGTCGCCGGCTGCCACATAGGCGACTGTCACTACATCTCAGGGAACGAGGAGGCCGAGAAGAGAATGGCCGTCACGATGGACCTCCTGGACAAGCTTGGCCTCGGCAGGGACAGGATGAGGCTCGAATGGATCTCCGCATCCGAGGGACAGAAATTCGCGGGCACGATGAAGGAGTTCACGGAGCGGATAAGGGCGCTGGGCCCGAACCCTCTCCCGAAGGTCTCTCCCAGGAAGAAGGGGAACCCTGGGGACCTGAAGGCGAAGATGAGCCAGATCATCGAAGACACTGGTGCGTTCGACTGCGTGGAGTGCGGGAAGTGCACCACGGTGTGCCCCGTCGCCAAATACAACACCAACTTCGCTCCCAGGACTGTCGTGCTCAAGGCGAGCGAAGGTCTGGTCGAGAACGTCCAGACCAACAAGGACATCTGGACATGCGTCACTTGCGAGCAGTGCAACTCAATGTGCCCGTACAAGGTCGATTACTCCGGCTTCATAAGGGACATGAGGAAAGAGGCCGTCGAGTTCAACAACGTGCCCGTGTGCTCCCAGGGCGGGCTGATGCAGTCGGTCATGAGGATCCAGGCGACGAGCAACCTGAAGCAGAACCGACTGGGCTGGATGAAACCAGAGCTCAAGATCGCGGAGAAGGGCGATGTATTCTACTTCACGGGCTGTGTCTCATATTACGATTCCATATTCAAAGAGCGCAAGAACCTCGACTTGGCTGGCATCCCCCAGGCTGTCGTAAAGATAATGAATAGGGGGGGTATTATCCCGGTCGTCAGCAACGACGAGGTATGCTGCGGACACGATCTGAACTGGACTGGGGACGAGGCGAGTCTTCAGAAGCTGATGAAGAAGAACGTCGAGCTGATCAAGGCCTCAGGGGCCAAGAAGGTAGTGTTCTCATGCCCTGAGTGCATGCGGACCTTCAATATGGACTACCAGGACCTGATGGGCGACTTCGATTTCGAGATGGTGCACATCTCCGAGCTCGTCGACGAACTCATCCAAGGGGGGAAGCTCAAGTTCAAGAAGGGCGCCAAGAAGGTGACCTTCCAGGACTCGTGCAGGCTGGGCAGACATCTTGGCATATACGACCCGCCGAGGAACGCTCTCAAGGGCGCAGACGCTCAGATAATCGAGATGGAGAACACGAGGGACAAAGCCCTGTGCTGCGGCGTGAGCGCCTGGGCGACATGTGATGAGATATCGAGGAAGCTGCAGGTCGACAGACTGAAGGAAGCGAAAAAGACCGGCGCAGATTGCCTCGTGACGGGCTGCTACAAGTGCCTCATACACCTCAACTGCACCCTGGAGTACAAGACCCAGACGCCCAAGGAGCAGATCGACATACCAGTCAAGGACCTGAGCGTCGTTATCGCTGACGCGCTCGAATGATCACAGGAAAATGATAGAATGAGCCCGCAAACACAAGTACCAGCAAAGGGGGAGGAGAGATACCTCCTGGTCGAGTTGTCGTGCAAGGACCAGAAATGCTCTCCGTGCACGTATCCCAACTGCCAGAGGTTCGCCAGAACGGTCCCGAAGAAGAAGCCCTTCGAGACCCGCATGACGAAGATGTTCGAGATCAAGAAACCGATAACCAATCCTCAGGATACGCGCGAGCGTCTGGTGCTGATCGAGCTGTCCTGCAAGGACGAGAAGTGCTCGCCTTGCACATACCCGAACTGCCAGAGGTTCGCCAGGGAAGCGCAGAAGAAGAAGGCGCCGTTCAAAGTGAAGGTCACTGAAATCGAGAAGGGCAAGGAGGTACAGAGCCTCCTGTCGAAGTGACGGCGGCCGTGAGCGTCGCCTTTCGACGAAATCGCTGGACGCTACGCGGAAAAGCGTCGGCCGCACATCGAAACGCATAAAATGGTAAAGACCATACAGCAAAAAGCGCACGAGTCGAGACTGTCCAAACTAGTGATAACAAAGTGGCATTGATTGGGACAATACAGGGAGGTTACAGTATGGAAAAGTCTGTCATGGTGATCGGGGGAGGGATTGCGGGAATTCAGGCATCCCTGGACCTCGCGGACAAGGGAATGATCGTTCATGTGGTCGAGAAGACTCCCAGCATAGGCGGGAGAATGGCTCAACTAGACAAGACGTTCCCGACGAACGACTGCTCGATATGCATACTCGCGCCCAAGATGGCCGACTGCTTCAGCCATCCCAACACGAACGTGATCACGTACGCGGAGGTAGTGGGCATCGAGGGCAAGGTCGGCAGTTTCAAAGTGAAGGTTCTTAAGAAAGCCAGATTCGTCGATGAGACGAAGTGCACCGGCTGTGGCGAGTGCCTCGAGAAGTGCCCGACCAAGGTCTCGAGCGAGTTCGAGATGGGCCTGGCCACAAGAAAGGCGATCTACATGCCGATGATGCAGGCCGTCCCGAGGGTCATGACGATCGACAAGGAGCACTGCATGATGATGACGAAGGGCAAGTGCGGCAACTGCAAGAAGGCCTGCAAGAGGGAGGCCATCAACTACGAAATGAAGGACCAGATGCTGGAGTTCGAGGTGGGCTCGATCATCGTCGCGACCGGCTACGACGTCTGGGACCCGACCTCATCCACGGAGTACGGCTACGGCCGATACCCCAACGTGTACACTGCCATGGAATACGAGAGGATGATCAACGCCGCAGGCCCGACACACGGACACATCGAGAGGAGATCGGACAAGAAGAGGCCGGTCAAGATGGCGTTCATACAATGCGTCGGCTCCAGGAACCCGCAGGTGCACCCCTACTGCTGCGCGGTCTGCTGCATGCACTCCACAAAAGAGGCGATGCTGGCAAGAGAGCACCACGACGACATGGAATCAACCGTATTCTACAAAGACATGCGCGCGTGCGCGAAGGGCTTCTGGGAGTATATCGAGAGGGCCAAGCGCGACTACGGCGTGCGGTACATTAACTCGGATGCGACGGTTCAGGAAAACCCGGACAGCCACAACCCGATCGTTGTCTACGATGTCGGAGGGAGACAGCAGTCGGAGGAGTTCGACATGGTGGTCCTGGCCACAACCCTGATCCCGAGGAAGGAGACTCTCGAGTTGGCGAAGATACTCGGGCTCAAGGTGGACCAGTTCGGATTCCTCGAATCAACTGACAGGATACTCAACGTCCAGAGCACGAATGTTCCTGGCATTTTGATAGCGGGCTACGCCGCAGGACCGGCTGACATCCCAGAGTCGGTCGCCCAGGGCTCGGCCGCGGCCGCGAGGGCCGTGGAAGCGATGGTCCAGGCGGGGGCGTGATGATACATGGCTGAGAAGAAGAACGAGGCAAAGGAGAAGCCGAGGATCGGCGTGTTCGTATGCCACTGCGGTTCCAACATCGGCGGCTTCGTCGACGTACCCTCGGTGGCTGAGTACGCAAAGACGCTCCCAGATGTGGAATACGCGACCGACAACCTGTACACATGTGCTGAGGACGGGCTCTCGAACATAAGAGAGGGCATCAGAAAGCACAACCTGAACAGGGTCGTCGTCGCGAGCTGCACCCCGAGGACCCACGCACCGCTGTTCCAGGCGACCTGCGAGTCCGCGGGCCTGAACAAGTATCTTTTCACATTCGTGAACATCAGAGAGCACTGCTCCTGGGTCCATATGAAAGAGAAGGAGAAGGCCACCAAGAAGGCCCGAGACCTCATCAAGATGGGCGTTGCCAGGGCGAGGCTCCTGCAGCCTCAGGAAGAGGAGAGGGTCAATGTCGAGCCGTCGGCAGTCGTCATAGGCGGGGGCGTGTCCGGCATGACGGCCGCGCTGTCCATCGCAGACATGGGATTCCAGGTCCACCTCATCGAGAGGGAGGGAGACATCGGAGGGTTCGTCAGGATCCTGAACAACCTGTACGTGACCGAGAAGAGCGCTGCGGAGACGATCAACCCCTTGATCGACAAGGTGAAGGCCAACAAGAACGTCAAGCTGCACCTGAACTCGACGCTCAAGAGCGTCCAGGGGTTCATCGGCAACTACGAGATCGTCATAGGCACGAAGGGTGCCGAGGACCTGAAGACCAAGGTCGGGACGATCATCGTCGCGACAGGCGCGCTCGAGTTCGTGCCCGAGGGGCTGTACGGTTACAACCAGTACCCGAACGTCGTCACACTGACGGAGTTCGAGATCCTGTGCAAGAAGAAGACCCTGCCTAAGCTGAAGAACGTCGCATTCATCCAATGCGTCGGCTCGAGAGGGCAGGTCAAGACCTACTGCTCCAGGATATGCTGCAATGTCGCCATCAAGAACGCCATCAACATCATGGACAACTACGAGAACATGCTGGGCCTGATGGAGAAGGCAGGCACGGTGGTCGACAAGATCCCGGTCGAGCAGAAGGTGCCCGAGGAGATACTCGAGCGCAGGCGCAGGCGGCGCGGCAGAGAGAGGGGCGAGGAGGGCGAGGCCGAAGAGGTCAAGCTCGGTCCCTCGGAGAAGATCGAAGTCACCGTGTTCAACAGAGACATCATGGCGTACGGCGTGGACCACGAGCTCACCTATAACAAGGCCAGAGAGAAGCGCGTGAAGTTCAACAGATACACGCCCGAGCACCTCCCGAGGGTGTACATGGAGGGCAACCAACTCACGGTCGGCTACTTCCATGAGACCCTGAAGCTCGAGAGGACCATGCCGGTCGACATGATCATACTCTCGACCCCGCTGGTCGCCCAACCAGATGCTGGAGAGCTGGCGCAGATGCTGAAGGTGCCTCTGGGACAGGAAGGGTTCTTCTTCGAAGCACACGTCAAGCTCAGGCCGGTGGATTTCGCCACCGATGGCATCTATGTCTGCGGCACCTGCAGAGGTCCCGCCGACATCACAGAATGCACGAGCCAGGGCGCGGCGGCCGCGTCTAGAGCCGCGACACCCATGGCCAAGGGATACGTGCAGGCCGAAGCGATCACTAGCGTGGTTGACGAGACCAAGTGCTCCGGATGCGGGACTTGCATCCAGGTTTGCCCGTACGGCGCTCTCAGAAAGAGCGAGAAGGGCTTGGCGGAGGTCATCGTGGCTGCGTGCAAGGGCTGCGGCTGTTGTGGCGCCACCTGTCCAGAGGGCGCGATCACGATGACTAACTACACGGACGCTCAGCTGCTTGCCGAGGCGAAGGCCGCACTCGATGAGGAGGTGTGAGACATGGCCGAGGCACAGAACAAGATACCAGATATGAAGCCCGAGCCGAAGGGTGGCGAGTGGGAGCCCAAGATCATCGGGTTCCTGTGCAACTGGTGCTCATACGCAGGCGCGGACCTGTGCGGCGTCAGCAGATATCAGTACCCGACCAACGTCCGCCCCGTGAGGGTCATGTGCTCCACGAGAATCAGCCCGCACCTGGTGCTCGACATATTCAAGGCTGGCGCCGACGGCATTCTGCTGGGCGGCTGCCACCTGAACGACTGCCACTACATATCCGGCAACTTCTACACGGAGAAGCGCGTCAGACTGATGTGGAAGCTCCTCGAGGATGCCGGAATCGACCCGAAGAGGCTGAGGCTCGAGTGGGTCTCGGCATCCGAGGGGGAGAAGTTCTCCAAGGTCGTGACGGAGTTCACCGAGCAGGTCAAGAAGCTCGGCCCGAGCAATGTCAGGAAAGACAATGTCCTGATGTCGAGGGTCGCGGCAGCAGACGGCGCTTCCGAGACCTTCAGGCTCCGGGCACTCGTCGGCAAGGAGCTCAACCTGGAGACCAAGGGCAACGTCTACGGCAACAAGCTCGAACAGACGGAGCTGGAGAAGATGATCGACCAGGCAACCAAGGAGGAGTTCGAGAGAGCGCTCATTTTGGAGCTCTCGAAGTCCAAGGCGAGGTCGGTCAAGGAACTAGGCAAGATCATGAATGTCCCGACGGACAAGGTCCTGAAGCACATCGTCGCCTTGCGCCAGAAGAACCTTCTGGCGATGGAACATCCGGAGGGCTTCACACCGACATACAAGACCATAGAGATCGGAGGTGAGCAGTGATGGCAGCAAGTGACAAGATCGGCGCGGTCATGGTAGTGGGAGGGGGCATCTCGGGGATGCAGTCCGCCCTGGACCTCGCGGATTCCGGATACAAGGTGTACCTGGTAGAGAAGCAGCCGAGCATCGGCGGAACGATGGCTCAGCTCGACAAGACGTTCCCGACCAACGACTGCGCCATGTGCATCATGGCGCCAAAGCTCGTCGCGACGGGCAGGCACAACAACATCGATCTGATAACGAATGCGGACATCGCGATCGTGGACGGCGAGGAAGGCAATTTCAACGTGACCGTGAAGCAGCGCTCGCTCAGGGTAGACCCGAAGAAGTGCACTGGCTGTGGCAGCTGCGCCCAGAAGTGCCCCGTAGAGACCATGAACGAATACGACGAGAACACAAAGTTCAGGAAGGCCATCTACGTCAGATACCCGCAGGCGGTCCCGCTCGTGTACGCGATAGATGCCGAGAAGTGCATCGGTTGCGGCATATGCGCAGAGGAGTGCAAGGCCAAGGCTGTCGAATACGACCAGAAGGAGAAAATCCTCGAGATCAAGGTCGGGTCGATCATACTGTCGCCAGGCTTCGATGAGTTCAACGCGCGCCTGAAGACAGAGTATGGCTACGGCGTCTACCAGAACGTTGTCACGAG
>JBGQAM010000046.1:0-13682 GCA_041494275.1 Thermoplasmata archaeon | reverse complement strand
ACATCAATATCTTGAGATGTCTGGCGACGGCCGAAGTCCGAGAGCACACCAATATAGTTCAACTTCTTCTCATCAATGACGGACAGCCCATGCGCCAGCCTGCCAGCAAGTCCGTCCTCTTCGAAGTCTGGTACAAGCACGCCAGAATAACGATCCAAGAACCAACGATTGAAAGTCTCGCTTCCTGATTCCAGAGCCCGGAGGAAGAGGGGATTCATGAATCTCAGCTGGTGGGTCATGAAGAAGCTCGGAACATGGAGAGAATAGAAACCATAACGGCTGTCTGAGAAGACTACGTCCACCTTTCCGTCCAGGGCAAGTCTCTCCAAGAACCGGTGTTCGCGTTGCATCGCATAGAGATATTGGGGACCGCTCAGCAGAGCGTCAAGCGCGAGCCTTCGCGAACTCCGAGTGGTCGGAGGACGGTAGTCCGGCAACTCAACAAATGCCGCGCTTTCGCCGAGCTCGTTCCGAAGGAGGTTCAACGCACTCCCATAGGAGACTATGGTCACCTCGTCTTTCTCCCGGATGAATTTGCGGATTATGGGAAGCGAGCGCGTGGCGTGACCAAGCCCCCATGAGCAAATGCCAAAGATGACTCGCATTTGAAGGTCGCCAATCACCAAATGCCATTGACAATAATAAAATGTTATACCGATTTGCCCCATTCCAGCGGGTTCCTTGCCCGGAAGAAATGAAGATTGGCCAAGATGGCGACAATGGGGTAGGTCGACCCTACCCTCCAACCACTAGCTGATATTCAGTCAAGCGGAATCGAATTCGGGAGATCGCACCCAAACCCCCTTGTATTTGCCTCGCCTCCCTTCCCTATTGGCTTTTCCTTGCGAAGTCGGCACTTGTTGAAGAAAGAGACGCAAAAGCACTAGTACACAAATATCAATTTAGGCAACACCTCGAAAGCGTGGTTCGGGGAGGGGGAATAGGAATGAGTCTCGATGTCAGCGTGATGGCGTTCAAACATGAGCATCACCTCCAACACTTGCACGAAACGCTAGGAATGTTCGGGTACCGTGAGGTCGGCGAGAAGGCCAAGGTATGTGGAGAGACTGAGCTCTCGAAGCAGATGCAGAATTGGGATTTGGGCAACAAACGGGTCCTGAAGGCCATTGCCCCCTGCTCTGGATGGACTGTAGTATATGACCCGGAGAAAGCAATGGTCTACGACAGCAAATCCTGCCAAGAGTTCTCTAGAAAACACTCCAGTGGGGTAATCGGTATGATATGCGAAGGACCATCCCAGACCTATGGCTTTGCCGTGTACGAGAAAGGCGAGAAGATCCGCGAGTTTCTATCCGTCGGGGGTGCCGTCAAGACCAACTTCGGGAAGCAACTCTCGCCGGAAATAGGACTGAATCTATCAAACAAATCCATGGTTGATGACGATATCTTCGAGATATTCCTCGGAGTGACGGGAGTTGACCTGTACACGCTCTTCGACAGCGGCGAGTTCAGCATCAAAGAGCTGGAGAAGACGGGCGGTGTTGCCAAGTCGTCGACCAGTATCCTCGAGAAGATGTCGCCGTTGAAGTTGTGGGAATAGTCTGGTCGACCAGCCATCTAGGGTTTCGCTTCTACAGCGAGCTTGTTGTCCTAGCTTTGGTCTGAAGATGAGCCACTTGCCATCCCCCAACATTGGAATGCCCACTTCGGGGTTCTATACAATCATGGAGGCCATACGACCAGCAGCACCACCGTTACAAGGGAAGAGACAAGGCCCATGAGGAAGAATACAGCTGTTGCTGTCCAAAGGTTCTTCCTTGATGGATACATGCCACGGAAGAAGATCGCGAAGGAAGAGAGGACGAATGCAACGGTGCCAAACAGAAGGGTCACCCTTGCCGGGACCGAAGGCGTCCCGCGAATGTCAATGATGCCAAACACAGTCAGGTTCAAGGCTGCCAGCATGCCCGGGAAGCACGCATTGACGATTGGTTTCATCAATCGCTCTTCAGCATCCGAAGACATCGTTCAGAAATGGCTAAGCTGGTATTTACTGTTCTCGTCTCGATCGAGAGTCTGCGTCAGCGGATGTCTTCTGGATGGAATGACCCTCCTTTCTCAGGTCCCCTTGAGCCATCCCGAGATTCCCATCTCCTTCACTGTCACCTCAACGGGCGCAGTATCCTTGTCTAGGCGCGCCCCTGATTCGTCCTGATAATGGATACGGGGATTCAGAGAGAACTTGCCCGTGATTGTGGGCCTCAAAACGAACTTCACGACATCCGTCCTAAGAGCCTCGAGACGCCTTCCTCTCAAATCAATACAATTGCCATCGATCATGCATCTCTCTGGCTTTGAGACCACCTCGAAGCCGTTCGGGATGAGGCCTTCTACTTTTGTCAGTTTGGCCGTTCCCTTGCCAGCGTTCGTCATCTCTACCTCAATATCAATTTGCTGACCAACATGAAGGTGTTTCGGATGCGCGACGAGAATCACCTCGATATCCGTGTGCTCGAATTTCTCCAGGCCGGTCGCCCTCTCATGGGATGGGGTCGGAGTCGGCAAGGCGGCAGTGCTCGAGATCGCATCGGGGGCTCGAAGGACCTCCGTCAATGAGAGGGCAAGTTCCCGTTCCTCCTTCACTTTCTCAAGCAGCCTCAATACCTGATCTCTCTTTCCTGGTTGCATAGCATCCCCAAATGAAATGGCGGATTCATGCAAGACCTTCTCGGCCATCATGTACAGCTTTGCCCTCTTCCCTTGATCATCTTCCGCACTTGCCTTTCCCATGTGTACATAGCCATCGAAAAGCAATTTGCTGGCTTTCGCGTAGACTGATTCTCTCTTGTGACCGGCTTTCAAATAGTTGTCGGCGGCGCTCTCTATGTGTCTTGTAGCTTCTGCGTGCAGCGCGACGTCTCCGGTCTCCACGAATCTCGCTCCCACTGCCAGTGCCTTGCAGAATCGGCTATGCCCTGCCACCAGCAGCTTTGCCCTCTCCCCCGTACTCAGGTCTCTCGCCTTCTCGAAAAGCTCCGCGGCAGCCTCGTAGTAATCCGGAGAAGTCTCCGATTCTGCCTTGGCCATTGCCTGCCAGGCTCTGGACAGGTTGGCCATCAGCTGGAATTCCTTTCGGTCCTGCTCGGACTCCAGCTCGAGCAGTATCTTCTCGAACAACTCCGCAGCTTGTCCGTACTTGTCCGAACTCGCGGAAACGTCACCTTGCTTGTCAAAGGCCCTTGCCTTCTCGAGAACAATTCTGGAGCTGCAATACTCACGTCTTAGATTCGCAGCTCTTTCCAGGTTCCTCGCCAACTGCTTCTCATCGGCATCTTCGATCTTCGCGACCTGATCGTGAATGGCATTCTTTGATTCCTGGAACAGGCGAGCGGCTTCTTCGAAGGCTTTCATCGCCTCCTCGGACTTCTCGTTCCTGCTCAAATCCTCAGCGTGCTCCACCTCCGCCCAGGCGGAGTAGTTCGTGGCCAGGTAGTTCCATCTTCGCGATGATTTGTGCATTGCTGATGCGTTCTCGTAGTGCCCCTTTGCCTGTCCGGGTTCCTGTCTCAGATGGTGATAGTTGGCCTGTTCGATCTCGCCCCACGCGCGCATGTAGATGGCGTGGTCCGTGTAGAACTCCTTTAGGCGAGGGACGCTCTCCGCAGCCTTCATGTAGTCCTGGGCAGCGAGTTCGAATCTCTCCGAGGCTTTGCGGTACTCCCCCAACTTCTCATAGGCCTCGGCTGCCTCCCAGTTGCACTCAGCACTTTGACTAGGCTCTCCTGCTTTCGAGTACCACGCGACCGCCTTCGTCAAACACTCCGCGACGATGCCCAGACAGCTATTGTCACCAGTGATGCCACAAAGCTCCCTCGCCCAGTTCCCCGTCGTATGATACCCAACAGCAACCTCGCCACAAACATCTGGGTTCGTGTCCTGTATCGAATTCAACTCCTTCTCGCAGAGAGCCAAAGCCTCCTGCTTCCGCGCCACAGCCTCCCGCAAGACGTTCTTCTTCTCTGTGTCGGGCGCTATCTGCGCGAGCTCGAAATGTGCTTCCGCAAGACTCAGTAGGTCCAGACCCTGGGTGTAGTATTGAAATGGATGGATTTGCTTGTCGACGGCAATCGCCTCTTTGAGATGTTCGACGGCGTGTTCCAGATATGTCCTTTTCATGTCGACACCGGACTCGCTCTTGCCCAGACCTTTCAGAACTGAACCGAGCATGAAACGCGATGCGCACTCTACATCCGGATACCCAGACACGTGTGCCAGCCGGAGTTGTTCGATGCAGGGCTCATGAGCCTTGAACAGAAGCTCGCGTTGACTCTTCGGGTCTCTCTCTTGGACGGAATACGAATAGTAGTATCCGGCCGAAGCCACTGGAACCCAGACAAAATTGAAGTTGGGGGACATGAAACGAAGTCTGGCAAGAGTCTCATGTGAAGCCTTAGCCGTTTCAAATCCTTTCTTTGCCAGCATCTCTGTTTCATGCGGGTCATCCGCCGATGACGCCATCCAGAAATTCCTCTGTGCCAATCCATCGAGCACGCAGCCCAGGACGAACCGGTCGTTGATTCTCTCCGCGACCTCCTTTCCCTTCAAGTATATTGCGCATCGCTCGTCCTTGCTACATGCGGATGGCCACGATTGGAGGACAACCATATATGGTATCTCGGATAGGGCTGCCTCCTCGGAGAGCTCTCTCGCCTTGATCCAATGGTTCCACGCGTCAAGATCATACTTATCCTTGTCCCTGTACGAGGCGAAATCCCTCTCAATCGCGACCATCAGACCAGTCGATTTCGCATGCGCTCTTGCGAGTATCTGGTTGGAATCCGACCCCGAGAGATGTCTGATGGTCTTCTCAGCATAGCTAAGGGCTTCCCTCAGCTTATTCTCCCGCCCCTCCGCGCTGCCGTCGTAGTTGTATGAGAACGCAGCCGCATATGAAAGCTGGTCGAATGTAGTGGCAAAATCGAAGGATTTCCCGATTGACTCGAAGACGTTCAAGGAGGCCTTCGCGTGAACCCACGCATCGTCAACGAACTTCTTCTTGTCAGCTGGATTGTCTGCGAGCCAATAGTTGAGATATGACATCATCGCGCTGCAACGATGTCTTTTGCCAGGGCTTTCTTGGTCAGAGACCCCTTCGTACGCCCGTAGCGCCTTCTCATAGCATTCCATCGCGCCACGAGCCCTATTCTCGAACTGATCACCGTTCTCTGCCTGCATCGCTGCCTTGTGAGACGCGTGTCCTTTCCGCTCGAGGATCTCTCCGATCTGCGATGGCTTGGATTGGTCAGATTGTCTCAGAGCCTTGTCGTAGGCTCCAGCGGCCTTTGACCAGTCGTACCTCTTCTCGTATTCGATTGCCTCGTCCAAGAAGGACCCATCGGTAGATGTCTTGTCGGGCATTTCCTCCGGTCCGGAAGCTAATGGCCTTTTCTCCCCTATTGTCTTTTCTGGCATGTTGAGGACTTTGATGGCTATTCTGAAGGAAGACAAATATACTTGGAATGAAATTCCAGGTTCGGCCAGGTCAGTACCTGGGTGCGTTCGAGGGGGAGGAGAGAGTTCAGAGAGGACTCCGCGAGCTTCTATCTCTGACTTGCGACAGAGCGAGGATAGGTTTTCCTTCCCCCGATCTCGCGGTCCGCTTCTAGCGGATTCTAGGGTTCTCTGGCCGAGAATGGGGGAAATGAGAATGAACAGAGGACGAACGGCGGAAATGAATAGGGTAATCAGCGTCGGAATTGTCATTCTGATGTGTTGCGGAGCTTTGACTGTGCTTTCGAACAAAGTCTCGGCGCACACGGAGCTATGGTGTATTGGATACAACCAAGGTCATGCAGGTGCCCCCGGAGAAGCATGGGACATCAACAACCTTGGGCAAGTGGTGGGTACTCACACAGGCAGCTATCACCAAGCGTTTGTCACGGATCCAATCGATGTCAATGGAGATGGTTCGCCCGATCAATGGGTTAATATTGTCGGCAACATAAACACACTTTCGCAGGACCTCGGGAAGGGAGTTGCGACCACTGGGGCGTATGCTGAAGCGAACTCAATAAACTCAATGGGTGTAATTGCGGGCACAGCGCTTTTCTCCAATGGAGAGCGGGCCTACACTATTGTGCCTGAGGACTTGAACCACGACGGTAGGAAGGAATGGTTCAGGGATGATGGCCAGCATCTTGGTGTCAACGCCCTCATGACTCCTCTAGGGGTTGGATCAGGCGACAGTAGCTGGGCATATGACATCAATGACATGGGAATGGTTACTGGATGTGTTTTTCACTCAGGCTACAAAGTTGCAAGTGTCTGGTATGATGGCGAGTTGTTCGAAATTGGACTCCTTGACAATTGCGATTCCGTGGCGACATGTGTGAGCGAAACGGGAGTTGTCGTCGGATATTTCACCGATTATGAAGGCGATTGCGTGGAACATGCATTTGTCGCCGAACCGACAACAGGAGTTGACGGCTCATATACATGGAGCCATGATTCGGTGGTGGACTTGGGTACATTTGACGGGTACTTATGCAGAGCGATGTGCGTCAACAGCGCACCGACAGTCGTCGGATACGGTCAAGAACAGGCCTACCCTCATCTCTCTCACGCACTCTTGTGGGAGAAGGTGAACGGCATCTGGTCGACGATGACAGATTTGACATCACCTGATTGGCCCAACGGTGCAGCATATGCCATCAACAACAGGGGCGACATTGCGGGCATGCGCAACACACTTGGATGGGGCGAGGATCTATGCGGTGAGCCGCTCACTTACGATAGGATGACTTCGACTGTACATCCTTTGCCGCTTGTAAGGCCAGACGCCCCCTATGCCATAACCTGGTGGATAAACGAAAAGGGAGATATCGCCGGCGCTGACAGCAATGTTCCTACGATCTGGAGGCCCCCTCAGCCGCCAATTGCCGTAATCCAGAAGACGGTGACACCGGGGAGCTTGAGCGTCACGTTCGACGCATCGTTGTCGAACGATTGGGACGGAACGATTGTGACTTACAAGTGGGATTTCGGCGACTCCAGATGTGGTGAAGGAATGAGCATAACCCATGACTACTGGGTAGCGAAGGACTATGTTGTCATTCTGACGGTGACGGACAACGAAGGCATGATTGGCTCAGCGATAACCTCCTTAAATCTTGCCTTACCCACTCCAACGGACCCCTCGGACGTGCTCGCCGACATGATAGTCTCGATTGCGAACCTGCCGACTGATGAGCAAACAATAGCTAATCTGGAGGCAAAGGCGTATACCGCGGCCTGGTTGATGGAAGGACGCAAGATCGGTGGCGGACGCAAGATAGGAGGGGGAGAAGTGGCAAACGTGCTGGGAGCCTTCAACAACATGGTCTCAATGTACACGGTAGCAGGCACGATAAATGCCGGAGACGGATGGGATCTGACTTCTGATGCCAACCTAGCGACCGCGTTGATTGCCAACCAGCACCTCATATCTGGCGTTCCCGTCTACATCTGGTATCACGGGTGTGGTCCGACTGTTGCCGGAATGATATTAGGATACTATGACAAGACCTTCCCAGATCTCATGCCAGGCGATAATGCAATGGTTCAAACAAACGAGATAAACAACGCGATTGCCAGCACCGGCCACTACTATGACTATGCCGTGCCTCTGGATGGTTGGACGTGGGAGGTGAACGATCAGTATCCGAACGGGCATTGGGTGTGGGTGGCTCCCGTTGATGACAAGTCCGCAGTCGGAGGTAGCAGCGGCCGTCCTGACGACTGCCTCGCGGACTACATGCTGACTAGTCGGTCCTATTACCATCTGGCATATGGAGAGAGTCCTCTCGATATGATGGATGATGCGCTTGTCAAATACACCAACGCGGTGTCCGGAGGGAGGTACAACGGTGTCAGCGCAACGCTGCGTCAGTCCGCGCTCACGTGGAAGGGCGTACAGACCGAAGTCGCCGCAGGACGGCCGATGGCGTTCGTAGTGGACACGGACGCTAACGGGGACACAGATCACATCGTGGCTGTCATTGGCTACTGCGAGCTTGGCAGCGCCAAGCTGTACGCGTTCTACAGCACTTGGGACAACACAATATGGTGGGGCAACTTCGAAAAGATGCACAATGGCAATTTCTACGGAGTGTATGCCGGAGTGATGTTCGACATTGGCATGAGTCCTCCTTAGGTCCGAGTACCAAACCCCTTTTCCTTTCCTACAATTGATGCAGCTGGAGCCCTGCAGAGGGCTCTGGAGACATCCTCTGATTCGGAATCAACTCCGCGACTTGAATTCCAAAAGCAGGACAATTCGCCGCCGAATCAGTAGTCATGAGATTCGCTGGTCACACTATCCAAGCCATTTCATCAACTCGATTTGAAGGAATGATGAGAATGTGGGGTAGATCGGATTTGAACCGATGACCTCATGCTCCCAAAGCACGTATCATACCAAGCTAGACCACTACCCCATGGTCGGCCTTGAGACTGGATTAACGCCCTCCGCAATAAAAGGATTCTGTTGAATTCAGGGCAGAAGCTTCGGCAATTCCTTCAAGAACAGCTCGACAGCCCTGCCTCTGTGCGATATCTTGTTCTTCTCGGCGACCTCAATCTGGGCATAGGTCTTCACATAGCCATCAGGCACGAAAACTGGATCATATCCGAAGCCACCGGCCCCTGCCTTCTTCTCAGATATCGAGCCTTTCGCGACCCCTTTCGATATGTGGGGCTCCTTGCCTGGCACGAGAAATCCTACGCAGCATTCGAACCTGGCAGAACGATTCTTCACGCCTTCCATAAGACGCAACATCCCATCGCAGCCAACCGTCCTGAACACGTACGAGGAGTAGACGCCAGGGAATCCCTTGAGCGCGTCTATGAACAAGCCGGAATCATCGATCATGATCGGCCTCTTGTACCTCTCCATGAGCCAGTTCAGTCCCGGGACGATCGTCTCCTCGAGCGTATCAGCCTGGATCTCAGGATATGTCGTCTTGATGTGCTCCAGCTCGTACCCGTGCTCCTTCATCTGCTGGGAGATCTCCCCGAACTTGCCGTCATTGCTCGTGACGAAGGCTATTCTTTTCGCGTGTACCGCCCCCTCTTCTCGATCTCCTCGACCTTCTTCAGGACCGCGGCGCCAGCAGGATAAGCTCGGACGTACGAATCCTTGACGGCCTCGTAGAGTTCGCTCCTTCTGTAGTGGGCCGAGTGGAAGGCCTCCTCAAGAAGGTGCATGTCAACTCCCTTGTCTTCGAGCTCGGATGTCTTTGAGCCGAGTGAGAAATCAATGACAACGATCCTATCGCTGTCCAGAAGCATGTTGCTCGTGGTGAGATCTCCGTGGACTATGTCATTGGCATGCAGCAGCGCGGCTATCTCGCCAATCTTCCTGCACACCTCCTCTGCCTTATCGGAGGGAAGGTTCTCCAGTGCGTCTTTCACACGCACGCCCGGAATTTCCTCCATCACGATCCTGCTTTCCGCGAGGTCGACCGAATAGATGACCGGCACCGGGACACCCGCCCTTCGGGCTTCGAGCATCAGCCTCACCTCGTTCTTGATCCTGAAGGTCTGAAGGGACTTGTCCAAGGTTGGATGCCTGTAGTTCTTGACCACGCGCTGCTTGAGGACCACGCTTCTGTTCATCCAAGTTGCAGAATCCAGCATGGCCTCGGCACCGACTCTATGGACCGTCACGGCAGCAAGAAAGTGCTCCGCAATAATAAGGATGTCTGAGGAGTTTGGACAATCCTTCCGAGCTATTCGTGCATCAGCAACGCTTATCACCAACCACCACAATTGTGGCGCGTGCCCCATCTATCGATAGGCTCGGCCGGACTTGACGGACTGCTCGAAGGAGGACTCGAGGGAGGAGCGATCACCCTCCTCTTCGGCGAGGCTGGAAGCGGGAAGACCAACATTTGCCTGCAGGTGGCCAGGAATGTCGCTCTAACGGGCAAGAAGGTCATCTACATCGACACGGAAGGGGTCTCGCTCGAGCGGCTGGAACAGATTGCTGGAGAGAACTTCGAGGATGTCATGAAGAATACCCTCTTCTTCGAGCCTCATTCATTCGACGAGCAGGAGAAGTTCGTGGACAAAGCCGTGAGACTCGCAGAGAGTTCGTTGGAGGTCGGAGTCATCATACTCGACTCGGCGACGATCCACTATCGACTCACTAGGAACGACGAGGAAAAAGGAGTACGAAAATCGCTAAGTCCCCAGCTCGCCAAGCTACTTGCAGTCTCCAGGACCAAGGATATCCCGATCCTGCTCACATCGCAAGTATATACAGACCTGGAGAAGGGGACATTCGAACCCCTAGGGGGACATGTGCTTCTTCACAACGCCAAGGCCATCATCAGGCTCGACAAGGTTAGCAGCGGAACAAGAAGAGCTGTGATAATCAAGCACCGGCACCTTGAAGAGGGGAAGAATGCCAACTTCAAGCTGACAAAAGACGGCGTCGACTAGGTCTTCCTCTTCACCATGAAGTCGGCCAGCGCGACGAGGGTCTTCTTGTGCGGTGAATCCACCAGGACTGAGAGTCTCTCCTTCGCCTCGGAAATCAGTCCGTCTGCGACCTTGGTAGCGTGGTCGATCGCACCAACGTCGTCAAGGATATCCCTCGCCCTCTCGAGCTGCTTGGTGGTTGCGTTCTTCTTCCCAAGGATCGACAGGAATTCCGTTCTCTCTGGTCCTTTCAGGTCCTCCAGTGCCTGGACCACTATCAGGGTCTTCTTCCCGTTTCTGATGTCGTTCAGGACAGGTTTGCCGAAGGTCGCTTGGTCGGATTCAAGATCGAGCACGTCATCCCATATCTGAAACCCGAGACCTATCAACCGGCCATACTCGGCAAGAGCCTCCTCCTGCTCTACTGTGGCGCCACCTACAATCGCCCCGCCCTGCCCCGCGGCAGAGTACAGGATCGCGGTCTTCAACCCTATCATCTCCATGTATTGGTCGGATGTGACCTTCTTGGCGTCCTCGAAATCCATGTCCATCTGCTGGCCTTCGGCCAGCAGCCTCACCGCCTTGGCAAGAATGTCGACCAGCCTGACTAGCCTGGGAGCGTCGACCTCAGAATCGAGCACAACCTCGAAGGCACGCGCGAAAAGAGCGTCTCCGGAGAGTATCGCCTCAGCAACCCCGAACGCTGCGTGCACTGTCTTGATGCCACGCCTCGTTTCATCTTCATCCATCACATCATCGTGGACAAGCGTAAAGTTGTGGACCATCTCGAGTGCGACGCCGTATGGAAGAGCGGTGTCGGCTTTGCCTCCGACCGCCTCTGAGGCGATGGTTGCGAGCAGGGGCCTTAGCCTCTTTCCTCCCGCGGCGGGATAGTGCGCCATCGCAGCTTTCAGGTTCTTGTCCTGGATGATGTCTAACGTGTGCATGAGGTATTCATTGATCTTCTTGACCCTGTCCTTGTAGTCGTCTGGGAAAAACATGAATGTCACTCCGAGAGCTGATCTAACCATTCCTTCGAGCGGCCGGTGAGGATCGCCTTGCTTGCAGCCAATTCCTTCAGATCCTTTGCCCCGACCAGAAACATCGCTGCCTTCAGTTCATCGACTATTGTGTTGAGCTCCCTTGTCAAAGCGTCTTTCCCTTCAAGGGCAGCAGGAAGCAATCTCCCTGCCATTCCAGCGGAGGAGGCGCCTATGGTGATAGCTCTAGCGACATCCAAGCCACTCCGGAGGCCGCCTGTCGCAATCACTGGCAGGCCGACATTCGCGACGACGACCGCGACTGGCGTCGGAATTCCCCAGTCCCAGAAGGTCCTTCCGATGTTAGCCCTCGATGAATCACCGGCCGATTTCGCCCGGAAGTACTCGACGGCCGAGAAACTCGTGCCACCGAGGCCTCCTACATCGATGCCGCGGACTTTGGCCTTCTTGAGCTTGAGCGCAGTCTCCCTGGGCACTCCAGCGCCAGTCTCCTTCGCGATGACAGGCAAGGCGGAGGCGAACTTCTCAAGTGCTTTCAGACCGCCCTTGCTCTTCGTGTCTCCTTCAGGCTGGACGATCTCCTGGAGGTAGTTCAGATGGACTGCCAGCATATGGGCGTCCACCATCTCCATGGCCGCTTTGCCCTCCTCGATCCCGAGAGGAGCCGTGAGCCCCTGCTTTATGAGCTGAGGCACGCCTAGGTTGCCGATCCTGAGCGGAATCTCGAACTCCTTGATGACAGAGTATGTTCGCGCAACTTCAGGGTTCTCAAGGGCCGCCCTCTGGCTGCCCACACCCATTCCGATGCCGAAATCCTCGGCGACGGATGCGAGGTTCCTGTTGATCTCCTCGGCCTTGCCGTACCCTCCCGTCATCGCCGATATTATGAGTGGAGCCTTGAGCCTCCGGCCGAATAGGGTTGTGGAGGTATCGACTTCTTCGAGGTCTACCTCAGGCAGCGGGTTGTGGACGAGCTTGATGTCGTCCCAGTATACGTAGTTCTGGCTCAGGTCTTCATTGGCGACTATCTCGACATGGTCGCCCTTTCTGCGCTGTATGAGCCTCTCGGGTTCTTCTGCCATTGACACACCTACCCCGGAATCACCACTGTCGAGACTACATCCTTTCCCGACACGGCCATCTGCAGTCTTCCTGGCACATTGCCGTTCACTATCATACACTTTTCGCAGTGCCGGGCGATGGCCAGCATGCGCTCGAGCTTTCCATAGATACTCCCCGTAACGTCGGCGTGTGCAGACTCGGTCCGCTTGAGGTTCCTAAGCGACGACCTGTCGAATTCATGGATGAGCTTCGCATCCGCGTTTCGCTTCGGATCGCGGTCGAAGACGCCGTCAACATCCGCGCAGAACACGACTATACTCGGTTCGAAAGCCCTCGCGAGGGCTTCCATCATAAGGTCACCCGAACAGATCGAGAACCCCATCGATTCGTCAGGAACGACATCTCCGAATGTCACTGGCGAAAGCCCGAGATCAAGCATCACTTCGAATGGGTCTGGCACAAACGATTTGATCTCTCCACCGTCGAACCTCGCGGATGCGGCAGGCGGAATCGAGACCGCTTTGACACCATTGTCAATCAAGGTTTCCAGAACCCGAAGGTTGAGTTCTCTGACGTCCCTCTGAACGCCTGCCACATGTCGCAACTGAGCATTCGTCTTGAGCCCGTTCTGCAGACCGTGCTTCTTCGCCTCGATATGGCCGTAAGAACCCGCCCCGTGCACGAGTATGAGCCCGTTGCGAGCTGGCCTCAGCTCCCTGGCCAGCCTAGTGCAAGAAGATCTCCTGAAAGTCCTGAGCTTCGACTTATCGGTGATCACGCTCCCACCTAGCTTTACGAGTTTCATTCGTTCACCATGACCGGGTGCATGGTCGATGGGGATAGTCAATGATAAATCTCTTGGACAAGAAAATGCCACAAACCCCGCCTGAAACACGTCTGTAAGGATATCCCTGGATATGCCTCAGCTCGGACTAATCTGCGATATCCCTGTGAGGTCTACCTTTCCATGTAGATCTCGATCGAAGAGACGTTTGCGCTTCCGCCGTCCTGGCCAGGCAGGTGCTCTGTCGCAATCTTGACGTCCTTGTACGCCAGTCCCTGCACGAACCTGTTCCGCACGATCTCCGCAACGTCCACAGCCCTGCTTATGGCGCGTCCTCTCGCCTTGATGCATACGCTGTCGCTTCCGGCATTGACCTGCGACACCACGGCGAGGACGTAGTTCATTGTGGGCTT
>JBGQAM010000038.1:0-16168 GCA_041494275.1 Thermoplasmata archaeon | reverse complement strand
TTCGTGACGCCGTTTGTCCTCGAGCCGCCATTGGTGAGCCCTCTCCTCAGACCATTGATTGCACCATTGAGGATCCCATTCGTGCGTCCATTGGTCCTTCCGTTGGTCCGACCATTCGTACGGCCATTAGTACGTCCATTCGTACGGCCGTTAGTACGTCCATTCGTGCGACCGTTTGTCCGCCCGTTAGTCCTTCCGTTTGTGCGACCCCTCGTTCGACCGTTTGTCCGGCCATTGGTCCGGCCATTTGTCATTCCCCTGTCAACATAGCTTATCGCTCGATCGAGCCCGTTGACCTTGCCTTTGGAGGAATCAGGACTCGAGAAGTGAAGGCCGTTGGTAAAACCCTTCGGGTCTAGGACAGCGTCTGCTCTGTCCCTCTCGGGATGTCTGCTCTTGGGCACGATCCTTCCTCTCTGCTCGCATGGCTATGGCACCGCTCTTGGGGAGGCTTTCCCCCCTCTAGTGCTACTTCAGCCCTGTTCGTACACGGACCGCCACCAAAAGCACGGTAGCCCTACTAGCGCATGCTCATTCGTATATTTGAATATCATTTGTGACGTTGGCTATAATACCCTTTCTCCAGGTTCTCCAAAATGAGAAAACATGTCTAGCGAACGTCTTTATATCAAAAGAGCCGCGGCGAGAGCCTGTCCGTGGCCATGCATCCCCTAAGGCACATTGGATTGGCACCAGAATGGATAAAAGTGAGAGGGAAATGGTTTGGAGCTATTCGTCGGTGCGGATATACCTAGATGACGTCCGCCACCGCCCAATCTCCGAAAGCAAGCATCGCGACGGTGTTCGTCTCGAGCATGGTCTGAACCGTGATCACATCACCGATCGAGTATTGCGCTGACAGGTTCGTGGCGGATGAGACCGTTATCGAGAATAGGCCATGATCGATGTGCAGCCAGTTGCCGTATCCGATCGTGGGGACATAGAAGGTCGTGCCCTCGCCCTGATAGGCATCGGTCCACTTGTCGCCCATGTAGACGAACCACAAGGTCGTGATGTACACTGATGTCTGACTGATCGTCCTCTTGTAGTAAGTCATGTCCACGATCTGGTCGCTGACGGATTTCTTGTCACCAGAGTGCCACCCAGCGGGCATTTCAAGATACTGGTCGTGATTCGCATTTCCTGTATACTCGAGCTTGTCGAACAGAGCGGTGAAGCCGCCCGCCTTCCGCAAGCCGCCACCCGCAGCGACCACGACGAACGCCACCACTAGGGCGGCGACGACCACAAGCGTGACCATTATCGCTATGATTTTCTTGTCCATCCTGTTTCACTCCTTTTCATTGTGTTGGCGCTTGCAGAAGAGGGGTGATTCCACTGTGCGAAGAACGCACGGCTGAAGCTGACCCATCCCTTCGGCTTTCGCTCTCAATATATCGAGCTATGAGTATATAATTATTTGGTAAGCTGCGCCTAAGCCGACTGGCCGACTGGTCGCCAGAACCCGTTCCAAGTCATAGACTTGGAAAAGGTCGGATGCGATCCTAGGAAAAATGATTCCTGGGGCCCCATCAAACCCCTGAGCGTCCTCAGACCCGCTCCCCCACCACACCGAACTGTCTGGTCTGGGTCGATGGCGCTAGGGACTCTTAATCGCGCCCATGATATTTCAACTATCGTAGAGAGAGAACAGAAGGAATGGGTTTGGGGAAAGAGGTTTTGAGTGCCTCAAGCGGCCGAGTGGTACTTCTTCGCCATCATCTTCTGGCCCATGAACATGACCAGGATGCCGACGATCAGGATGCCGATGAACGCTCCACCGACACCGACACTCGAATCCTGGAGGGCCGAGTTGATCGGGTTCCAGAGCATTATGAGCACGAGAGCGATGATTCCGAACAGGAATATCGACAGCGATATGCCGGGAAGCTGGCGCGGCAGCTTCTTGTTACCACCGCTCAGAGCTTTCTTCACCAGCATGAACACGAGTAGACCGACCACGATGATGACCGCCGGGATGGCGACGAACATGCCAAGGTTGGATTCGATGGGTGGGACCCATGTCCAGTACCAGTCTATCATGAAGGCCATCTGCGAGCCCAAGATACCGAGTATTATGAGAGCGACCCCGATTACCCTCAGATCCGTGATATTCGAAGGGGCTGGAATCTCAGCGAAGGCTTCTCCCTCAGCGTCTGCCGCTGGTGCTTCCTCCTCGACCGCGGGTTTGACCTTCGCGGGCTTGGATTTGACCGGGACGACCGTCTCCTCGACCTCTATGACCTCTTCGACTTCCTCTTCCTCGAACTCAGCGCCGCAATAGGGGCACGAGGTGATGTCGAGGCTGACAGATTTTCCGCAGACCGGGCACTCAGCGGTCTCGCCCTCTTCCGCAGGAGCCTTCTCCGCGGGTGCGCCCGCCTCTGCTTCCGCTTCTTCGAACTCCGCGCCACAGTGAGGACACGAGGCCACATTCAGGCCGACGGGCTTGCCGCAGACTGGGCATGTTACTTCTTCCTCTTCCTCCTCGAAGACATCCTTTTTCTTGGCCATCTCAGCACCTACCCAATTGAACAGCAGGAATCGCGACAATTCCGGAACTAGAATTCAACATTGGGTTGACCCTTTAAGAATGTTACTACTGAGAACAATCCCAGACGAGTTTTCAGAGACAAGAAAGTCCTTGGCCAGGTCGGCCAAAAAATAGTACTGACTCGGCACTGACTCCAACCTCGCGCGCTCCACAAACACATATACCTTTGAATTGTTTCTACCGACGGATGAAGAAACCCTCGAAGTCACAGCCTGACTGGTTGGGAAGGTTCGTCAGCTACCTCGAGACTCAGAACGGCCAGAGGGTCGCGATATGCGCTTTTTCGATAGTTGCGGTCATCGTCCTTGTTGCCCTTCCTGGAAGTGTAATGGCATACGTCTTCGGAATCCCTTTCATGTTCTTCATCCCTGGCTTCGCAGTCGTCAGGCTCTTCTTCTGGAAGGGGACGACTCCTGAGGTCAAGTTCGTGCTCAGCACGGGCATGAGCATTCTGGTCGTCATATTCCTCGGCCTGATTCTTGTGCTGACTCCGATAGGGCTTGACTCGAACACCACCCGGGCGTCGCTGATAGTGTTCGCACTCGGGGCCGTCGCAGTGGAGACTTTCTGGCTCAACGCGGACAGAGGAATGACGAAAGAGATTGCCTCCCAGAGAGTTGCGAAACCGTTTAAGGTCGACAAAGTCGTCGCGGCGATGCTTGCAACTGCTCTGGTTGTGTCAGCTATCTCGCTAGGCCTGATCGTCACTGCAAAGTATCCATCGAGGACTTACTTCGCGGTGACAGACACGAATGGAATGATTGTGACGAATACCACTTGGGCCGAGGGCACCAATCTCACCCTCTTGGTCCACATGAAGAACGGCGAGAACGGCCCTAGGAACTTCACAATGCTGGCCTATGGGGTCAGCTCAGGATTCTACACGACGCAGACCTTCACCAGGGTACTACAGAAGAACGAGATATGGAACCAGACGGTCTCTTTCAACTTAACCATGGCCGGCTATCCGAGGCTCGACTTCGACCTGTTTATTCAGGAGGTGGGGGAGCCACCGTATCTCTACGGGAACCTGCACATCTGGATAAGAGTCTCTTCTCCCTGAGCTCAGTCATCAAGAAGTTCGTCTATCCGAGGTTGCTCGCCTGACTCGTCCTCGAGCATCCTGATCGAGCGGATCGCGGATCCTCGACCGGCGATTGTCGCCGAGACGAGGGCGCTCAGCACACTTATCACGACCGATCCGAACAGGACCAAGATGAGGAGGCTTGTGTTCATATCGAGTGAGAACTCGTGCCCGAACAGGAAGAACACGCCGGAGCGCGAGAGCTGGTCCGCAGCTATGATCCCTAACGCGATACCAATCGCCGCGCCTGCTAGCGCATTCTCCAACGCCTGTGGAAAGACCATGCCCCTGATTGCAGATCCAGAAGCCCCTATCGTCTTTAGCACTCCGAGCCGCCTGCGGCCCTCGCGCAGTTCTTTCGAGAACACGGACGTGACTGCCAGGACGGCCAAAAGCGCTGATATCGCGCCTATCGCGAAGAGAGCGACGGCGACGTTCCCCTGAGAGATCTTGGCGGCCTGATATATGGGGATGGAGGACGAGGATGAGAGCGAACCCGACCCGCTGTATCTGATCACGAGTTGCACAAGGTCGGGATTGTCTGCAATCCATGGCTGGACAACAACTTGCGCCGCGAACGAACCGACCTGCAGGGTCCTGATACCAGCAGCTAGACTTCCCACATTGAATGAGAGGGTTTCGGAGGACAATCCAGACAGATTGATGGCCATTGTCATCGACGGCTGGTTGTCGACATAGACGACTACGTTGAACATGCCAGCCAGAGTGCCGTCGTTTTCCACGACCACTACCCCAGATACAGACTCCGACGTCTTTATCTCGACCGGGGCAAATGATGCGGATGCAATTCTGGGGACGAACGCGTCCGGCAAAGTGGCAGGATCGACGACGCTCACCATTGCGGAACCGGGAGAATAGCCGGAGAGCGTCGCGTTCACTGCAAATGATCCAACCGAGTTCGCAGCGAACGTCGCTCTTCCTTCACTGTCGGCCATGGCGGTTTGAGAATCGAAACTGAGGCTAGCAGAAGGCGCTGGCAGACCGTTGAAGAGCTTCGCAGTCACATTGAACGAAGAGCCGAGTGTCACGATCGCGGGGGCAGCCAGGGTGAGATAAGGTTCCACCACGGAGTAGTTGGCGAAGAGCTTGACGGGAAACTCGCCTCCGATGCTTACCCGGATGCTATGGGCCCCGATTGCATCAGACACGAAATCCTTGGCGATGGTCTTCGACACAGACGCGTTCAGCGCCACCGAGGACCAGCCGATTTCTCGATCTTGCTCGCTGAACGTAACGTTCACAATACCAGCTTTGGAACCCCAATTCCGGATACCCACCTGCACGGTCAGGGGTTCGCCCTTCGCGACCTGCGCAGCTGAGGTATGCAGGTCGAACAGCGCGAACCTCGCGGCCTTGGGGGACAGCAGGTTCGTCAGCCAGTCAGGGTGCGACGTCGATACTCTGATGATCGACGCCTCGCCGTCCGCCATTCCTGTCAACTGCCTAGCGGCTCCGAGCGATATCAGCAGCTCGTCATCCAGAGGCGAGTCGCTCTGAAACCAGCCAACGATCTTGAGGAATTGGACCTTGAAGCTGTAGCTGCCAACCACCGGGATCGTGAACGGCAGCTGGATCCCGAGCCTATCCAGCAGACGAGCCCCCACCAAGGCGCTGTCGAACTCGCTTGTCGAGCCATGAGGGGTGAGCTCGAACTTGGAGAATTGCGGGCCCGTTTTGTTCAGGCTAACCAAATCAACGCCCCGCAGCACAAAGGAATGTCCGCTCCACGAGGAGAACGAGAATATCTCGGCGCTCGCTCCCGTTATGTTCTTCTGACCCTCGAGCAGAGGCACCATGTCGACGCTGATCCGGCTGGAGAATATCGTCGGGGCGTTCGTGTCGGATATCACGAAGCCCTCTCCGCCGGCGAAGGCTGCGGGCGCGGATCTCAGCCCAGAGAGAATCGATGTCGTCGTGGTGAATATCATGATCGACAAGGCGATTACGATGATGACTCGCGGACGGATCAGGAGAATGGCGCCACCTCCTTGAGGTCCTCAACGGGAGACGACAGGGTCATTTTGAGGGCCGGGACAAGGGCGCCCGCCACTCCAGCGCCGACCGTCACAACAAAGGACAGCAGAAGCAAGGACTCGCTCGCCTTGATCAAGAACACCGAAGTGAACATGGACGAAGCGAGCGTCGAGACTCCGTACGACAAGACGATCCCTAGCGCCAGGCCGAGCAGCCCTCCCCAAGCGCTGATGATCAGTGCGCTGGTCAGCAGATAGGACAGTATCCGCCACCTTCCGGCACCTACGGTCTTGATGATCCCGATATCATGTCTCCGGTCTGCTGTTTCGGTCCCGAGGAAACTGTATGCAAGGACGGCGATGACGAAGACTGATGGAATGAGTGCCCAATTGGCATCACGCTCTATCTCTTGGATACCCGAATCCAGGAACTCGATGATTCCGATCATGGGCTGCAGCGAGAACCCTTTAGACTGCAGGTATGCGTCTGCAGTCGAGCTCGGATTCTTGAGAATGATGAAATTGAACTCTCCTGGTTGCTCTGTCAAGTTGCCCAGCAGTCCAAGGCTCCCAAGCATCCAATTCGACGGGAAGATCGATGAGGAGAAGGACCCGCTCACGTTCGCGTTCACGACTCCCTGAGCTTCGAGCACGATAGGCCCCCAGAAAGGAGAGTCCTGACCTCTCAGCAACTCGCTTCCGTATGCGACATGGGATTCTGGAAGAATCGCATGCGAATCGTCAAGCGCAAAGACGCTTGCTGACTCACCCTCCGGAGATGTTCGGGCGCTGACAAATACGCCGAATGCGGACTGCTGAGAGATCTCTGAGACGGTCTGCTGATCGAAGAACTCCAAACCCACGGAGCTCTGCTTCGTTGCGAGATAATACTCAGCATTGAAATTGTCCTTCAACGTGTCCATCGAGGTTCTCAGACCGCCGACCACCGAAAAACTCGCAACGATGAACATGGTGCAGAGGGCGATGCCCAGACTCGTAGACCTAGCGCGAGGTCCGAATTTGAATAGCGGGAGAGAACGCATCTAAGCCCGCCGGAAAATGGCGTGAGACACGATATATAGATTCGCTGACGAGGCGCCTCAGCTGACAGAATCAGCGACCAGCGACACGAGTTCCGCCACATCCATCTTGATGCCCGCGACCTTTGCCCCGCTCGTCAGGTTCGTCACGCAGAATGGGCAGGCCGACACGAGCATCTCAGCGCCGACGTCAAAGGCCTCTTTGACTCTGATGGACGCGATGTACTCCGCGCGATCGTTGAACTGTATCTTGTAGCCTCCGCCCGCGCCGCAGCATTGCGAGTTGCGCCTGTTGTGTGGGAGTTCCAGAAAGGTTGACTTTGGAAATGCCTTGAGAATCCTCCTGGGCTCCTCGAATATCCCGTTGTGGCGGCCGATGTGGCAAGGGTCGTGATAGGCGACCCTTTTCGGCAAGGGTCTCTTCAAGACAAGATCCTTGTCCGCGATGAGCTTGTCGATGAACTCCGTCAAGTGGAACAGCTTGAAGTCCAGCTTCCCAGCATAGATCGGGTAGTTATGCTTGAGCGTCATGAAGCAGCCCGCGCATGCCGTGACGACCGTGCTTGCGTTCCTCTTCTCGAACTCTCGGAGGTTGTGCTTGACAAGGCCGTCCTTTTCGTCGGTCACGACGTCCGTCTGTCCCGTTCGAATGAGAGGAGAGCCGCAGCACCATTCATCCTTTCCCAGAACATCATATTCGATGCCTGCCGCATCCAGCACGCGGGTCGCATCCTGAGCGATCTTCTGCTGGCGATAGCTTGCCGTGCAGCCCGTGAAGTAGAGCACGTCCGGGTTCTTGGACCGCTTCGCCGACTTGGGTACCCAGTCCTCCCTGTTCTCGTGCGGTTCGTCGTACGGGTTGTGCTTCGCGATGACTCTCGTCCTCAGAGTCTTGTGTCTGTCGAGCGGGCCAGCGCCGTTCTTCACGAACCACTCCTTAACCTGCTCCCAGCGATCGTTGAACTTGATGCCCGCATGACAGACATCCTGGCAGTAGCCGCACGCAGTGCAGTTGTATACTCTCTCAACGAACTCGGGAGTGATCTTCGCGCCGCGCCCGGTGAGCCTGTCGAACGTGCCCGGGTGCGCGTATCTCTTCAGATGATACATCTTCCCGCGCACTCGCCAGGATTCAAATCCTCTGTCGGAGTTCAGCTGAATAGGGCACACGAAGTTGCAGTACCCGCACTGTAGGCAAGCGTGAATGTCTTTCTCTACATCTGCAGGAAGGCGCGGTTCTTTCATGAGCTCTACTCGGCTTAATTGGTACTGACACACTCGCGAAATATAACAGTTCTCCCGATTGGCTTGACTTCGCCGGAAAGATTCATCTAGGACATCCCCATTTGGTCAAAGCAGAGGCATTGTTTTCGCGTTTCCAGCCTGCCAATCCAGGAAACGGGACAGAGGTGGCTGGAGTCATGTCCGCACACAAGTCAACGGAGAAGACGAAGGAGTGGATGGAGCTCCTCCGCCCCTATCTCAGCGAGCACCGGACGATGGCGCACAAGTTCTCGCCCAAGGCATCCGCGCTCCTCGTCATCGACATGCAACGGTATTTTCTCGAAAGAGAATCACACGCATTCCTTCCTGATTCGGAATTGATCCTCGGCAACGTCGAGAGCCTGGTTGCCGAGTACCGCGCCAAGTCGTTGCCCATCATATTCACGAGACATGCGGTTCTCCCAAACGAGGAAGCTGGCGCGATGGGCAGATGGTGGGGCGACAGAATCCGAAACGAGGATCCGATGTCGGAGATCGTCCCCTCACTCAAACCGAAGAACGCAGAGACCGTGCTGCGCAAGTCGAAGTACAACGCTTTCGCTGGGACTGATCTCGAGGCTAGGCTTGAGAGACTGGGAGTGAAGCAGCTGATGATCACCGGCGTGATGACCCATCTGTGCTGCGAGACGACCGCGCGTGATGCGTTCACGCGTGACTTCGATGTCTTTGTCGTGATCGACGGAATGGCGTCGAGCTCTGAGGATCTCCATGTCTCGTCCCTGAAGACGCTGGTGGACGGCTTCGCGATCCCTGTGACGACTGAGGAGGCGCTCCGATGGCTGAAGTGAAGAACGCGGTGATTGTCGGGGCAGGGCCTGCGGGGATGGCTGCCGCAGTCTACCTGCAGCGTGCTGGCTTAGCACCTGTGGTTTTGGAGAAAGATGCACCAGGAGGACTGCTGAGGAACGCCAACCTCGTTGAGAATTATCCGGGTTTCGCGCGCGGGATTAGGGGCGAAGAGCTAGCTGCGCGTTTCGTGGAGCAGGTGGAAAGTCTCGGCATCGAGGTGAAGAAGGATTCTGCGAAGAAGGTGAAGTTGACCGGAGACACCTTCAGGACCAAGACCGAATCGGCCGAACTTGCATCTCGCACGGTGATCATTGCCTCCGGGACCCGGCCGAGGGTCCCTCGAATCCTTGGCGTCGTAGGACTTCGAGGAAAAAAGGTTTTCTCAGACATAGTTTCAATGCGTGTTTCAGAAAATAAAGACAATCATTTCCTTGTCCTCGGAGGGGGAGACGCGGCGTTCGACTACGCCCTCAACCTCTGCGGGCAGGGGCATCGGGCGACCATCGTTTCGCGCTCTCGGCCTCAGTGTCTTCCGCTTCTCAGGGAAAGGGCGGCCGCGAAAGGGATTGCAGTCAGAGAAGGCATCCTAGTTGAGCAGGTGGAGGAGACGGAGCGAGGAGTTGCCTTGCGATGCCGAGCGGGTCCCAGGCGCCTGAGACTCTATGGAGATGCAGTCATCGTCGCATACGGCAGGACTCCAGAGCTGGGGATGCTGGACCGTTCGCTGCTCCGACGCGTCCGGGATCCAGAGGCGCCTCCAGCAACCGACGTCCCAGGTCTCTACCTAGCAGGAGATGTCGTCCGTGGCAGGAACCGACAGACTGGAATAGCTGTGGGCGACGGGATCATGGCAGCGATGCTTCTAGAGCAGTTCGTGGCGAGCGGGAGGCGGAAGGGATGAAGGTCATCGCGGAATATGGGAACGAAGACATCGCGAGGGTCTATGTTGCGCGCATGCGCGAGGAGGATTCGGACTCCCAGCAAGAGCATCTAGTGGAGTTCGTCGAGTCTGTCCAACCTCCGTTGCCGCGCGACAAGAAGTGGGTCCTGATCGTTTCATCGATGTTCGGCTGCCCGATCAAATGCAAGATGTGCGACGCCGGCGGAGGTTTCAGCGGGCGACTCACTGCGGACGAGATCCTTTCTCAGATTGACTACATGGTCCGAAGAAGATATCCGGACGGCAGCATCCCGATACCGAAGTTCAAGATACAGTTCGCCAGGATGGGAGAACCATCTCTGAACCATTCAGTGCTGGACGCTATGACACGCATTCCTGAAGTGTACGACGCTCCCGGTTTGAATGTCTCTCTCTCAACTGTCGCTCCGAGCACGCCTGTGGCCGAATCATTCTTCAAGAAGCTAGTGGCTGTGAAAGACCGATACTACCCGGGAGGAAGGTTCCAGCTGCAGTTTTCGATTCACACGACGGATCAGGTGAAGCGGGACGAGCTGATCCCGGTCAAGAAATGGTCGATGGAGAAGATTGCGGAATATTGCAGAGGATTCGCCAGACCGGAGAATGGAGACAAGAAGGTAACACTCAACTTCGCTCCAGCAGTGGGATACCCGATCGATCCCGAGGTCATCCGAAAGCATTTCGAGCCATCTCGATTCCTCATCAAACTGACACCTCTGAACCCGACTGTCAGATCAGCGGAGGAGTCGCTGGCTTCGGCCATCGATCCGCAAGACTTGAGCTCTTCAGAGGAACTTGTCAGCTCCTTCAGGCGCGAAGGTTTCGAGGTGATTCTGAGCATCGGGGAGCTGGAAGAGAATAGAATCGGCAGCAACTGCGGACAGTACATCCAGAGGGCTCTCAAGGCTGAGACCAGACCTAGCAGTGGCTACGACCTCGAACGCTACAGTATGAGCTCGAACACTGGACAGCTGTGACTGTCTTCTCAGCTTCTCAGCAAGAGGAATCCTCTATAGTCCATGTTGTATTCGATGAACTCGGGCCAATCCCACTTCTTGCTCGAAACGAGCATCTTAACCTGTTGAGTGAGATCGATCTGGCCTGTGATGATCAGCCCCGCAGCTGATGCGTGGGCAGAGAATTCACTCACGGTCACGGTCCCGCCAATACACTGTTCCCAGGATTCATCATCCCCGGCTCTTGTCGTTCTGAAAGCGTCCGAGATGGCGATCCTTGCACCGGGCTTGGAAATGCGAGCTATCTCACGCATCGCAGCTGCCTTGTCCGGCAGGAGATTGATCGTCGCTTGGCTCAAAACGACATCGACCGTCTTGTTGGATATAGGCAGGCGTTCCAGGTCTGCTCTCACAAGCTCGATGTCCATTTCCTTGAACCTGGTGTGCTTCGAGATGCACCGGGACACGCACAGTCCAGGGGAGGAGAAATCCACACCTATCAGAATCCTCGGCGGACAGAGTTCCATCGCTCTGAACGCGAGGCATCCCGTCCCAATCCCGAGATCAACCACTACTTTGTCGGTGAGCGGGTGCACCATGGACAATAGCGGATCTGCCACCATCGAGAGGGCCTTCCTTCGGTCAGATGCGGCCTTCTCGTCTTGGCCACTCCACTGATCGTCATACTTCGCTCTGGTCTTCTCCTTTAGAGATTTCGGGCTCGACCCCGGACATGCGGAATTCTTCGGCAATTCGATTCCCTCGATTTCGGATATTGCACAGATGGTATCGCATAGGTAGTTAGTTTAAATTACCCCGCAATGGTTGCACTATTGCAGTCTTCTAGAAGTGAAAAGGGTCAGGGCTTTCCATGGACAAATTCGACAGAATCATGATTCGGAAGATGGTCACCCCCTCAATCTATCTTCAGGGCAAAGGAGCCATCTACTACCTCGGCCAGAAGGCGTTCACCTTCGGAGACAAGGCCTACGTTGTCGGCGGGTCGACTGCGCTAGAAGTGGCAGGAGACAGGATCAAGAAGTCGCTCGTTTCGAACGGCATAGAGGTCGTAGGGTGGAGAGACGCGGTCAAGGATTGCACTCATGCGACCATCAATCGCCTAACTGAGGAGGGCAGGCACACCAAGGCGCACTTCGTGGTGGGTGTGGGAGGGGGACGGGCGATCGATACTGCGAAAGCCGTCGCATGGAAGATGAAGATTCCAGCCATCTCGGTGGGAACGCAGTGTGCGACCAACGCAGATGCGAGTGCAGAATCAGTCGTCTACGCGGAGGACCACAGATACCTCGAGACGCTCGTGCTCCCCAGGAATCCAGCCGTCGTGATCGAGGACACGGAGATCATCGCGAGAGCTCCTGTCAAGTTTCTGATCTGGGGAATGGGAGATGCCCTGTCCACGAAGTTCGAGGCGGAGGCGTTCGCAAAGGCTAGAGAAAAGAGGAAGGACGCGAATGTTCCCCCGGCCGCGGCGCTCGCCCTGGCAGATTCCTGCTACCGCAGCCTGATGGAACATGGCCAAAAAGCAGTTGTGGACATCAAGAACGGCATTCACTCGCACGAGGTAGACGAGGTCATCGAAGCCGTGAAACTGTCATCGGCCATGGCCTTTGAAAACACGGGCTGTGCCCTTGCTCACGCTCTCCACAACGGCCTCACGCGAACGGGACAAGTCAGAGGAGAACACGGCGAGATTGTAGCCTATACGACGATCGTCCAGGCCGTCTATGAGAATAGGCCGAGAGATGATGTTAGACACCTCGTCTCGTGGTGCGACAGGGTCGGCCTCCCGACCAGGCTGAAGTACTTTGGGGAGCCGTCGAAATCCGCACTGAGGATTGCTGCCGAGCACGCGGCCGAGAAAGATGTCAACAGCAAGAACATGCCTGACAAGATGAGGCCGTCTGATGTCTTGGAGGCCATCGACAGAGTGGAGAGAGGAGCCTACTAATCAGGCAGCTGACGGCTGCCAATGCCAGAACGGTATCCTGAGAACGCTCGTCCTGTGCCTGGCAATGACCAGAGCTGCGGTGATGACTCCTGCGAAATCGAATATCAGATCGCCCATGGTGTCCACACCCGGATGGAAGTTGGTCCAGCCGAAGATAGCGTCCGTGAAGAACTCAGTGAATTCGAAGAAGAACGAGATGATCACCATAGTCACGATCGTCAGAAGGAACTTCCTTCGACCATTGGTCTTCGGCGGACCGGTAGGGCTCACGGTCCAGCATAGGAACGACCAGAAGAACATCGTGAGACCCAGCGTGCCAAGATAGTGAGCCCAGTTGTCATACCAGTTGAAATCCGAGGGACTGTACCCGAAGTATCCTGGCATTCCAGCATCGATTAATACCATGAAGAACAGAAGGATAATCGCACCGCCCGTGATGACCGCCTTACGCTTGATCTCGAGGGCGATGAGCGGGACCATAATCACGAACGAGAACGCGTATGTCCAGCTCGACCAGGACCAGCCGCCGCGCTCCATCGACATCAGGAACAACGTGACCAGGATCACCAGTACGGAAACTGAGGCAAATGGAAAGACCAGCCATCGGAAAGTGGAACTGGGGAGGTCGCAACGCGGGTTTACTATCTGATCCTCAAGTCTCAGTCCCATCCTGCGCGAGTATCGCGCTACATCTGTCTCTCTCACTCTAAAGAACAATCGCGAACAACTCTACAGGACAGGAGTTACACTATCCGCCTATTAGTGTTGTTCCCTGAATTACCCCTTCTTTGCGACCAAACGCTCGTATTCCTTGACCAGAACGTTGCCCTTCTTCACTACATCTGCCGACAATTGCTCGACCTTGTGCTCCCTCAATATCTGCTTCGCGATCTCGCGGGTCTCCTTCGTCATAGAAGTCGAGAGCGTCGCTTGCCAATGCCGCTTGCTCATGTCGCGCGGCAGCAGCTCTCCTCTGAAATTCTTGATGGTGTGCGGGTGCTTCAGGAATGTGCCCCCGTGGCCGACCGCCTCTATGACATCGAGTGCAATCTTGTCCTTGCTCACAAGGAACTTGTGCATGAAGGTCCGGATATCTTGCCAGACATATGAGTCGAGGACGAGCTGCTCGAGGCCAGCACCCTTCGCGTGGTCGAGGCTGCCCGCACCGGACATCATGTCGGATCCGGAGAAAGTGTTCAACATGACTCCCAAGGATTCGCTTATGGACGCCTGTATGCCGGGCTCCTTGGTCTCGAATCCCCAGCTGGACGTGTGGCACGGCAGACCGTACCGCTTCGCCATCTGAGCAGCACCGGCAGAGATCAGCGGAAGATGGTACGCATTGTAGTCCATCACGCCCGTCATCATGTCCATCGGGGCGGACTCCGAGCTGTACACGAACGGCGCTCCCGGGGAGGATGTCTGAGAGATCACCAGACTCGCGAGGTTCTCCGCGTTGATGTTCTCCAAGGTACCAGCCATCGTGACCGGCGATGAGAGGCCTGAGATCGACATAGACATGGATATTACGGGTATGCCAGCCTTGGCGAACTCCGCCTGCGCCTCGATCTCCGCCTTCTCGAAGCAGAGAGGTGCGATCGAGCAGCTGATGACCGAGAAGAGTGGTTTCTTTCTCAGCTGTTCTGGTCCCCCTGCGACCATGGAGGCGAGCTCGACCTGCTTGCGAGCGTCCTCAACGCCGTGCGTCGCAGGGACGACATGGATGTGCTTCGTGTTGTTCTGCAGAACCGTCCACAGCGAATTCAATGCGAGTGCTTCTTGAGGGACGTCTCCGGCGGTCACAGAGGTCCAGCAGATGTCCACGCCTTTCACAGCGTCAGCGACCTTCGAGAAGTTCGCGAGGTCTTTATTCGTCGTAGATCGCGGCTTTCCAGTATCAAGGTCATGAGTGTAGACCGCGAGTCCAGTCGTGGCCATCAGAGGGTAGGTCTCGACGGGGATCTCCTTATCATGCTCTGGGTTCCTCGCGCCGAGTTTAATTCGCTTCGGTGCTTTCTTGACCGCCTCAATGATCATGTTCTCGGAGAGCTTCGCGACCCCTTTCTTGTAGTCGACGGTCGCGCCCGCACGCTCCAGCATCTTGAGAACGGACTCGCTCTTGACCATGACTCCGATCCTCTCGAGGCATCTGAGACTCTGTTCGTGCACCAGCTCTTCCTCGTCCTTGTCGAAGAACTTCAAACGCGCAACCGCCATCCGACATCCCTCCAACTTTGGCCTAGGCGAACGGTGGATGGACAACTACTCTATAAGGGTTTCTGAGCACGTGCTTCTCAAGAAAGCCAGGAATTGGTAAGAAGCTTAAGGAATGAGCGTGGATTGATTCGCGGAGGAGAGAGGATTGAATTGCCCGCATTGCCTCGGCGAGAACCCTGAGTGGGCTCGGTTCTGCAGCTCCTGCGGGAAAGGACTGAAACCAGCTCCGGGGGATGGAAGAAGTGCAGATCCGAGAGGTTGCGTTTCTTGTGGTAAGATCATCGACCAGAAGATCTACTTCACCCTGTGCCCACATTGCGGCTTCAACTACAGAATAGAGCTCTTCCCGACCAACGGAAAAGAGAGATTGACAGTCATGTCTCTTGTTCCGCCATTCCTTGCGGGCGCATTAATCGTATGCGCTACGATTCTCCTGCTACTGCTCATTGGATAAGAACAGAAAGGGGTTTCAAATCGGTCGACTCAAGTATGCGCGTCCAGTCTCTTGCCGACCGCATCCCAGTTGACGATGTTCCAGAAGGCATCGACAAACTTCGCGCGGTCGTTCTTGTAATCGATGTAATATGCGTGCTCGAAGACGTCAACGACCATCAGAATAGTGTAGGTCGGCATCACGTTCACGTTGTGCTTCTCGATCTGCATGATGTATGGTCTGGTCGTCTGTGAGCCCAATGCGAGCGCTGCCCATCCCGATCCTTCGACGCTGTTCGCAGCGGCTGTGAACTCCTTCTTGAACCGGTCGAGCGTGCCGAACTCCTTCACGAGCCAGTCAGCTAGCTTTCCGCCTGGCTTGTCGCCACCCTTGCCCTTCGGTGCCAGGTTGCCCCAGAACAGAGAGTGTAGAACGTGACCGCCGATGTTCCACGACAACTCCTTGAGCGTCGACTTCACATCGAAGTCCGCGCCTTCCGCCCTAGCCTTGTCAATCTTGGCGAGTATGTTGTTCGCGCCGTTGACATAGCCCTGGTGGTGCTTCTCGTAGTGTATCTTCAGCTGTTCCTCAGATATGAACGGCTTGAGGTCCGCGTATCCATATGCTAGTTTCGGGAGACTGAATGTCTTCACTTCGTCCACTTTTTCCCTCCGCGTGCTACCGAGGACTGACTGCGGGCTTATGTAGATTTTGACGTATCGTGTCAGTTCTTCTTTCGAACGAATCTGAGCCCACAAACGAGCAGGACGAACGCCGAAACAACGACCATCGGTGCTATGGTGCCGAACTCAGGAATCGGTTCCGGAGGCGCGGCAGGTAGAGCGGTCAGAGGGAAGTTGTCTCTCGCGCTTGCAGTCCCATCTAGATCGTAAGGTATGTCAACGATGCCGTTGGGTTCAACGTCGGGC
>JBGQAM010000048.1:0-12769 GCA_041494275.1 Thermoplasmata archaeon | reverse complement strand
TGAAAAAAGGCATGTCTGGAGCACTGGCTACCAGAATTGATAATGAGACGACATATATTAATATGGTCCAGGCGGATTTTGACGCATAGAATGGTTTCCACCATCTGGAAAAACACCGGCTTGGAAACCAAGGCTATGGAATTGGACAGGTGGTCAATTGAGATTCGGTCTGACGGCGAAGCTCGTCGCTGTGATCATGTGCATGTCTTTGATCCCGATTGCGTTCATCAGCCTTGTGTCGATTCAAGGAATGTACGACATCCAGAAGGACGCGACGATCCTGCACGACGAATCAATCGTGGCCATCGTCGTTATTGCAGAGGCCAGCAACGACCTGGCATCATCACACCAATCGTTCATGAAATACGTGCTCACCTATGGCGGGGCTGGCTCCAGCGTGTTCTACAACAACATGGAGAACCCCAAATCACCATATATGAAGTTTCTGAGGGAGTATGAGACTCAATACTCACTTGCTGCCTCTACGAACATGGGCAGCATCATCAACGACCAGGGACAGGAGGCTCTGAAAACGGAAGAGGCTCGCGCCTTTGGCGTCATAGAGTCGGAGTCGGAGAACTACACAACCGATGTCGCTGTCACTGTCAGCCTGCTATCGGATGGTGACGCTGCCTCTGCAAATCACGCGGCAACGAATGCATCGTTGCACATGGCGACCATCAATTTGAACATGGAAGATCTGATAGGTGTGAACGACGACGCAGCCTCGCTGATGGACTCAGTGATACACAAGACGACGAACAACGCGATATTGTACACTATCGTTGGAGCTGCAGCGGCAACTGTTGCCGTCATCCTCCTGTCGTTCTTGTTCTCATCCTCCGAAATGAAGCCGATTGTAGCAGTTTCGAAGACGGCAAAGACGATTGCAGAGGGTAATTTCAGAACACGTTTGGAAATCAAGGCTACGAACGACGAGGTGGGAGATCTCGTGAAATCGATGAACATGCTGATCGACAACACCTCGAAACCCCTCATAGAGCTGACTGAGAGCGCACAAGCGATTGCTGGAGGGGACATGACAAGGGAGATCAATATCACTGCGAAAGGCGACCTCGCAACGCTTGTCGAAGCCTTCAAGCAGATGAGACAGAACCTGTCAAAGCTCACAAACGAGATCAAGATAGCCGCGGAGTCTCTCAAGGATTCGTCCGCATCATTCGCAGAGACCATTGGACACATGACCGAGAACACGCAACAGGTATCCTCGGCCGTCGCGCAAGAATCCAAGAGTGCTCAAGCTGAGTCGACGAGAATCGATGAAATGGTCAGGATGCTCTCGGAGCAGACCAAGGCGATCTACGACGTGGTCCAGAGCTCGCAGAATGCAGCAGGCGCGTCTGCCAACGCCAGCGAAGTTGCGCAGAACGGCAGCAAGTCTGCTCAGATATCACTGGAGAAGATGAACTCGCTGCTCAGAAACGTGGAGGACACCGCGGAGGCGATGAAGCTTCTCTCCAAGAAATCAAAAGAGATATCTCAGATCGTGTCAATAATCACCGACATCGCGCATCAGACGAACCTGTTGTCACTCAACGCTGCGATAGAAGCTGCGAGAGCAGGCGAACAGGGACGTGGGTTCGCAGTGGTTGCTGACGAGGTCAGGAAGCTAGCCGAAGGCTCTCGAAAAGCGGCGAACCAGATACAGCAACTCATAGAGCTCGTCGAGACGGACATCGATGACACGACAGACAAGATGGAACACACAATGAAGGATGCGTCTGAGAGCTCAAGAACCATCTCAGACTCGCTGAAATCCCTAGAGGACATCGCCGCGACGGTCGAGGAGACGGCAGCAATGGTGCAGGAGATCAGCGCCTCCACGGAAGAGCAGAAGGCGCTCACTGAAAGTCTAGCCAAATCGCTCGACGAGGTCGCAGCGATCTCGAAGGAGAACTCTGCCTCCTCTGAAGGTATCTCGGTATCCTCTGAAAACCTCGCGGCAGGGATGGAAGAGCTCACGGCGTCGGCCCATGAGCTGGCGGATCTGGCGAACAAATTGAACGAGATCACAAAGCAGGTCGACTCTGCGAAGGCAACCGTCATGACCGTGCAAAGGGCAAGCGAGGTCAAGTAGAGCGCTAGAAGGCAGTGATTACCATGCTGGACACCGACACTCTGCAATATGTAGTCTTCCGATTGGGCAAAGAAGAGTATGGATTCGATGTGGCCATAGTCAGGGAGATACATAACATCGAGGAAGTCGCCAAGGTCCACAGAAGCGCTTCACACATCGAAGGAGTCATAAACCTCAGAGGGAAGCTTCTGACCGTCGTGAACCTCAGGAGAAGATTCGGGATGGAGCCGAACCCAGAGGCTGAGGGCAACAAGAAGATCGTAGTCGTCGATGCGACCGACGCTCCGGTCGGCTTCCTCGTAGATGAGGTCCTAGAGGTCGCGAGGTTCGCGAAGGAGTCAGTCGAGAAAGCCCCAGCTTACGTGGCGAGTGGCATCGAGGCGCAATATGTCATCGGGATAGCCAAGCACGAAGACAGGCTTATCACGCTGATTGACCCGCTCAAGGTTCTAGAGCTGTCTGATGATTCTGAACACAGTTCTGGAGGTAGCTGACATGGCCAAGATACTAGTTGTGGATGACTCGGAATTCATGCGGAAGGTCCTCAGGAACATACTCGAAGCTGGGGGACACAAGGTGATCGAGGCTAGAAACGCCGACGATGCTGTCCAGATATTCGGTAGGGAAGGAGCCGACGTCATCACAATGGACATTGTGATGCCGAAGCAGGACGGCATCGAAGCGGTCAAGAGGCTCAAGGAGGCCAACGGCAAGGCAAAGATCATCATGATCTCGGCTCTTGGCCATCAGAAGACCGTCATGCGATCGCTTGAGGCTGGCGCTGTGGATTTCATAATCAAGCCCTTCACGGCAGATGACGTGCTCGAATCTGTGAACGCCGTGCTCCAGATGGAAATCTGAGGTCGGGCGGATGCCTGAGAAGATCAAGGTCTTGATTGTCGATGACAGCGCGTACATGCGCGTCGTTCTCAAGGACATGCTGGAGTCTGACTCCGGCATATCGGTGATAGGGAGCGCCAGGGATGGAGTCGAGGCTATTGAGAAAGTCAAGACACTGGCCCCGGACGTCGTTCTCCTTGACATACAGATGCCGAAGATGGACGGCATCGCTACACTGCAGAGGATCATGAAGGAGTCCTTTGCAAGGACGGTCATGCTCAGCGCAATGGACAAGGTTGACGACCAACTTCCCCTCAGAGCGCTGGAAATGGGCGCAGTCGACTTCATCTCGAAGCCCAGCGGCCCTGTTTCCATTGATATTGTGCATTTTACTGGCAAGATAGTCGAGATAGTGAGGATTGCTGCGGAAGCGAAGGTAGAGGTCCTGAGAAGGACGAGGGAGCCTCTGCAGACAAAGAAGCTGTTAACCATCAAGAAAGAAGCCTTCAAAGGCCACAAGGTCGTGGTGATTGGCGCATCGACTGGCGGCCCAAGGGCCCTGGAGATTGTCTTCGCGGCCCTTCCCAGGGACATCCCCGCATCTTTCGTTGTCGTTCAACATCTCCCTCCTGAATTCTCAGCCTCTTTCGCGAAAAGGTTGGATGCCGCAAAGGGTCCGAGGGTGGTTCTTGCCTGCGAAGGCGATAGAGTCGAGAAAGGCGTAGCATATCTGGCCCCCGGTGACAGGCACCTCAAACTAGGCTGGAAAGGTGCAGCAAGCCTTGTGATCAAGCTGGACGATGGCGAGCCGGTTAATTTCGTCAGGCCATCTGTCGACGTGCTGTTCAAGAGTGCTGCTGAGTCGATTAGGGAAAACTTGATGGCCGTGATTCTCACTGGCATGGGAGTGGACGGCACAGCGGGCGCTATGGTGGTCAAGGCGTCGGGAGGAAGGGTCGTGGTTCAGGACGAGCACAGTTCCGTCGCGTATTCCATGCCAAAATCCGCAGTCGATGCGGGACTGGTAGACCAGGTTCTGCCTTTGGAGAAAATCGCGGAAGAGATAGTAAAGTTCCTTCAGGAGTGAGCTGGTTTGGCAAAAGACATCGATCTGAACAAGTACTCGAAGCTGTTCGTTTCTGAATCGCGAGAGTCCTTGCGCATCATGAACGATGCTTTGCTAGAGCTCGAGAAGAACCCGGAAGACAAGGAGTTGGTGGATCGGATATTCAGATCCGCGCACACCATCAAAGGCATGGCCGGAATGATGAACTTCAAGGCTGTCGTCGAGACGGCTCATGCAATAGAGGACGTGCTGGGCGGAATCCGCGACGGCCGTCTACAGCTCAAGGAGAACGTCGTGGAGACCATCTTCACTGGGTTCGACACCCTCGACGCTATGGTCATCGCTGTAGAGGCGTCTGCTGAAATCAGGGAGAATCCAGGACTAATCCAGCAGCTGCGAGGACTGCTCTCCGGCGCTAGCGAACGTCCATCGCCCAAGAAGAAGGCACCTGAGATCGAACCCGTAGCGGTCAAATCCAAGACGACGACTGTCTCGATAAGGCTGGGAAGAAGGTGCTCACTCCCCTCTGCAAGGGCCATGGTGATCCTGAAGGAGCTTGGAAAAGCCTCCGAGATCGTCGAATCCAACCCAACGGAGGCGGACATTGAGCGCGAGCATGTCTTCGAGGAGTTGACAGTCGTCGTCGAGCCTACAGAGAAACTCCAGGAGGCACTCAGACGTGTCATTGCCATGTCGGATGTAGATGAGGTCAACGTAGGGATGACCGGAGAACCCAGGGAAAAATGGCACAAGATGACGAAGCAGGAAGTCAGCGCTTCGGCAGCTTCATCCGATGTTCTCCCAGCTCAGACTGTCAAGGTGGGGATGGACAAGCTGGACGACCTGCTGGACAACGTTGGCGAGCTGGTCATCGGGCGGAGCAGGCTTCTCGAGAAAGCCTCCTCGCGTGACGACTACGAGCTCCAAGAGATATCAGCTCTTATCGACAAGCTCACTTCTGACATACAGTCCAAAGTCCTCGGAATCAGGATGATCCCTCTCGATGTAGTAATGAGCAGGTTCCCTCGCATGGTCAGAGACATATCCAAGAACGAAGGAAAGGAGGTTGAACTCCTCGTCGAGGGGGGAAGCATAGAGCTCGACAGGACGGTAGTTGACAGAATAACCGAGCCCATGATGCACCTGTTGCGAAACTGCGTCGACCATGGAATAGAGACGACCGATGAACGAGTCCGTGCGGGGAAAAAGGCGAAAGGACTAATCAGGATAGTCGCGTCGAAGCAGCAGGACCATGTGCTGATCGAGGTCTCGGACGACGGCAAAGGCATTGACTACGACCAAATCAAGAAGGCTGCCGTGAAGAAAGGCGAGATGTCCCAGGGTCAAGCCGATGCTGCATCGGGAAGAGAGCTCCTGGACCTGCTTTTCAAGCCGGGGTTCTCCACCAAGAGCCAGGTCACAGAGGTATCTGGAAGAGGTGTTGGGCTCGACGTCGTCAAAAGAGCCGTCGAGGAGCTCGGAGGAAGCGTGATGGTAACCAGCTCGAAAGGCGCAGGGACCACTTTCTCGCTCTGGCTTCCGTTCACTCTCGCGATAATCGAGGCGATGCTGGTTGGGATTGCAGACCAGACCTACGCAGTCGCGATGGGGACCATCGTAGAATCACACAAGTTCGAGAAGGGCGAGATTAAGACCATCAGGGGCAGGGAGGTCGTGCAGCTCAGAGGAGAGGTGCTGCCTCTGATACGAATGCGAGAATTCTTCGGGATGGCGAAGCCGCCCGAAACACCTGAGGGCATCAACACGCTGGTGGTCCAGAGCAGGGACAGGCGGGTTGCCCTGCAGGTCGACGAGCTTATCGGCCATCAGCAGATAGTCGTGAAAGGGCTGGACAGGCGGCTGAGGAAGGTCAGGGGGATATCGGGGGGAACGATACTCGGCAGCGGCAGGATAGCGCTGATACTTGACGTCGATTCCATAATCGGAGGATGAGGGCAGTGACTGACGAAAAGGCTGGAAAGGTCTTGGGAGTGATCATGGAATTCGCCAACATAGGCGCGGGCAGTGCTGCTACGGCGCTCTCGTCACTCATGGATGTTGAGCTCATGAACGAGGTCACTTCGTGCAACATTCTGCCCATGTCCAAGGTATCGGACTGGCTTGGGGGCCCCGACCAGATCGTCGCGGGCACTTACACTTACCTTTGCGGCGACCTCAAGAGCGGAATACTTGTGGTTCTCCCGAGGAAATCCGCGGTCACATTGCTCGAGCACCTAACAAAGGAGAAAGTCGATATCGCCTCGCTGACGGAGATACAGAAATCCGCGCTCAAGGAAGTCGGCAACATCTGCCTTTGTTGGTATCTAATCGCAGTCTCGAAGATGATAGATATCGACATGATACCGGCACCTCCGGACGCTACCGTGGATATGCTAGGTGCTGTCCTGGACATCCCACTGGCTAGCCTGGCACAGAAGGTCGACACCGTTCTTGCGGTCCACACATGCTTCAAAGGGATCGACGAGGAGTTCGAAGGGTACTTCCTGATGCTCCCCGAGGAATCGACACTCAAATTGATCCTCGAGAGGATGGCGGGGCCTAGAAGATGAGCCAGCCGCATACAGTCGGGATTGGACAAATGGCAGTGTGCCACGCGCCTGAGCAGATAATATGTCTGGGTCTAGGCTCTTGCGTCGCCATTGTGTTGTACGACCCGGTGGCCCGAATAGGAGGAGTTGCCCATGTGTTGCTTCCGAAATCCCCAATCAAGTGCGACAATGAGGGGAAGTATGCTGACACGGGCACGAAGAAACTCGTCCAAGAGATGCTCAACCGCGGCGCCAAGAAAGAAAGGTTGGTTGCCAAGCTGGTTGGTGGGGCCCAGATGTTTCCGAACTTGAACCTAGCGATCGCAAACATCGGCAGAGAGAACAGCATGATGATAAGGAACATACTCCGGGAGTACATGATCCGGATTGTCGCTGAGGACCTCGGGGGGAATCGTGGCAGATCTGCCTACTTCGACACATCAGATGGTCACATTACTGTCAAGGCAGCCTTCGAACCCGTGAAGGTGCTGTAGGCGATTGCCGGAGTGTGCCTATAGTCCTCTGAACTGTGATGCCCTCCTCTTTCTTCTCTTCTCACGCATCTCATCTATCATCACAACTGCTGGTATTGGCTTGCGACCTCAGAAAGGCTTTTGTAGATGCAACCGCGTAGATACCGTTCGCCAGGAGAAGGCGGATGGCTGACGGTAGGTCTGCGTTCATCGCGGACCGGCTGAGGAAAGTCCCCTCTCCATGAGAAAGTGGGCTGTCAGAACAGCAGGGCGAGAGTCCTGGCAAGGGCGCAGAAACGACACAGCCCCGGGATAACGTGATGATTCCTCTGTGGATGAAGTCTCCCGGAGATTTGGTGAAACGGCGACTCCCCACTGGAGCAAGCTCAAACGGCCGAATCGATCTCTCATCGTCGGCGGGTAGAGTGCAATAGTCGAATGCCATCACCGCTGCAAAGCGGGAACAGAAAGGGGCTTATGTCCTTCACCTGGCACTTTTGTTTACTGTCTTTGCGAACAGAAGAAGACTTCTGTCCCTCACCTCGGAAAAGACCATAGGGGAGGGAAGGCGATACTGAGCGGGGAAGATGGAAACCCTCATACTCGCTATTATCCTGATCCTCATTGTCCTGTACATCGTTGTGTGGTTTCTATCCACGGATCGGTTCTACCGTAGATGGGATGCAGAATATGCAGAAATGAAGAGACGCAAAGAGGAGACGCTCCAGAAGCGATCATTGGTCCAGCCAAATCGCTGTCCATATTGTGGAGAAGTGATTCCTCCGGCTTCCTCAGACTATACAGACTGCCCAAAGTGTGGGAGAGTGGTGATGACGATGCAGTCCAGTCCTGATTCATCGGCTGGCAAAAGACCATAGGGGAGGAACGGGGAATCCTGAGAAACCCTATTAGGCAAGCCGGCCCCTAGCTAACATAGGTCTGAAATGAGAAGCCTACAACAAATCCGAACAAAGGTGAATAGTGGGGACGGCTGGAGCAGAATCAATCCAGAATCGATTGCTGCTCCGACCAATCAGCCGGATGTTCCTCTCACACCATGGGAGGAGGTCTGGTATTCTCTCTGGACCCCCTCACTGTATTGGTGGATTTCAGGAATCAGTCCTTCCAGCACCAAATTGGGGGCTGTCGAACGGTTCTTCTGGTTTTTCGGCCTGGGCTTGCCGCCGAGAGGACTCCTGGGGTTCTGGCAGTTCACTCTCTATGTTGCCATCATCGTAGGCGTACCAGCAGCCGTAATCATTGCATTTGTCGGCGTGCTAGTACCAGCGTTGGCGGTACTTGGTGCGGTTCTCTTCCTCTCCTGGGCTCTGATTCTATACTGGGTCTACTTCGCAGGCCAGAAGTGATCATGAGAGAGCCATGCCAAGACAGCCATGGCAATCGACATGATAAGAACACAAGCAGGGAGGAGATGCCCCGAGCCCTGTTCCGGTCGTGCCCTGACCACACTCAAACAGGAGGGTTTCCAAGGGCTTATGTCCTTCACCTGGCACGGTGCGCATACGTCGACAGCAGAAGCTCCCCCAGCCCCCTGAGTGAGGTGATCGGATTGGCCTGAAGATCGTTTACTAGACCATCAAGGGAACGAGATTCAACCACTCGGAGCATCAGCCCGATCGCGTCGACTCCCGTGCTTCCATGTCTATCGTCTTCAGCAGTTGGCGGAGGCGCCGACCTTTGCTCTCAATCTCATCCCTCGTCAAGGTGTACGCCTCAGGGCATAGGCTGTCGATTACGATCTCGCCTTCAGGCGTCAGGTTGACAGGATAGATGACACATCCGAGCGGCCGCGAGGCATATTCTTTGCACCGTTTCTGGTCATGGTCATAGAAGTAACAGTAAGCCCCGACGTTCCGCAGCCTAGGCATTCCATCGGCGCTCTGACAGGAGAAATCGCCCCTCTCGTAGCCACGGCGTTCCAGCCGCTCAATGTCCGTCTTGCAGAGCTCCATCTGAGTATCCTCACAACATTTCTCGCAATTGGAGCAGCGCATCGAATCACCGAAACAACGAGACCTATTAAAGCTTGGGAATGGAATGATTGCCCACGAAACTGACCAGGTGGGGATTTGATTCCGACCTCTTATTGTCCGAATGCGACTTCCAGAGGGCAGAAACGTTCAAGAATGTCGGTGCCTTCCCGGTTTCGGAGAACACTCTTCAGAGCCAGACATCCTCTGAAAGCGTCTCCTCTATAGCCAGGTTGTGAACATATGAAGGTCGTTGAGCTGGGATGCGGAGTCTGTGGGCTCGTGTGCGCAGAGCACCTCGCAAAGAATCCCAAGATTGACAGTTTGGTCCTGGCAGACGCGAACACACGGGCGGCGGATCTATTGGCCAGTCGCCTGAAGAAAGACAGAGTCTCGGTCAAGAAGGTGAATGGAACAGACCCTAAGGCACTGAAGACTCTGCTCAAGGACTGCGACATCGTTGTCGCGACGATGCCGTGGCGACTCAATAGGATCCCACTTGAAGTGGCTGCGAAGGTCGGCACGAACTACATCGATTTTGGCATGCCATTGGACAGTACTGGCCCGGAATTCGACAAGCTTGATAAGATGTGCAAAGACGCAGGGATAGCAGCCATGATCGGGATGGGCGAAGAACCCGGCATGTCCGACGTCTTTGCGATGCACGCCGCCAACAGACTCGACAGGGCTGACGAGGCGAACACATATGATGGCGACACCGGCACGGTTGATGGGGTGGAATTGTTCTCACTCTGGTCTCCGGTGGACTTGCTCGATGAAACGAGCGTTCCTGCAGCGGTCTTCAGGGAAGGCAGGATCGAGTTCATTCCTCCGATGAGCGCAAGGCAGATCTACGAGTTCCCACAACCTCTAGGACCCCTTCCAGTCTACAAGACGAACCATGACGAGACCTACTTCATGCCTATGGGTATCAAGACGCTCAGGAACGCCTCTTTCAATATCGGGATCGACGACAAGTTCGCCAACATGTCCGTCACGCTTCGGAAGATGGGGCTGCTCAGCAAGGAACCGATTGATGTGAAAGGCACCAAGGTCAGACCTCTCGACGTTGTGACCTCGATGCTCCCAAATCCAGCTGACCTCGCTGAGAAGGTGAAGGGGCACACTGGCTTCGCGGTCGAAGTGATTGGCGAGAAGAATGGCAGGAAGACCAAGGTAAGGATATTCACGACGATGTCCCACGAGAAGGCCTACGAACTCTACCGGACGAACGCGGGCGCGTACTACGTGGGGACGGGAGGCGCCATCGCCACCGAGATGTTCATCGATGGCGAGGTCAAGGACAAGGGGTTCGTGATTCCAGAGCAGCTGGCCACTCAGAGCTATTTGTCTCGGCTCGGGCCAAAGGACATCAGATTCAAGGAAGATATCATTTCACTTTGAACTGACGGCTGCCGGGTAAAGCGGTCCGAGGGCTAGACCGTCCCAGACATCTTGCAGGACGTCACGCCCCGTTTTTCGAAGTACCTCTGATGGTAGTCCTCAGCGGGATAGAAGGCGGTGGCGGGGACTATCTCGGTGACAATCTTCCGCTGACGGTAACGGTCAGTGGCTTGAAGCCTCCCCTTCGAGGCAATCGCTGCTGCCTTCTGGTCAGGCGAGTGGTAGAAGACTACGGACCGGTACTGCGAACCGACGTCAGGACCCTGCCTGTTCACGGTTGTTGGATCGTGTATGTCCCAGAAGACCGACAGCAAATCATCGTATGAGACTGCAGCGGAGTCGTACTCGACCTCGATCGCTTCGGCGTGTCCGGTTCTGTCCGAGCACACATCCTTGTACGTGGGGTTCTCGAGCCTGCCACCTACGTATCCTACTCGTGTGGACACTACGCCTTCTACCCTGCTAAACGCGGCTTCAACATGCCAAAAGCAGCCCGCTGCGAATGTTGCTTTCTCCAACATCATCATCCTCAAATGGTTTTACGCGGAAGGCGTGCAAATAGCTTGTCCCAAAATCCATGCGAGTTCCTCACGAAGGAAATATGGCCAGATGCCGAAGAATCAGGGAGATGATACCCTGACATAGTGGGCTCCTGAGAGTACGGCCACCATCGCCTTTCCCTTAAAGATCGCACTGAACTCGACGCGCTCCGGACACCGCTTGTCAGCACCGACCCGGAATGTCCCGTCCCCGATCGCCACTACCGGCTCTTCCTTGCCGTCATGCTGAATGAACACAAGCGCTCCCTTCCTCAGGACCACTCTGAAGTTCGAGGCCCAAGGGTTAAGCGATCTGTAGTGACCAAGGTACGGGTGCCATGACCTCGGATGACCGAGCGCCCATCGCCCCTTGTACGCGCCCTTGGGATACCAATCTGCGCCGTGAAAGACCTCCACGACCTTGCCGGCCTTGCGCCCGAACTTGAACAGGAATAGGTGATAGTCGGAGTGGTCCGCGAGGAATGTATCCTTGTCCCGCTGCTCCAACGGGATGGTCTTGGTCCCTTCGACAAGGTAAAGCCGGCCGCGCTGGCTTCGGAATGACACACGCTTCCCATCCAAGCGACCATATTCACCTGCATAATCGGAGGCGTTCTTCACACGGAAGGAGTCTCGCGGCGCAGGGAGACTTGGGGACCTCTTCCCACGGACCGCAGCGTTCAGCATCGTGAGCGTGTTCAGAGCGATGTCGTTGGAGTCCACATGCGAGTTGTTGAGCGTGACAACACCAAGGCCGTCGTCCATATCTGCCAGTATCTCAGAAATGAATCCCAGCATGCCCCCTGTATGACCGACATACGTATGGCCGTTGACGGTCATGGTCCCGAGACCAAGACCGTAGTGCTGCTTTGTATTCGCATCTGATGAGTCAACGATCTTCTGGGTAAGCATCTCGAAGCTCTTCTGAGAGATGATACGACGTTCGGGGCTCCTGCCCTTGTTCAGAATCATCCTGACATATGTCGCCATATCAGATGCGGTCGAGACTATCGATCCGTCCGCGGTTTCGACCTCGAACCAAGGCCAAGGCGCGAGCCTGCCATTTCTCGGGTGCGGGCGGTCGTCATGATAGGCGCCGTATCCAATGGGGAGGCGTTCCCGCATGTCGTTCCAGATCACCGTTTCCGTGTCCTTCATCCCGAGCGGCTCTGTCACACGCTCCTTGATGATCTGACCGTTGCTCTTGCCAAGGAGCCCCTCGAGAACGAGCCCCAGTATCTTGTAGCCTGTGTTCGAGTAGTGAAAGAATCTCCCAGGTGGTGTGGACGCACCGATCCTTTCAAGAACAAGGGCTTCCGAATATGCCGAAAGCGATTCCTCAGTGCCTTGGATGATGCCGGCGGTGTGACTCATAAGGTGCCGGAGGGTTATCGGCTTGAACCTCGTCTTGATCTTGAGCCATGGCAGGTGTTCCGTCACAGGGTCGTCAAGGTCCAGCAGGCCTCGCTCCTGCAGTTGAAGCAGCACGATGCTGGCGAACGACTTGCTTATCGACCCGATCTCGAACTTCGAATCGGGGCGCATCGGAATTTTCCGCTCCATGTCCGCATACCCATGAGCCGAAACCTGGAGCAAACGTTCCCTGTTCGTAATCCCGACGACCAAGGCAGGCACACCAGAAGCTCGGACGTCCTGACGCACGAACATGTCGATTTTCCTGAATGCGTCTTTGAACTGAGGCTCCATTTTCCAACCTCCTTGCTCACCCTAGAAGCTTGCTAACGCTCTCGCCGAAAACCTTCGTGTGGAGGTCAACATCCTTCGCGGTCGTGTAGGGTGATATCAGCG
>JBGQAM010000092.1:0-5089 GCA_041494275.1 Thermoplasmata archaeon | reverse complement strand
GACCCGTTGTAGATGCTTGGGCAATCTCCCGAACCGGCCTCCAGCTACCAGATGTGTAGTACTGAGTGATGTAGACAATTACGATGCTCAAGGCGATACCAATCAGGCCCGCGCCGAAGAAGTAGAGGTACTTGTCGCCCATCATGTACTTCGTTGCGATGAAGAAGAATATCGCCGCTAGAATGCATGTCACGTAGTAGCCCATGTTGATGCCGGACATAGGGTCCTTGTCTTCGCGTCTGAGCCTAACAGCCAAGACGCCAGCAAGTGAAGCGAATATCCCGAACGACCTAGCGACGAGCGGGAAGAATATCCAGACAAGAGCCTCAGACTCCGACCACTGGAGAGAGGCGGGCACTAATGATGTCCAGAACTTGAATAGTGAGAGGCCGAGCACCATCGCGCCGATGTTCTCCGCTGCAGTTGACTCGAACAAGTCCGCCCCTCTGCCCGCGCAGTCACCGACATTGTCGCCGACTAGATCTGCGATGACCGCCGGGTTCCTCGGGTCATCCTCAGGGATTCCAGCCTCGACTTTACCGACGAGGTCTGCACCGACATCCGCTGCCTTGGTGTAGATACCGCCTCCGAGTTGCGCGAAGAGCGCTGCGAAGCTTGCGCCGAAAGCGAATCCAATGGCTGCATCGAGAGACATGCCGGGGTCAAAGCCCATACCATTGCGGAACGCGAAGAAAACGCCAGCGACGCCAATAAGGCTGAGCGATACGACGCCCATGCCTGAGACCGCGCCGCCTCTGAACGAAGTGACTAGCGCCTCATTGAGTGTACGTCTTGCTGCCGCGGCAGTCCTGATGTTCGATCTCACGCTGACGTACATGCCGATGTACCCTGACAGGGCGGATGCCAGCGCTCCAACGAGGAACGATAGACCGACCCACGGTTTCGGGTCAATCAATGAGGCAATCAGCACGCTCAGCAGTAGGCTTATCACGATTATGGTCGTGTACTGCCTTTTCATGTAGGCCATGGCTCCCTGCCTGATGGCGTCCCCGATCTCCTGCATCTCAGGAGTCCCGAGGTCCTTTCGGAAAACATACCAGGTCAGATAGCCAGCAAATGCCAAACCGACTGCGCCTGCAATCGGGATAACAAGGGTGATGTCTACCATCCTATTCTCTCCAAGTTGACTGACTTGGGCGCAGGATTAGGCTTCGCATATATATGTTTAACCAACTCCAATTCCAGCTGGTGTCCTCATTTGGGCGCAGAGCCAGACACGGTCAAGAACGCAAGCGGCGTTTCTAGTGGAAAGCCAGCGCTGCCAAGAGAGAGATGAGAATCAGGAAAGGGTTTGGCAGGCCGTCTACCTCTCGATCAGCGTCTCGACGTATCTGACGAACCCGAGCTTCTGGATCTTGTCGGCGATCTGGCCGACCTTCTCCAAGCCGGGCACGTCGATGAATGCGACATAGTCGTAGTGACCGAAGACGAGGTAGCCATCAACGACGCCCGGTATCTTGTTGATCTTCGACGCGTCCTCGAACGTCTGCTGCTCCAGCATGACAAGAACTACTGCTTTTACCATCTCCATCGCCTCAGTCCGGATAGCCGACGAGGGTTTCGACAATCTCGACGCCATCAGCCTTGTAGATGTTCATTCCTATCTCCGCGATCCTCTTGAGATCGAGGTCGTCAGTCCTGACGGCCACGTCCCATCGTCCGTGGACGGGGAACGCGTCCTTGACACCCGCCTGCTTCTTGGCAAGATCGACGACCTTCTTGGTCTTGAGCAATCTGCAGCACACCAATATGCACGACTTTACCATGCAAATCCCTTCCGTTGTGAGACCGAACGGACTAGCGCATATATAATCTTCGCATCAACTGGTGTCTGCCATTTCACCTGAGCGAGAGCAGGTGTTTCTCTACGAAGTGATGCGGATGATAGCCCTCTTTCGCCCGTCTCAGTCCCGGCTCTCCGACATCCTGCTCCCGGTTGACGAACTCGAATCCTTTCAGAGATGACTCGCAGAACTGCTGGTTGATCACCTGGTAGAGTCCCCGGATGCTCGGGTTCGCCTTCTCGAAGTGCACGGCAGCAGTGTTCGCGTTCAGCCGCTCGCCGATCGTCAAGGCCTGGACATTCCCCTTCAAGAGCACGACGCCTCCGAAGAATCCAATCTCGTCCAGGTTTGCGATGGCCTCTTTGAGCGCGCGGTCCTCCGCGGCAGAGAACTTGTCAAGACTGCAGTGCTTGAGGTCGCACCAGGTTTCCTCGAGCTCGAGGCAGGCCTGCTGGTATTCCTCAGTCATCGGCTCGAAGACGAGCTCATATTGTGAGGTCGCCTTCTTCATCTCCTTCCTCTGCGTGTGGTATTTCGGTCCCTCCAGCTTAGTGAGGTCCTCCGTCCTGTGAACGTAGTCCCATTCGTCTCTCAGGGATGTGACGGTGAATCCCTCTTTGCGCATGTCGGTTGCCAGAGGCTCGACTATGCCGAAGACGCCGTTGAACGGGTGCGTCTTCAGGGCGTCCGAAGTGGAGAGACTTGCGACAACTTCCGCGGGGCGGGGACCCACTGGTTCCAGTATGAGGCTCCCGTATCTCTCTCGCCGCCACGAGACAAGCAGGTGGCCGTCCAGTTGAGACAATGAGGAGCGATCTTCGTACAAACGCCACATGAGAATGGAGCCGAAAGTACGCTCCGAGACCTCCGTTGGGTATCTCGCGAGCATCTCCTTGACTGGAATACTGTCCTCCAGTGTGATTTTGCGAAACATCGGATATTCGGGAATCCCTTCCAATGTCATGGTCCTGCCTCAGGCGCCTTGCCCAAGTCGCGCCCCTACATAGTCCTCTCGTTTGAGAGGTTCATGAGACCACACTCGACTCCCGGAACAAAAGCCTTATCATCCCAGACACAAATCGGAAGGCGTAGGTGAAGAGATCATGGGTGCTCAGGAGGACTCCGCCAAGAGGAAGGAATTCCAGAAGAAGACAGATGAAGATATCGATTCGTTCCTTTCGCGCTCAGACTTCCAGAGAACATCTCAGCCTGTCTCATCCAGGCCTCCAGTCGAGCCCGCACCCAAGGCGACCGAAACCCCTGTCAAGGCCCCTGTGGCCGAAGAGAAAGGGGAGCTGACCGACGAGGACCACGAGAAGCAGATAACGGCGGCCAGGAGCAGCAGGGCCGACAGCGAGGCGTATCAGGACGTGGCGATCCTGCGCAAGAAATCGCATGCGTTCGGACACAAGGCCGCAAAGTTTTTCCATAAATACAAGGCCAGCGAGGCAAAAGCCCAGAAGTGCTCTGCGCGAGCTGTTGCCTACAGGGAGAAGGCCGCGGAGAGGAAGGAGAAGTCCAAGAGCTTCAAGGAGATGGCCAGGGAGTATGAGGTGGAGCTCTCGGGCGCCGCCCAGACAGGGAGCGAACTGAGTCCTGAATCGCTCAGGACCAAGATCGCAACCATGGAGCGGAAGGTCGCCAAGCAGGAGGAGATCGCCCGGAAGAATGAGTCCAAGGCCTCACAACAGACCGCCAAGGCTGCGAAGTATCGTACCCGCGGGGCGAAATTCCTGGAGCAGAACAAGCTCTTCGAGAGCGAAGCGAGGCGCTACGCGAAGCGCGCGGACAACCTAGAAAGGGCCAGCGTCTGACTGTCCGGAATCCGGAGCGTCCTACTTGTCAGCGGCATCATTGCCTATAGGCCAGTGCAGCATTGATGGTTCATCGGAGAGAAGTACTTCGTTCGCCGTCTTCTGACCGTTCGCTCTTATCTGGATCCTCAGCCTGCCATCATTGAGAACGACCTCTGCCTTCTCCAGGGAGGAACGATATGTCGCGACAAGCTTCCCACCGATGGACACCGCCCTGCCCTCCTCCTTGAGGACCCCCGCTTCCTTGAGCGTCCTGATTCGGCGATAGCAGGCGGCGATCGGGATCCCCAGCGCGTCGCTGAGCTGAATAGCGTTCATGGGATGAGGGGAGGTCAGCTGGATTATCTGAGAGGAATACTCGTCGAGCACGAGCCGGAACAAATCGAAAGCATCCGTGGCATATCACCTCTTCAGATCCTCGAAAGGCTCTTCCAGTCCTTTTCAAACCCGCCACTCCGGCCGATGCCGTCCAGGTGGACAGTCATCTGCTCAAATCCAAGCCGCTTGGCGAGTCTTTGGAGGTAGTTCAGCTCTCCCGTTTCCACATCGAGGTGCATGAAGACAACGTTGTCCCCGTGCACAACTGGTTCGATCTTCCCTGCCGAATCAGCACCTTCGACCTTCTCATGACACGCAGGGCAGGCGCCTTTCACGAGGGAGACATGCTCTCCGCAGAGCGGGCAGTCAAGCTCCTCCTCCAAGTCATTCTCGCCGAATTCCATGTTTGCGAAGAGGCTCACTATGCCAGTATCAGTCACGTCGAGCTTCGTCCCGCAGATTGGGCACCTGTCGATGGTGAACTGGACGGCTGTTCCGCAGTGGGAGCACTCGAGCATGAAATCAGGATCGCTATTGTCGTTCTCGAGATAGCTGATTGTGCCCGTCTCGGCGTCAAAGTGAATGCAGGGGGTGGCTTCCGTGGCCATGAATGCGTCGGCGTCCTCGTCGAGCGCTGTTTCTGCCGCAGCGACCTCGTCGAGCGCCTCGTTCGAAACATCCTTGATGTAAAGCGTTTGGCATATCGGGCAGCGCTCAGCATCGAGAGGAACCTCGGCACCGCATTGGATGCATACGAAAGTCTCCTGAGTCTTCTGAGTAGGAGTAGGCATGGAAAGCGCGACGCTCTCCATGACTTGCTCCGTGATTTGGACATCCTTCTGAGTCATGGCAGTAGCCTGGAAGGCCTCGGACCCGTGTTTCCTGGCCATCTTCCCGGTCTTCATGACCCTCCGCAGTTTCTTCGTTTCTTGCCTGACAGTCATGGTCTTGACTGGATCTGTGTCTTCCTTGGGCTTGCGAGTCCCAAACAATGATTCGACGACGCCAGTCTTCTCGTCGATCTTCCGCTTCTGGATCCTTTGTCCTGCCATTGTTCGTTGCCTTCTCGTCTTCACTGGTCCATTCCTGAATCTACGAGAAGCCTATGCTCGGGCTGTACTTATACCCCTGTCGACCCAGTAATCAGCGCTG
>JBGQAM010000053.1:0-11617 GCA_041494275.1 Thermoplasmata archaeon | reverse complement strand
CTCGATCCTCTTGCCGTGCAGGTATCCTATCGTGGCTTCGCTCCTGTCGATGACGATGAGCCCATAGGTCTCCTTCGTCTCAAGCATCCCCTCGATCGTTTCCGTGAAGAACTTCGAGTCGCATCTGTAGATGAATGTGGGGACCGGCTCAGGCGGTTCAAGGACGAATTGCACCATGTCGGTCTGGTCCGCGCCTATCGACCTGTGCCCGACGAAGAATACAAGGCCGTTCTCCGGCGGTTGCTTGAAGTTCTTCAATCTTGAAAGAATCGACGAGATGGCTGCTTGCACGTTCTTTCTGGTCGATGCTGACTTGATGTTGGACGATTGAGAGTATTCACTACGGAGGTAGTTCGAGACATCAGAGATCTGCTTCGAAGGGGGTATGTAGAGCGATATCAGTTCCGTGCCTCTCCCCGAAAGTTTCCGGACCTCCTCGAGGCTCCTGCGGAACTCGTATGTCTGCAGGTCTGTAAGCTCGGTCACCAGAACCAGTCCCAAGCCTTTTGTACGGGTTAGAGCGTTCACCGTTATAAAAGTTGAGCACCATGGAAACAGTGGTACTGTCGCTGGGAGGGTCCGTGCTGGTAAGGGACGAAGGCGACACTTCCTATATCAGGAGGATCGCGAAAATCCTTATCGGCATGTCTGCCAAGTACAAGTTGTACGTAGTGACCGGCGGGGGCAAGATCGCTCGTTACTACATCAAAGCGGGGAGAGACCTTGGAGCCGACGAGAGCTTCCTCGACGAGATGGGGATCGAGGTCACGCGCTTGAACGCTCGTCTTCTCATAACGGCGCTAGGGGATCGCGCTTGTCACTCACCGCCGAGGGACTACGACGAAGCTCTCCACGCGGGCAAGGCTCATTCCATCGTGGTCATGGGCGGCGTCAGCCCGGGAATCACGACTGACGCTGTATCCGCGTTGCTCGCCGAACGCGTCAAGGCGAAGCGGCTCGTAAATGCGACCTCCGTGGACGGCGCCTACACAACGGACCCGAAGAAGAACCCGGACGCCAAGAGGATATCAAGCATGACTCACAAGGAGCTCATCGATCTGGTGGGGCACTCAACTGGAGCAGGCCCGAATAACGTTTTCGATCCTGTAGGAGCGAGGGTGCTGGAGCGATCGAAGATATCTCTCGCGATCGTCGACGGAAACGACTTGGTCAACCTACGTGATGCTCTTGAAGGCAAGACGTTCAAGGGCACTACGGTAGCTTGAGCAATCTCTCTTGAACCGCTTCGCCCCTCAATTCCCTCAGAGCGTCCGTGGCTATCCATCGGGCGGCCTTCGAGTCTAGCTTCTTGATTCGCTCCGCGGTCTCAATCGCTTCCTTGTTGAGCCTTCGATTCCTCTTCCCAATCTGCCTTAGTGCCCAGTTGACCGATTTCATCACGTATCTGCGCTCGTCAGTCGACCCCTTCACGATGAGTGGGAGGAACCTTAGCATCTTCTCGTCCTCCGCCTTCTTGTCGTGGGCAGTCAGTGTCGCCATCATAGTGAACGCTGCCCTCTTGACGAACTCCTCCTTTCTCTTGCTCCACTCTACTGCCTTCTTGTAAGCGAAAGGGGTCTTGTCGAAGAGATGTCCGCAGCAGCCGTCAACTATGCCCCAATTGTCGAAATCCTTGGCCCAACACTCCATCTGCTGTTCAGTCACTAGTCTCCATTCATCGATCATAAAGGCAAGTATCCTGGCTTCGAATATGCCCGACTCCCAGAGTCGCTGGGCCAGCTCATGGTCCTTTCCAGTCTCCTTGGCAATTCTCATGAGGTCTGGCATGCACAACCCGAGCGTGGTCGGTGAGTTGAGGCCGTATCTTGCCATTCCTTCGATGTTCTTCGGGTTCCGGAGGGACTTGAGCTCCTTGATTATGCTATCGTAAGTCCTGCCTTTTGCTACGATCTTGGTCATTGTTCACACCTTCATAGTGTGTCTAGGTCGTCGCTACTGATCTCCTCGAGGCCCAACGAGGCGAACCTCTCCCTGAGTTGTCTGTATGCTGGCTTGGGCATGCCTTTCTTGTGGAAGTACGCCCTCTTCGCATCATCGCTTCTGGTCGCCATCTGTCTGATCAAGTCTTCGTCAAGCGACTCCAATGCATAGTTTGCTGCCATGTGGCCTATCGCGACCTTCTTCGAGAGGGCAACCTCGGTGAATCTCGGAGCATAATGTCCTCCTCCCGCACAGACCACGACCGGGTACCCCTCATCCTTGACGCTCATGATCGACCTAGCTATCGCATCGGCTGCGTCCTCTCTCCCCCAGAGCTCTTCGTAGCTGCCGATCTCTATGTAGAATGCGGGGGAACTGACGCTCGGACCGTGATGTGTCGTCTCGAAGGAGATATTGAAACCCATGCCCTTGGCGTTGGAGGCGAGTGATCTGAGCGCGGAGGTCATCAGTTGTGGAGATGACTTGCAGAGCATGCCCGGCTTGCCTCCAAAATCCGCCGATGAGTAGTTGCCGATTGGATGCACCGTCAGGGTCGGGATTCTCGATTCTGCTCTGTGCCTGGACGCGAAGATGATTACCTCGACTTCCTTTCCCAGCTTTTGTTTCACCCTATCGTCGACGTAGTCTTCGTCGAGATGTATCTGGTTGACCTGGACCATAAGGAAATCGTCCTTGGCCAACGCTGGGTTTCCATCAAATTCACCGCTTTCCGTCCAGCCGGGCTTCTCCAATAGACGCGCTCGGATGTTCATCGACGCGCTGTCCTCGGACGAGGTCACTATGAGCTTCACGCGACCTCAACGGCGATGACCTGCATTAACTCTTTTCCAGTCTCGGTCCTTCTTCAAAAAGGCTTATAAGCGGGTTTCGATTCTTAGCCACTGAAATGGCTCGACTGACCACGACCACGATAGGCAGCCTCTTCAGGTTCAGCGAGGACCTGCACGAGTCGATAGACCGCGCCCTCGAATTCCAGCTGTCTCACGGCGTAGACATAGTGTCTGATGGCGAGCAGAGGGCGGACATGGTGTCGTACTTCGCAGAATCGTTTGAAGGGCTCGCAGTCGAGGGTGGCATGCCCGTGGTGCTCGGCAAGATATCGATTAAGAACGGGCCAGAATCGTTCTCGAAAGTCAAGGACCTGGAGTACATCCGGTCGAAGCATCCAGACTTGAAAATCAAGCTCTCCCTGACAGGGCCTACAACGCTTGGAATGACTTGCGGCAGTCGGAAGATCAGATCCCACTACAAGAGTATAGTTGATTTCAATCTCTACGAGGACATCGCAATCGCTCTCGCTCCGATAGCAAAAGCGTTAGTCGACAGGGGAGCGTATGTGCAGATAGACGAGCCGTTCCTTTCTCAGGGCTATAAAGACCTCGCTGCGAGAGTCGGACTCCTCGACTACATCGCGAATGGCCTCCCGAGGGACAAGGTCAGCGTTCATGTCTGTGGATTTGTCGGCGGATTCGGAGTCGTGGACCATCTTCTGAAGCTCAAGAACGTCTCGACCCTCAGTTTCGCCTTCGCCGGCCGGACCGAGCTCAAGAACATCGAACATGTGTCCAAGAAGGCATTCGAATCAGCAGGCAAGAAGTTGGGTGCGGGATGTGTTGCGGTCACCCCCATGACCGAGAAAGATGTCGATTCGCCTCAGGCCGTTGCCGCAAAGCTGAAGGAGATAGCCAGCAAGGTAGGCCGGGAGAACATCGCATACGCACACCCCGACTGTGGTATGAGGGCTACGAACAAATCCCTGGTTCCAATCATCCTGCGAAATATGCGAGCAGGGGTCGACTTGTTCGGCTGATTGGCTCGTCGAGGTAGGGTTCTCTTGAACTCGTGTCTGTTGAGTGAGAGCGAAGCGAGAAAGAACGTGAACTACCTAGCTTCACTCGATTTCATCATCAGCCTCGGCTTCGGACTGATAATGCCCCTCTTCCCGCAGTACGTGAAGCTTCTCGGCGGGGGAGGCCTGGAGGTCGGTATACTATTCTCGTCTTTTGTCCTCACAAGAGCAATCCTGGCAGCTCCTTTCGGCAACCTATCGGATAGGGTCGGAAGGAAGCGGCTCATACTGATCGGCAGCTTCCTCTACGCTTTGCTCGCAGTCCTTTTCACTGTCCCCACATCATGGCCCGGGCTCACGCTGGTTCGAGGTCTGCAAGGCGTGGCGAGCGCGATGGTCTGGCCCGTCAGCGAAGCGCTCGTCATAGATTCCTGTCCAGTTGCCAGCCGGGGAGCATCCCTCGGCAAGATCGTGATGGCCTCGAACCTCGGGATGGTCGTCGGTCCGTTCATAGGCGGTGGACTGTACTTCGTGGCGGAAGAGTATCTCGGCTTTTCCGTGACGGACAGCTTCAAATTCCCGTTCTACTTCACAGCAATCGTCGCATTGATCGGAGCAGTCATGGTCTGGGCGAATGTGACGGATGCAAGATCCCCCGCAAAAGACCGTCCCAAGATATCCTTTGGGAAACTCATCCGGCCAGACGGTATGGATAAGCAGGGCCACAGGAACCTCAAAGTGCTCTATGCGAATGCCGCCATGGAGGGGTTCTCTTTCGCAAGCATCGGCCCGCTCATGGCACTCTTTCTACTGCTGGAATACCCCAAGCTCGAGGCGGACATCATTTCCATCATCATCGGTACGGCCATGGGCCTCGGAGCCTTGGTCGCGTTTCCGGCCGGGCGGCTCTCAGATCGGATTGGCCGAAAGAAGTTGTTCGTCATAGGCGGCTACCTATCATTTGTGGGAACAATTCTCATCCCGTTCGGCGGCGTGCTGCTCGTGATTATCTTGTTGCTAGCGATGCGGAGCATGGCGTTCCAGGTGTCCAGCCCTGCCCTGAGAGCGCTTCAGGCGGACACCGTTCCGGAAGCGGTCCGAGGAAGGCTAATCGGGATGCTCGAATCCATGTCGAACTTTGGCTCTGTCCTCGGCGCACCCATGGGGGGCCTGCTGCTCGATGCATTCTTCGCCAAGGACATCGGTCTCCCGGATCCGTTCTCAGGCACGATGGTGCCGTTCCTCATATCCGGCGGCCTTGGTATTTTCACGGTGACGCTGGTCCTCATGCTGGTGAAGGAGAAACCTAGGCCCATACCCGAGAAGGAAAGCGCATGACTCGGCCAAGATGTCTCTCGTCGCCGACAGCATGTAGCAATTGTCTTTAAATATCGTTACCTAGGTCTCTTCGGACGCAAGGTGGAGGCATGGCTGGTGAACTGACCGTCTCTGAACGTATTCTGTATCATCTGAACAACTACGTGAAGTACGAGGACAAGTACGAAGCACCGTTCGATGTCACCCAGGACGGAATCTCGCAGGCTTGTTCAATCTCGCGGGCACATGCGGCAATCGAGCTCAAGAAGCTGAAGGCTTCCGGAATCGTGGACGAGACTCTGAAACACGTTCGGAAGGGAAAGGCGAGACGAAAGGTATACTTCCTCACGACGAACGGCAAGTCGAAGGCAGCCGATGTTCTCCAGTACGTCAAAGACAACTCCATCACGCCTATGGTCGATCCCGCGAAGGTGTCCCCGGAATCGACATCTAGAACCAGATCCATCAGGCGCTCTTCACCTCTGCCGACGGTGAGAGACTTCTTCGGCCGCGGGAAGGAACTTGATGCGGTCAACCAAGCATTGGCCTCCCCGACTCTGAAGGTTCTCTCGATCCGAGGGATAGCTGGCATAGGCAAGACCACTCTCGTCGCGAAGGTAGTGTCAGGTTTGTCGGGGCAGAGGGTTTTCTGGTATTCCGCGAAACCTTGGGACGTACCTCGGACTCTTGCAGACGCGCTCGGCAGGTTTTTCGCCGAGAACAGCAGCAGGAGGCTCGCAACATATCTCGCCTCGGGGAAATTCGAACTCGGCGAGCTGAGTTTCCTGCTGAACGAGGAGTTGGCTGAGAACGGATACACGCTCGTGCTCGACGATGTGGACGCCTCCGACAACCTCCAAGAGTTCCTCAAGATGCTCAGGCATAGCAGCGGCTCAGCCAAGCTGATCGCTACGTCAGAGGCAAGTCCGAAATTCTACGACTCGTCGGATATGGTCGCGAGAAAGGAAGTCATAGAGATAGAGCTCGGAGGCCTTGAGAAGAAGGCAGCGCTCGAGCTGCTTAGGTCTCGGAATATCGAAGGGTCGATCGCGGATGAACTGGCCCGCGTGACACATGGCCACCCGCTATCGCTCGAAATGGTTACTGAGTCCAGTCCAACGGGCGCGAAATACCAGGTCGCTAGATTCTTCGAGGAGAAATTCTATGCCGACCTTCCCGAAGATGAGAAGTTTCTGCTTCAGTTCGCTTCTCTCTTCCAGCAGCCATTCTCAGCGGATGCGATTCCAAGAGAGCTGCGTCAGGCGAAGCGCGGTTCGATGCTCAGGGAAGTCGCTCCGGGAAGATTCGAGATCCATGCGTCCCTCCGCGATTTTGTCTACAGCTCGATGACAAAGGAGGAGCGGGCAAGGTGGCATAGCATTGCCGCAGATCACTATCTCAAAGCCGACAACCCACAGGAGAGGCTGTTCCACCTGATCCGCGCGAACCGAGCGCTCGAGGCTGAGATTATGATGTCCAGGATGAGCGAGGAACTGCTCGCCGAGGGGAATGTCCAACGTCTTTGGGAGACTATATCGTTCTTCGAGGGGTCGAAGCCAAAGTATGCGCATTCCGTGATGCTGCTCAAGGCGCGTACCGCCAGCCTGGTGGGAGAGTACGACGCTGCATGGACTCTGCTCGAGAAGATATCCAGAGAGGGTGAGAGCAGGCTTGGCGCAGAGGCCCTTGTCGAAATGGGCAAGATCAAGAGTAAGAAGGGTGAGCTCAAGAATGCCTCCAAGTTGTTCTCTGAGGCGTTGGATGAGGCGAAAGATATCCCTGATGTCAGAGCGAAAGCGCTGCGGGGTCTCGGCGTGATTGAGAACAAGCTCGGCAACTACTCGAAGGCCCAGGAACTGTTGGAGAGGAGCGCGGTGGATGCATTGGCTTCTATGGACTCCAAGGGAATGCTTCTTGCTCACCTGGAGCTGGGCAATGTCTTCATAAGCCGAGGAATGTACGATGATGCGATCGAGCACTTCTCGAAATGCGCCGCCGGATTCGGTCCTGTCGACTTGACGAATGTTTATGTCAACATGGGCATCGCGTGCGCCTTCCTTGGCCGTTCTGGCGAGGCGAAGCTGCATCTGGAAAACGCAATCCGACTTGCTGATGAAACCGGTCAGCCTCGTGCCAAGGCCCATGCGCTGACCTCGCTGGCCGAGGAGCTCATCAAGTCAGGATCGGCGGAGCTCGCAAAGGAGCACTGCTTCCGAGCGCTGGACATCTTTTCAGAGCTGGACGACAGACTCGGGATGTCCGCGGTATACGCGAACCTAGGCATGGCGGAGCGATTCTGCAAGAACTGGAAGGCGAGCGAGGAGTACTTCTACGAGAGCATTGCCGCCCTCGATGGGATGGATGTCCAAAGGAGCCTGGGCATGAGGAAGATGGAGTTCGCTCAGCTGAAGGCTCTGGCAGGCGACCTTGATGGCGCAAGGAGGCAATTGGAGGAGTCCAGGTCGCTCTTCGACCAGGTTGGCGCCAAGGACCTCGTGTCGAAGACGGAGCTGGAACTCGCGCGGCTCCGATAGTCCTCATGGTGAGGGCGGAGTGGTATTCTCGCCTACCGCAGAGATTCAGTTCGTCGGCGGTGGTGGCGGAGGCAGATTCTGGCCCTGGGGCTGCTGCTGGAGTGTCGCTGGTGTCCTTCTCATCTTCATCGCAATGACTAGGGCGATCAGTGCCACTACAATCACGATGAGGAGTGCGGAGACCCACAGGTTCTTGCCGGTGAAGAACGATGCTATTCCGCCACCGGAACCGCCATACTTGTAGTCCTTCAGGACGATGTCTCCAAAGCCGGCGAACGCCGATTGATCCAAGCTACCTGCGCCCGAGATCTTGACATAGTTGCCCACCTTCGGCGAGTAGTAGTAGTAGGCAGGTCCGACCCCGTCCGATGTCACGGCCAGCTTGGCACACGAGAACGTCCCTGCATCAGTAGTAGTCGACACATTTGTGGCCGCAACCGTGATGCTCGAATCCACCGACGTGGTCATCGAATCAGTCTGGTTTGATCCGAGCACGTTGAACCAGGTCGTCGACGTTAAGGAAGTGTGGGTCACGAAAGTCGCTCCCAGAGTCAGGTTCTCAGAAGCAGGCAGATCCATCATCGGAGAAGCCGCGACCTGCTCAACTCCCATGTCCATGGTCATCGACACTCCAGTTGCAGCTACTGAAATGCTCATGATCAAGGTCATAGACACTACGCTGAAGTTGGATGCGAGTCTCGTCTGTGAACCCGACATTGTCACAGTCCCGGACACGGTAATCGCATCGAAAGTCCCTGTCACGCTTCCGTCGCCCGAGATATCAAGGACGAAAGCCTCGTGGCTCTGTCCCCCAACCTGTACCGAGGTAGTTCTAGCGACCTCCATCCTCATATTGCCGGAGAGCGCCATTCCTTCTTCCGTTGCGCTCCAGCCATATTCCCAGAAGTCGCCAACGTTCCACTCGACCGTCGCCGCCGAGACCGGGGCGGCGAGAATGCTCATGAACACAGCTAGCCCTGCGCACAACACCAACGCTCTTTTCCACGCCATCTGAACTCCTCCTCGAAACGCTCCCTTCTTAGTAGAGTCTGCATCGTAGATATGGTTTTTCCTCATAGAATCCGGATGCTATCAGATCTGCGGGACGCTCTTGAGCCAGTCCACATCGGATACGTAGATGTCTCTGATGTCCTTCAGGCCCCATACCAGCATCGCGAGCCTCTCGAAACCCAGGCCCCATGCGAGAACAGGCTCGTCCACGCCCAAAGCCGCAGTGACTTCAGGTCTAAACACACCCGCTCCTCCCAATTCCATCCACTGGCCGTTCCAGTAGAACTCGACCTCTAGGGATGGTTCTGTGTACGGAAAGTAGGCGGGCCGAATCCTGATCTTGGGTATTCCCATGCGCGAGTAGAATTCCTTGAGTAGGCCGCAGAGCATGTCGAAGTTCGCGCCCTTCTCGCACACGATACCTTCTATCTGCGTGAACTCCGGCAAATGGGTAGAGTCCATCGCCTCGTTCCTGAAGATCCTGCCGATGCAGAAGACCTTGAACGGAGGCTTTGGATGCTTCGCGATGTACCTAACGCTATTGACGGTCGTGTGGGTTCGCAGGAGGGCTCTCTCCGCCTCCGCCCTGCTCCACTTGTACCTCCAGCCTAGCGATCCGGTCGTCCACCCGTTCTCATGGACCTGCTTCACCTTGTCCACGAGTTCTTCGTCGTCGGAGAGGCTGAGCCTCTCCGGATTCTTGATGTAGAAAGTATCCTGTAGTTCTCTGGCGGGGTGATCCTGAGCTGTGAAAAGCACGTCCATGTTCCAGAACGCGCTCTCCACGAACTGACCTGTGACTTCCGTGAATCCCATGTTGAGGAAGATCGACCTGACCTTCTCGAGTTGGATTGTCAGAGGGTGCTTCCGTCCTCCGTGGATCATCGGCGCGAACGCATTGACATCGTACTTCCTGACCTCGATATCACGCCATCTGCCGGACTGTATGAGCTCCGGCGTGAGCTGCGCGACCTCTTCTCTGATCTTTAGATCAAGGGCCGCTATCGTCTTGCCATAATCTGTGAGCGATATGGTTCTTGTTGAGGTGTGTTTCTCGTTGATTATGTCCTTGCGCTGCTTCAGCATCTCGATGGTCTCAATCTTGGCGTCGGTCTCGCTGACTTCAGTCTTTGCGAGCTTCTCTATTAGAAGTTCGTCCTCTCCTTTCGCGTGAAGAGCTGCCGTCCCTTTCCCGGTCAAAGAGATGATAGTGTCGGTTCCGTGTTTGGTCACATCGCCCCAGCCCTTCTTCTTAATCCAGCCAAGCGCAATCGCGATTTCCTCATCCTTCAGCCTTCCGCTCCTCTTGAGATCGGCCATCGACCCCTTACCTTTGTGATCCTTTGAGAGCACTTCGATTGCCACCCTCTCGGGGAGCGGACGGGATGCGGCTTGGGGCTTCTTCAGCGAATAGCTCCTCATGATGACCTCATCTATCTTCACGAGGCCTTTTGCCTGCAACCATGAGGATGCGTTCATGACCTCGACGAGCTGACCGAGTCCGCTCATCTTCCGAACCTCTTCCGGGCTCGCCCGTTTCAGCTCGTGCAGGGCCTTCAGAACCTTCTTCTCGAAGAAGTTCAATTGCTCGATGACATCCTTCTCTGACATGCCGAGGCCTCATCGGGGGGTTCGTTTATGTACTTTTCCGGAACAGACTGGCCGCTCAATAATCTATCTCTTCTTCCCACGGCTTGATGTCGTAGACGGGGCTTCCGTCGAACGCATCAAGGCCCTTCACTGTCACGACGTTCCGTCTCACGCTTATGAGCTGAACGAGTGTGAGACCGAGTTTGTTCGGCCTGGCGGGGGACCGACTCGCGAATATTCCCACCTGAGGCTTCTTCAGGTTGTGCTGCGGATGGCTCTTCATCATGGTCCTGCGCATGCGGTTGAAGCCAAAGATTACCCAGATGTGTTTGAAATGGTCAAGCCTATAAAGGCCTTCCACGAATTTCTTCTCGAAAACCAGCTTCGACCTCACTCGATCCCAATCGTCGGGTGTTGCAGTCACTCCGTTGATAACCGTGGCGATCCGCTTCAGTCTCAACGCTCAGTCCCTCACGAAGAAGTCCTCGATGACATCCTTGGCCTTCAGCCTTCTCTTCTGGTGCTCCTCGAGGAACTTCCAGACTTTTTCGAAGAGGAGGTTCTTGCACTCGCCGCACATCATCCTACCGGTCTTGCAGTCCGAGTAGAGCTTCGCAAGCTTCTTGTCATAAGGCTCGAAGAAGTAGGCGTTGTAGGCATGCACGGAACAGATATCTGGGTCTCCTCCAAGCTTCTTCTGCTCTTCGACGGAGACGCGTCCGCCGGTGAAGGCGTTCCCGATCTTCTTCTTCACCGTTTTCTTGTCATCGGTGGTGAAGATCGTCATGTCTGTCCCTGTGGACGTGGACATCTTCTCGGCGCCCTGGAGCGAGGGCATCAGCTTCGCGTGGATGAGCGCGGGCTTGAAATAACCGAGACCTTCAGCGATGTCTCTCGTGATCCTGAAGTGCGGGTCTTGGTCTATGCCGCAAGGTATGAGGCAAGGGACCTTCTTGCCCTGCTCCATCGATTCCAGGAAGCACGGCACAGTCTGGATGCTGGTGAAGAAGATGCTTCCGATGTTGTTCGAGTTGTCAAACCCGAACACCGCCTTGATGGTCGAGAAATTGATCTTCTTCGCTGCCTTGACTGCCAACGGATACATCGTCTTGATGTACTCGGTGTCGAGGAAGATGTTCGTCAGCTTGGGGTCGAATCCGAGCGCGATGATGTCCAAGGCGTTCTCATAGCCCCAAGTCTTGCACTCTTCAAGTGTCAAGCGGTCGTAGAACATGAACTTCTCATCATCCGTGAGCTGGAACCACAGCTTCACCTTGAAGGTGTCCTGGAGGTACTTCGTGAACGCCCACGGCATCAGGTGTCCCAGGTGTATCGGACCCGACGGCCCTCTGCCTGTGTATAGTGTGAACTTGTTACCCTTGTCGTATTCGTCGAGCAACCACTCCAGGTCCCT
>JBGQAM010000052.1:0-11936 GCA_041494275.1 Thermoplasmata archaeon | reverse complement strand
CTGCGAAAAGGACAGAGGAAGATCGTCCTGGACTACTTCAAGAAGCAGAGACAATCCATATGACGACCAGAAGACAAATGCGTTAACTTAATCTACAGCCTAAAAGTTACGACAGCAAGGTTACAGCAGAAGGGAATAGGCGATTGCAGAATGGCGACTGAGAAAGAAGTCATATCGACGCTCAGAGAGATCATCGATCCACACACGAACATCAGCGTCTACGAGATGGGACTCATTTCCGAACTTAAGGTGACAGACAAATCGGTAAGTCTAACATTCAGACCCACATCTCCATTCTGTCCGCTGGGCATACAGCTCGCGCAGAATATCAAGCGAAGGCTCGAAGGGGTCAAGGGCGTCAAGAAGGTCAATGTGACAATCGTGGGTCACGTGATGGAAGACCACATCAACAAGACCCTGAAAGAGACCTGAAGCATCAAGGGGATTTCTAAGCTCCGAATTTTCTCGCGCGGTCCGCCATTCCCAACATAGTCGGCATCAAGTCCATGCCCCTCATTCTTCCGAGAGCTCCCGAGGCACATGATATCTCGTCGAACTCGCGCACTCCGTCAACGCGCGCACCGCCTCCCGAAATTGTGATCGGCACTGGGTCTGCGCTGTGCTCCTTGACAGCAACAGGCGTCGTATGATCGCAGGTCAAAGCGACGACGACATCCTCCTTCATATCCTTCAGCAGGATGCCAAGCATCATGTCGATGTTCTCTACCACGCGAACCTTCATTCGGAAATCGCCGTCGTGCCCGGCGACATCACCCGCCTTAACGTTCACGAAAACGAAGTCGTGGTTCTGCAGCAGACTAAGCGCGGCGTCGGCTTTTGCCTTGTAGTCCGTATCCAGACCTCCCGTAGCGCCAGGGACATCAGGCACATCCATACCCACGATGCGGCAGAGTCCCTTCACAAGGGTCACGCCAGCGACAGCCGCACAAGTGATCCCGTAGCGATCGGTCAAAGGTTCGAGGGCCTTGGTGCTGCCCGCTCCCCTAGGAAGGATGATGTTCGCTGGATGGAGTCCATCTTTCACCCGCCTGATGTTGACTGGACTGGATGCGAGAATCGCCGAGGATTTCTTCACGAACTGGTTCACTACGTTCGCAGTCTTCTCTGCTTTTGGCGACAGAGGTCTTGACTCCAGGACAAGGCCCTCGACGTGAGGGTCGACATCCGATACCCTGTGGTCCAGGCCTTTGCCCTTGAGGACGAGGACACCCCTGTGTTCCGATCCTTCCTTGAATATGACCTCGACACCTTCGATCTTCATGCCAGTTATCGCTCTGGCCAGTTCGTCGGTCCCGGACTTGATCCGCCCAGCCCGTCTGTCAGTGATCATTCCGTTCTTGTCAACAGTGGCGAAGTTGCACCTGAAAGCAACATCACCTTTGTCTAGAGCAACGCCCGCACCTGCCGCCTCAATCGGGCCGCGCCCGGTGTAGACCGTGTACGGGTCGTACCCCAAGAGGGCCAGATGCGCAGTGTCGCTTCCAGGGATGACACCAGGTCCAATGACGTCCATCGTGCCGTTGACGCCATGCCTAGAGAGTGCGTCCATTGCGGGCTTCTTCGCAAATTGAAGAGGGGTCTTGTTGTCCAACTCTCTCACTGGCCTGTCGGAAAGGCCGTCGCATACGATCATGAGCATCTTCTTGGCTGTCATGGCGCGAGTGCTGAATGGTGCGGCTCGATATTAACCCCTAGCATCCGCCAGACGGCCCATGACATGTGAGGCCAGCGCCGAGGGGGAGATTTGAACTCCCGTGGTGACAAGCACCAGTAGCTCTCGAGGCTACCGCTTTAAACCGGGCTTAGCTACCTCGGCAGTATGCTGGATTGTCCCTCATGCATTATCGGTCAAGTATTTGGCGTTTTCAATAGACCTATTCCGTCGGAGCCAAATTGGGCGCAACCTATGAATGGTTCCAAGAACTAAGAAAGAGTAAATATGGACGAGCGCATTCGAGCGAAGGGTCGTGCGATGATAGTCACCATTCACCTGCTCCCGACGAAGAAGGAAACGAAGCGCATCAACCTCGAGAAGGATTCCTCGGTCGAGCAGGCGATCAGGGCGCTTGGGCTCTACCCGGACCAGTGGATTCCCATCAGGAACGATGAGCCGTTGCCGCTGGACGAGAAGCTCGAAGACGGCGACGAGCTGAAGCTGATATCTGTCGTGTCCGGAGGGTGAATCACGGGCTACTGGCTATAAGACGGACAATTATTATTGCGAGTGAGGAAAAGTATTTATCGACCCGCGTATTAGTAGTGCCGAAGAACAGCGCATCAAACTTCATCTGACATATCATCCTATAATCAAGTGAATGTCAAAGGATTTGGGACCGCCTCGCGGCAGTGGCCAGATCCTCATGGGCTAGATGTCTGTCAACCCCCGTCGGCTGGTGGGCCGAGGCTGGAAACGGCAGTCCCAGTAAGCCGACAGGAGCAGGTTGACGAAGCTGTTTTTCGTGAAAGGAAGTGAAAAGAATGGATATAGATCCAAGTACAACGAAGTACCTGATTTCCGCGAAGCTCTCGACGGATGGAATTGTCGAGAAGCCGGACATCGTAGGCGCTATCTTTGGACAGACTGAAGGCCTTCTCGGCGACGAGCTGGATCTGAGAGACCTTCAGAAGAGTGGCAGGATTGGAAGAATCGAAGTCGAAGTGAGCTCTAGCAAGGGCAAGTCCGAGGGAATAGTCTATGTTCCTTCTAGTCTCGACCAGGTTGAGACAGCGATACTTGCGTCGTCCCTAGAGACAATCGACAGGGTTGGCCCGTGCAAGGCAAGGATATCCATCGAGAAGATCGAGGATGTCAGGGTCTCAAAGAGGAACAAGATCGTAGAGCGCGCGAAGCAACTGCTCACCGAACTGCTCAAGGCATCGAAGGTGAGCGGGGTCGATCTTGCGGACTCCGTGAGACAATCAGTACAGATCGAAGAGGTCATGCACTACGGCAAAGAGAGATTGCCAGCTGGTCCGAACATCGAGGACTCGGATGCGATCATCGTGGTCGAGGGACGCTCGGATGTTCTGAACCTTCTCAAGTACGGCATCAAGAATATAATAGCCGTCGAGGGGACCAACGTGCCTCAGACGATCATCGATCTGTCCAAGGAGAAGGTCGTGACAGCTTTTGTCGATGGAGATCGAGGCGGCGAGCTGATTCTCAGGGAGTTGCTGCAGGTGGCCGAGGTCGACTTCGTCGCGAGAGCCCCTGCTGGTCAAGAAGTCGAGGAACTCACGCAGAAGCAGATCGTCAAATGCTTGAGGAACAAGGCTCCAGCAGACCAGTTTGCAGAAATGCTCAACATACCTTCTGGAGCACCTAAGAATGGTCAAAAAGAGGTCAGACGCGAGGAAGAGCGTGGCGACCGCAACAGACGTGAAGAGGACAGAGGAAGACACGTCAGGGAGAGGGAACAAAAGCCCCTGCCTCGGCCTGTCGAGGAGAAGGCTGTGAAGAGGTTCTCCCCTGAGCAGGCGAGATACAAATTGGTGTTGGAGGAGCTCATCAACACATCGAAGGCCAAGCTGCTCAACTCCGCCGGGAATGTGCTCAAGGAAGTCCATGTAAGCATGCTTGCGGATACTCTCAAAGAAACCTCCGAGGCCGTGATCGCGGTCATCCTTGACGGGATAATCACGCAACGCGTACTCGATATCGCGGTGGAAAAGAATATCAGTACGGTAGTCGGTGTTAAACTGGGTAACATCGCCAAGCTCCCGACGAGCGTCGAGGTGCTGACGAAAGAGGACCTCAGCTGAACATCGTGACCGAAATGCCCAAGGAAGACGAGCATTCAGAGGAATCTCCAAGGTTCCTTGACGAATTGGAGACCACCGAGGACATCAAGATCTCATCTGACCCGCTGCAGAGAGTCATCGGACAGGACGAAGCGGTCAGACTTGCCAGGATAGCGGCGTCTCAGAGACGCCACTTCCTCCTGGTAGGGCCTCCTGGAACAGGGAAATCAATGATAGCGCAGGCGCTGGCCCTCCATCTCAGCCGGCCGACAGAGGAGATCAGGGTGGTCCACAATCCGGAGAACCCTGAGAGACCGCTTGTCGAGGTAAAGGGATTCGACGAGGTCACGAAGGAACTCGAATCCAAAGGCTACGCAGAGGGGGAGTTCATCGATCCCAAGGAGGCTCCCGTCAATGTTGCTGAGCGACTAGGATACCGGTGCGCGAGCTGCGGAACCTATTCCTCGCCGAAAGACAGCTTCTGCCCAAAATGCGCGAGGGCAAAAGTCGCTCAGGTCCGCTCCACGCCGAACAACCCGTTCGGAGACCTGCTGGGCGGCCTTGTCGAAGTAACGATGGGGCAGATGGCAGGCAGGGAGCGCGTCACTACGACCAGGAAGAGGTTCGGCAAGGAGGAGGTTGTCGTTTTCGAGCGGGCCGGCGAGATGATCAAGGTTCTGGACCAGCAAGCTCTCGAGAAACGGCGCGAGCTCGAGAAGGAGAGTCCGAAGAAGGTCATCGTGCCTATCGATAGGAATCCTTTCGTTCTGGCAACCGGTGCAAGTGAGGTCGAGCTTCTGGGCGACGTGCGGCACGATCCCTATGGCGGCCATCCTCAGCTCGGGACCCAGCCCTATGATCGAGTCGTTGCTGGCGCCATCCATAGCGCTCATCAGGGCGTCTTGTTCATCGATGAGCTACCACACCTGGGCCATCTCCAGAGATTCATATTGACGGGAATGCAGGAAAAGCGCTTCCCGATCCAAGGAAGGAACCCGCAGAGCGCTGGCGCGAGCGTGCGGGTGGACAACGTTCCATGTGACTTCATATTCGTCGGCGCCTGCAACATACAGGACCTCCCTCACATCATGTCCCCGCTCAGGTCGAGAATCAACGGCGGAGGCTATGAGGTTCTGGTCGAGACCGTCATGCCGGACACAGTGGAGAACAGGTTCAAGCTCATGCAGTTCGTCGCTCAGGAGATCGTCATGGACGCGAGGATCCCACACGCTGGCAGGGATGCGGTCGAGCTGATCATAGAAGAGGCCAAGAAGAGGGCGAAGGCCATTGACAACAAGGACAAATCGCTCACCCTGAGGCTAAGGGAACTCGGCGGACTCGTGAGAGCCGCAGGGGATGTTGCAGTCATTGAGAATGCAACGCTTATCGAAGCGAAGCACATCAAAGATGCTCTCAAGCGGGCACGCCCCGTAGAGGAGCAGATTAAGGAGAGATACGGGAGCTACATGGGCGGTCTCTCCTCAGATGTCAGCACGTCTGAGAAGGAGTCCTCGCCATACCACTACTGGAACTACCACGTCCACGACGACAAGCGCGGATACAGCTGAGCATTCAGTCTATGTCTGAAGGACCTTCATCATCTTGTAGGCGTCCTCGCCGTTCGTGTAGAACTCTCTAATCTGTCCGTAGATGGAGAACCCCTGCCGTTCGTAGAAGGCAATCGCGTCCTTGTTGCTCTTCCGCACTTCCAAGATTACGGTGTCGAACCCCCTGGCGAGACAGCTCGAATAGAGTCCCTCCATGAGCGTCCGGCCGAGCGATTTCTTCCTCTTCTCGGGGAGGATGGCGAGCATCAGCACTCGAGCGACCTTCTGGCCAGAAGGGACTGTCGCCACGAACCCGACAATGTCTCCGTCGTCCTGAACGACGAGGAAACCTTCTCGCCAGAGGTTGTGGACAGTCAGGAAGAGCGACGGAGGATACGTCTCGCCGAGCGACTTCTTCACGATCTTCGTTATGAACGGAATATCGGTCGGGGAGAAAGGCCTGGTGACTATCATGATAGCGATGTCAATCTCGTCTCGGATGATTAAGTTTGCGAGTTGACCGGTACCGATGCTTCGCGACTAGCGCTCCAACCAGAAGGCCGACTGAGCCGCCCACAATAGAAACCAACACTCCGAGTCTACCCACGGAATCGCGACCCTGGGAAGTGGAGCTGTCATCCGACAGAATCTCGATCTCGATGGTGTCGTATCCCTTGTTTCCCCAAGCGTCTTCGACCGTCAGGAATATCTCTATCGGTCCTGGTCTTGTGGCAAAGAACCGAGCTTGCTCAGTGGTGCACTCTGTCTCCCCATCCTCATCTATATCCCAAGCCCAGTGAGCGACAACTCGGTCATCGCTCGAGCCTCCGGCGTCCAATCGCACTTGCTCTCCAAGCCGGACCTGCTGATCCTCCCCCGCATACGCATTTGGAGCAGTATCATCCGGGGTCCAATCGAGCTCGAACGCCTTCGAGAAGTAGGTCGCCATCTCATTCGATTCCAGAATAGCAGCGAGCTCTCTATTCCTGGCAAAGGACGAGTATCCCCAATTGTTGCTGGAGATCAAGACGCGCCTACCGTCGATCACTGCACCCTTGTTGTGCAACACGGTCACCGGGCCAGAGGGATCCAACAACTTGAACTCCCCTGCCCAGCTCTCGTTCAGCGCGGTCGAAGCCATGTGAGCGACCACGCCCGAATTCATTTCTAAGTTGAACCATGTAGAGTCCAACAGCATCTCGACGCTGCCGCCTCGCGACATCGCGGCCTGAAGAGCATCGAGCAACGGGCTGGAGCGAGGAGACTCATCCCATCGTGTGTCCCAGAGAAGATCCACCTGAAACTGTTCCGTCTCGATCGAGGATGCGGCGGAGAGGATTGATCCGGCAAACGGGGCCACCAATGATCCATCGGGGGACGGAACCAGCTCTATGCGTGACTCGCACGTCGAGCGAAGAGGGCGAAGCATTCCCCTTGTGTGATTGACTTCTGGGATTGCCGGCAGAACTGCAAGGGCATCGAAACGAACATCCGCCCTCCATTCGTGCACATCGCTCCGCGACGCCCGAGAATCCGAATCGAATAACTCAGCGAGGTATCTCGCGACAATCGAGTCCTCAATCTTTACTCCCCATCCCCTGTTTCCGCAAAGCACGTCAACAGGGAGGCCACTCTCGACGAAGTTCTCGGAGAGTACTATTGAGGTTCTGGAATCCACAACCGCATACTTCGCATGCAACGGTCCAATATGCGACACGATCTTAAGATCGAGATTCCCGTTGACCGTGCTCACACGCACTCCCCCAGCCGCCAGGACTGATACGCAGATTGCCTCGCGCTCGCCTATCCCTCCCGCGGGCACACCGTCGACCAGCACCTGAACTGTCACTCCTCTCGCTGCCGCCTGCAAGAGAGATGCGCACACAGCAACCGAGTCCAGCTCGTAGGTGCACAGTCTTATGCTCGATACGGCCGAGTTGAAAGTCTCTGTAACGACCTCCAACGAGCAATCTGGGCTGACGAACGCCGTCAACCCACCAGGAGCTACCGTCGCTTCCAGCCGCTCAAACTCTGTGTATCCATATTTGTACTCCCTGAAAGGTTGCCAGTCCAGTCTGCTGTTCGTTTCCTGGAGAGACAGGCTGGTCGCAATTCTCTTTGCCACCTCGCCCTTCCTCAGAGCCGGGACAGGAGGACCATTCCAGCAACGCGAAGTATCGCTGCAATTCCCATACACGACGAAATCGACAACCGCGCCACCAGGGTCTATGAGCGCGAGAGAATCGCCTGAATCCGATAGACGCCAGCTGCCGTTGAGCGTGACATTCCGTTGCGTCCTCGGGTCGTTCGCAGAAATGTCTGGATAGAAGCCGAAGGCCGAGAAGTAGGAGCTCGAGTTCATGGAGACCGTCACGCTGGCAGAGGGCTGGAGCCACTGGTCCTGACAGAACCGTAACACGCCTTCTCCATCCGTCAGACTCCAATTCCTGAGATCGATGGGAATCTGCGCTGCGCTTCTCAGCCTCACGTACTCGTCGTCAAGCATACCGCATGGATAGAACTCCGCTATCAGTATTCGTGATTCGGCTGGAATCGCTTCGGTACCCGCTTCGTCGGATGAGAGAATGTGACACGGCGCGAACGCGCCCGACATGAAGAGCAAGGCCGATGACACCGCCAGAACGCATACGCGCCGCATCAACCTGCTGAGGCGTTCGAAAGAAGAAAGCCGAGTGCGCTACAAGTAGGCTTCCTATCCTCTGAGGCCGGAGACCAAGTCTAGCAGGACTGCCCTTTGGTCCTTGGCCTTGACGACTCCACTTGCCAGAAGGACGCCATCCGTCCCGAGCTCGAGTGCTTTGGCGACGTCGTGACCGTTCTTGACTCCAGCGCCGCATAGAACGCCAACACTCTTGCTGATCCCTTTGATTGCCAACACGGTGTCAGCGACAATCTTCGGGTTTGCAGTCGTGACGGACACGTCCCCGCCGATGAGTTCCGGAGGTTCGATCGCGACGAAATCGGGTTCCATGGCCGCACAAGCCTTGCTCATGGCGAGGTTGTTGGTGCATACTATGGTCGCGAGACCGGCTCTCCTGGACTTGTCAATGATTTCATGGATCTCTGAAATCTTGATCCTCCTCTCCGAATGGTTCACGAGAGTCCCCAGCGCACCAGAGGATTTCGCGTTCTCGACTGTGATGTGCCCAGTTGTGCTACCTGATTGCACACTATCGACATGCTGGGCGAAGACGGGTATCTTCACGCTCGACGCCACTATGGCGAGGTCGAGCATCGGGGGTGCCACGATAATCGGTGCTCCGGTTTCGGATGAGATTTGAGCGCAGAGCTTCGCAAGGGAAAGTGCTCCTGGGCCGCTCGCTTCGGGGTATGTCTTGAAGTTGACCACGATCACTGGTTTTCGGACGGGCAAGGTTCACGACCTCGTCACAGAGGCTGCATCCTCGGCTCGAGTTTCTTCAGTATGTCCGGGCGAGTGGTGTACTCCAGTTCCTCTGGGGACACGATGCCTGGCATGAATGGTCCGTGCCCTCTCATGTAGATCGATATCTCCATGGCTTTGTTCCTCACGACGTCCCACTCTCTACCTGCGAAGTAGTCAATCGGCTTGTGGTCTCCCGGTTTCGAGCCCGGCGCTTCGGAGCCCTGTATCTTGCCGTTTGTGATCTGGATTCCGAGGGAGCATACCCGCGGGGGACCATCGTGGTAGGTCGGGTCGGACTGGTCGACCGCGCAGGGATACCATGCGCCATAGTGAGAACCGCGCATCCAGCCAGCCACCAGCTGCGGGAATGCAAATGGCTGGAGGACCTCTCCGACTGCAGGCAGGCCTGATTGGCACCTGACCAACATCACGGGGTCGTCCTTGCCTACATACTTACCAGCGAGCATATTCAACTTCTCGGTCGAAACGACTGCTGCTATGCCGACCGAACGGTGCATGACCCGCTTGACCGCATATCTTGTGGTGTCTCCCAGGAGGGCCAATATGTCATAGAGCTCGGCGGGGGAGCTCATCACGACCTTCTTGTGGTCGACGACGTCAACGATCTCGATATCGTAGCCGAGGTGGGCTCTGGGATCTATCACGAGGCCGGTGGTAGTGAATGGGTCCATGAAGATCTTCGAGATCGGAAGTGAATATGCAGATGGACCGCACTTGTCAGCCATGAACACGAGCATAGGTTCGGTGGGTCTCTCCTCGAACTCCATCTCTGCAGCCCCCGGGCCTTGTCCTCTCACATTCCCGGAGAAGGCATCGGAAAGCAGGTCCTGCCCCGCGGCATACAAGTGCATCTTCTTCGCTTCGTTCGCAGCGGCCATGAACGCGTTCCAAGCTAGCTCATGGACCTCCCTGTTGTTCTCGCCCTTCCTGTGAGTCATCAGAAGCTGCATGTCGTCTCCGCATCTTGTGACGTAGTAGTCGTTCAGGAGGCCATCCCTGACGGCCTTCCCGAGCATATCGGAGGCGACCTCCATCATCCTCGGGTGCGGCCTCGAGTGCCCTGCGATCGATCCAACGTCCGCTTTGATAAGTGATACTGTCACTTTTTCTGGCATTTCAGTCTCCTCCGTGAGTGGTAGATCGGAACTGATCTTGATGCGGCTGATAAGACTCTTGACATATATTAACCGTTTCCGAACATCTTGAAGAGGCGGGAAAGGTCTGGCGTACCGACCAGCATCAAGAGGCTATGAACGAAAGGATTGTCGCCGTCGATGGTTCTGTGGAAAGGCTTAAACGAGCATAGGGCTCTTTTCCGAGTGCGAGTGAAATACTCATGGGAACTGTTGAAGACCTGAAACCCATATTCTCGCCGAAATCTATTGCAGTCATCGGTGCTTCCCGAAGCCCCATGAAGATCGGATACGAGATTCTTCAGAACATACTCGTCCAGGGCTACACAGGTAAGGTCTACCCCATCAACCCGGAAACGCCGATGATCATGGGCCTGAAGACACAGCCCAGCGTGCTAGCAGTGAAGGATGACATCGATCTCGCGATCATCGCGGTCCCCGCGGAGTTTGTGCCGAAGGTCATGACCGAGTGCGCGAAGAAGAAAGTGAAGGGCGTGATAGTGATCTCATCGGGGTTCGGTGAGATAGGTGAAAAGGGGAGACTGCTCGAGGAAGAGGTCCTTCAGATTGCCCGGAAAGGCGGCATGAGACTCATCGGCCCAAACACCCTTGGATACAAGGACCCGATCGACAACCTGGATGCGGCGTTCGTCTTCGGAATGCCGCGGCCGGGCGAGATCGCCCTCATCAGCCAGAGCGGTGCGCTTTGCATAGGCATGATCTACTACGCCAACGGGGAGCACATCGGCCTCTCGAGAGTGATCAGCGTTGGCAACAAGGCTGACGTCGACGACGCTGACCTCATTGACTACCTGAACAACGACCCATCGACGAAAGTCATAGCGATGTACATCGAGGGGATCAAGGACGGCAAGAAATTCCTCGACTCTGCGCGCAGATGTCAGAAGCCAATCGTGGCAATCAAAGCGGGAAGGACGCCAGCAGGTTCGGCCGCCGCCTCGACACATACTGGGTCCTTGAGCGGCTCCGACGCGGTCTACGATTCTGCATTCAAGCAGGTACACATCCAAAGAGCGTACGATGTGATAGAACTCTTCGATTTTGCCCGCGCATTGGCCTATCAGCCGCCGACTCTCAGCAACAAGGTCGGGATAATATCGAACGGCGGAGGGGCGGGAATCATGATAGCTGACTGGTGCGAGTCCATAGGCCTCAGAGTGCCCAATCTCACGAAGAAGACGGTCGAGGCATTGCGGCCGCATCTCCCCTCAACCACCTCCGCGCGCAACCCGTTGGACGTTGCCGGAGATGCAAGGTTCCACAGATACCACGCTACTGGAAGCATAATGCTCTCAGATCCGAACGTTGACGCTCTGATCATGACATGCGTCCATGCTGGGATCGCTAGACCGAGAGAGTATGTCGGTGCCGTGATCAAGCTCGTTGAGGAGAAAAGGAACCTCAAGAAGCCCATCGTCGCATGCTGGGTTGGAGGGCCTGAAGTGGATGAGGTCGTTCAGGAGCTCAGGGTCAAGAACATACCGGTCTACCCGTCAGCAATGAGAGCGGCGAAGGCGGTGAAATGCTTGTACGACGAAGGAAGGAGACTCGAAATCCTCAACAGGAAGAATCAACCGAGGGAGAATTCCAGCGGTTGAATCCTTCCTCTCTCCCGCTCTATAACTTTATGTTCCGCGACTGAGTTCTCTCTGCAGAGGCGTTGCGTGGTCGAGGCAACAAAGAGGAGCTGGTCGCGGGAGACCGAACATGAGGTCGTGGCCTGGCTTCTGGAAGAAGAGAACCCCAGCATACGCTACTTGACGCTCACTCAGCTTCTCGACACGTCCCCGAAGAGCAAGCAGGCAATCGAGACACGAAAGGGCATCCCAGATTGGCCTCCGATCAGAAAGATACTCGAGCATCAGAAAAAGAATGGCGGGTGGGACCGCGAGAAGACTTGGTATCTTCCCAAATACAGATCAACAGTCTGGCAGTTGATTATCTTGTCACAGACAGGGATAGATCCGAGCCTCTCAAACGTGCGCAGGATGTGCGACTACTCCTTCCGATTTCAAAACGCGGCCGGCGGATTCGTCAGCGGAATGG
>JBGQAM010000015.1:0-27516 GCA_041494275.1 Thermoplasmata archaeon | reverse complement strand
ATTCCACTAGGGAGAATCTGCTATGTCAACTGGGGACTCCGCACAGGAACCGAGGAGAAGACTCGCGAGATGATTGGTGACAAGGCGCTGGGCCCCAATTACAAACGACTAATCCGAGGCGAGGATATTAACGACCGGTACAGCATGATTGTTCCAAATCGGTTCCTTGACTATGACGTCGCCAGACTGTACAACCCGATGTTCCCCGAGTTCTTCGAGAATCCAAAGCTTGTCTTCAGGAAGATCAGCGGGCGTCGTGGACTCCTCGCAGCCCTAGATGATAGTGGCTCGTACGGCTTCTCTACAGTCATAATTGCGCTGAGGCATGTAAGTCTCGAGGGGGTCAAGAGGTCTGGAGTCATCCCACCTACCCCGGAATCCAAACAGTACCAGAAGCTCGGGTATCTGCTGAGCATAGTCAACTCTCGTTTGATGATCTGGTATTACAATGTCCTTCTATCAGACAAGCTCAGCGTGGTCCCGAATCATGTGAAGAATCTTCCTATCCACCGAATCTCATTTGGCATGCGGACAAGAGAGAAAACGGACTTACTGGAGAAAGGAATCAAGCTGTACAGGCTACACCTCGAGGGTGGGAGTCTTAGCGTCTGGCACGAATACCTCTTAGATATGCTATCTGTGTCGGGTGAGAGCGAAGTGGTCCATGATTTGCTTGCGTATCTCGCCGAGCAGATGACTGTGATGCATCGCGAGAAGAACAATAGCAGGTCCGCTTTCATCGCCTGGATGGAGTCTCCTGTGGGTTTGGGAATCAAGGTCGATGAGTTGAGCAACAAGACGAAGATACTGGAGTTCCACACAAGCAGCCACATTTCGTCAGTCGACGCTTGTGGTGAAATCGAAAGAGTCCTGGCTGAGAATCATGTAAGACTGGGAAATGAACAACTTTCTCGGCTCAGAGAGGAGTACGCTAAGGCCGCATCCACGATAGCTCCACTCATAGACAACATATCGCGGACAGACCTTATCATCGACCTTGCAGTATATTGCTTGTATGGTTTGACCCCGGATGAGATTGCGGTCGTGGAGAAGTGCTCCTCGGACGAGGCCAAGCACAAATACGCGTTCTGATGGTGGGGAGGGCATCGGAGGGCGGAGGGCATGGCTTGTAGTGAACCGCCATCGTGCATCCAATGGGATGCGTCGGGCAGGATGCATGGAACAGCATTTGAACCCTTCATCCTGCTGTGGCAGTCCCGGTGTCGTGTGCCATTGACTTACGCCTAACCTACGAAAGGATGATATTGGCCCCCCGCGATTAGGCGCTATCATGGTACCTGGGGGTATTCCGGAGCAAAATGAATGGCGAGAGTACAAAGCTCTTGAAGCGAGAGTCCAAAACGATTCCAGGGTAGCCTATGCTATCCTAGGTGCATCCTTGACGGCATCTCTGTCACTGGCCGGTCTCCTTCTTCTGGAGGTCGACTTTGGCGAAGACCCCGTGAAATTTCTCACAGTCGCGGGACTTGCACTCGCAATTCTGGAGATTGGTCGGAGGGTCCAAGACAGATACAACGATACTTCGGGTCTGCGCATTGCGAGAGCCGTGCAGCTCGAGCAGATCCTGAACATACACAGTTTCAGGCTCTTTCCGCCCTGGTACGAGTTCCCAGGCGACTACTTCCTCACGCTCGGCGAACAGGCCTCTGGAGCCAAGTCAGATGGTAGCCCGGGAGCGAACAACTACTTTGAATTTAGAGGCAAAGAGGAATATGAGCGAGTCATCACGGGCGTAAGGAATCGGAGCCGATTCTATTGGTTTGGGGTCGTTGTCATCGTTGCAGTGGTCGTGATTGCAGTGTCAATTTCAGTCATTGGGTGAGCTTTGATAAATACACCGATGACCTTGCTGACTCAGGGCTATAGGAGGAATTGCACATCGACCCTTTGTTCAAGATAGCCACATACTGTCCTGGTCTGGAGGCGAATCGGACCGTGCGCGACCGTGTTCTCGCACGACTTCAGAACCAGTCTTCTGGCAGGCACGTTACTGTCACAGATCTCACGAGCGTCCGTCAAGCCTATTGGAGACGAACTCATCCCGAAGTCAAGATTGACATGGATCGGAGCGCTGACATGCTTACGGGCGCCGGATTCCACGATGCGTTCAACTCGAGAGTCTCATCCGAGGAATGGATTGAGCAGAGCGTTTCATATCAAGACATACACGGACGGATTGATATCTTTGAAGATCGACCTTTGGAACTGAAGACGTCAAAGGAACTCGTCGAACCGAATCAGATGAAGGTCTTGCGCCCGAACTACCTTGAGCAGTTGGGAATGTACTGCGCAATGGTAGGAAATCCAGATGGGCACATACTGGTCTACAACAGAGGTGAAGGTCGCTCCCTAGTCGGTGCTTCGGTTCACTTCGGTAATCTGAGGGACATCCAAAAGGAAATGCTCTATCGGAGAGATTTGTTGTTTGAGGCTCTGAGCTGCAATAACCCCTCGAAGCTCCCTGCATGTCCGTGGAAAGGCAAAGGATGCGTGTTCGAAGGCATTTGCGGGTGCGGCGTGGAGACTCCGTCACACCCGATTGCGGACCTTGCAGAGGTTATCCCAGACCCTAGGCTGGAGGCGGAATTCGCAGCGCGATTCAAGGACGCTCCAGTACGACAGCCTGAGGGCCTCGGCATCAACGATCTTGTATTCCCTAGAAAGGCATTTTTCAAGTCGATTGTTGACGATGGAGACAATGATCTATCTGAAGAGTTGACCGCCCTCGAAGGCAAGTCTTCATTGCGAGAGTTCAAGTACCGTGGTCTTGGAGCACCTGGTGAGCTCACGTCAAAAGCAGTCCAGCTCGGTGAGGTCACCGGGAGGGTCGAATTTCACGAAGGTCGCACTCTTTGGGTTACCAAGAGCAGTTTCAGCAAGCCTGTCGAGAGATATCGTATCTCTTCAGCCTTGGAGCATGCAATGCTGCGACTTGGATTCAATGCAGCAATGGTCAACAAGGGCAGATCGAGACTTGTGGTGTATTACCCGAAAGTGCCTGATGACTCCGCGAAGGTTATGGTATATGACTTCACCTGGAAGAACCTGAGTCCGATACGGGACGAAGCCGCTAGAAGAGAGAAGTTGCTGATTGAGGCGCGGACATCTGGGGAGCATAAGGAACTTCCAAGGTGCCCTCCTTGGATGTGTAAGTACTGTGAGCACTCGGAAGCTTGTCTGGGCTGAGCCGCAGTATCAGGAATCCATGCCCCATAATGACCGTCGATCTTCTCGATAGCTCACGGTTATGTTATCCGACAATCAGAGGACGAAATCCATGGATACTGTCTGTATACTGTCTGGCACCTCATGATAAAGTATATTTATGTCAGCCCGAATGATGAACTGGGATCACTCTAGCGAACCGCGCTGAATGCCAGAGTCAGTCCTCTGAGGGGGAGAAGAATGAACATCGAGAGCGCTGTGAACGGAATCATAACGGGCATCATTGGGACGCTGATCATTGGGATTGCCTTACTCTTCGTCCTCACGACTCCGGACATGCCAGGATATGCGAAGGGAGTATTGACGATCTCCCTGGTGGCTATGGACGCAATGTGTTGGGCTAGTCCCTTGCTCGCTTCCAGAGCGTGAGAGTCGAGGTTGACGGAGGAGGAATGACATGACTGCAGACATACCACCACAAGCCATGCAGTATCTGAGATACCTTCCCACGATAGCGAACTGGATTCAGATCAACAAGCAGATCTCACCGGGAGAAATGGGACTTTTCAAGCTCCTCTTTTCTGAACCATACAGACTTCTGAAGGGCACAACCTACGATCAGATACAGAGCATAATCACTCCCTATCAGGACGATCCAAGATACGGTAGACACGTTCGTTTGGCTCTGTCCTCTCAAGGAGAGTCCTGGCTTAGGTATGCGATTGATTTGGTGCACAGGTCCTGAACTGATTGGGTTATAGAGTCGCTTGTATGATTAATCCCGAAGATGAATAGTCCCGAAGAACCGGGCAGGTTCATATTCATCAGGATTTGAACCGCGACTCTCGGAAAAGATCATAGGGGAGGAGAGAAGAAGAGAAAGGGGTTCGTGAGGGGTTACTAACCCCTCGGTTTGGTGCCCTCCCAAAGATGACTTAGATTGGGGGAATTCCGGAGATTATTTCAACCCAGGATTCTATCCTCGAAAAGGAATTCGCATGTTGCCCGTAGCTGTCGCCTCTGTCCTCCTCTTCGTCAGTGGGGTATGGTGGACCGCCTCAGTCCTCTTGGCACAATTCTGGGAGCGTCACTTCGAGACTCCCGGCCGCCGTGCAGAGCGACTCCAGGAACGCGAGAGGCATCAGGATCGTGTCTCGTCGTTTGTCGGCGCAATCATGCTTTACGTCCCGTCCGTCGTGACGCTCGGACTTGCTCTCGACGGATTTCTTGACGCGAGAGTAATCTTCTACGCTCGCGGATGGTCTTGGTCTCTCCCCGAGGCAGCGGCGCTCCAGTTGTTTGGAGCAATTTTGGTGTTCGTCGCCCTGCCACTGTTCACGTCGAGTGTCTATCTCATAGAGAAATATGCCTATAGTAAACTCCCAAAGGAGCGCGTCCTAGTTCAAGGAGGACCGTACGCGTACATCAGGCATCCGATGCACCTGGCAGCCATCCTCCTCGGAATCGGATGGGTCCTCCTTGCTCAGAACTTCGCGGCGCTCGTACTTCTCATCGTGTTTCAGGGAGTTATCGTCGCCCGGCAGGAAGAACCGGAGTTGGTCGAGACCTACGGTGATGCCTATCGGGCCTACCAACGCCGCACCGGGTTCTTTCTCCCGCGGTGGCGGAGATTCAAGTAGGCACACGCATAGATCGCTCATCCCAGCTCGAACCGGTGCAGCATTACTCTGGTCAAGGAAACACCAGATGTCCAAGTTCAAGTCCGGTGGCATTTGAACTAATGCAGATTGCTGCGGACATTGCATGGTTTCTACCCTCACATCCTACGTCGAATCGAAAAGTCTATTAATATGTGAGGGTAATGAGTCACCGTGGTATCTGTCAGGAAGAGACAAGTCGGAACAAGGGAGTACTTCTACCTTCATCACACCCTCAGAACATCGGGAGGGTATGAAGCTCGTGAGAAGTACCTTGGGGTCAAACTGCCGCCCAACCTTGACGAGATCAAGCGAGAGTTCCTCGCGGAGATACTCAAGGAGCGCTGGTATCCTCTCCTTGAGATCATACGGTCAAACTACGCGAAGGAACTCCGAACGACGCCCAAGAGTGCTCTAGAGAAGAATGCGCGTTCTTTCGCAGTCAGGTTCACCTATGACACGAACCGGATCGAGGGTTCGTCGCTGACATATCGTGAGACCGCGGATCTCCTAGAGCGGGGATTGAGCCCGCGTTCGAAACCAGTCGCGGACGTAAAGGAGACGGAAGCACATGATCGGGTTCTTGGCGAAGTCCTTGAATACGATCGGGACCTGTCCTTGCAGATCATATTGTACTGGCACAAGCAGCTCTTCTTGGAAACGAAGCCTGACATCGCGGGGAGGATCAGAACTCATCAGGTCTGGATATCCGGAAGCCGGTTCATGCCTCCAAGCCCTGTGGAGGTCTATCCTTTGCTGCGGGAGTTCTTCCGGTGGTACAATCGGTCCAAAACGCGCCTAAACCCGGTAGAGCTCGCTGCAACGGCGCACTTGAAGTTCGTGACAGTGCACCCGTTCTCCGATGGCAATGGCAGAGTAAGCCGGTTGATCATGAATTTCGTGCTGAAGAAGAACGGATATCCTCTGCTCGACATCCCTTATGGAGATCGGAGGAGCTACTACAATGCATTGGAGCGGTCACAAGCCAAGAACAGTGACAGCATATTCATTCAGTGGCTCATCAAGAGATACCTGAAGGCGCATTCAGCATACGCTAGGGCAAAGAGAGGAATCGGGACACACTAGAGGTCTCCTGGGGCCCAGAAGGGATGCAGTCTGCATGTAGTGAAATGCAAACCAGAAGAGCGGGAGTTATGCCTGCATGTACTGCAAACAATCACGAGGTGGGGTCCACTGGATCTCCTCCAGGAGGGCTAGATTCTGGGCCGCGATCCTTGGGTTCCCTGTCAGCAGGCTTACCTCGACGCAATAAGAAGCTACTATGCGGTGAAGACCCTCCAGACAATGGAGCGAGGTCTCAGGACGATTCACATCGCGTTCATGGAGCTAAAGAAGGAAGAAAAGGTCAGCACCACGAATCCTCGGAGGTTGACCAGGGATGATATCACGGCCTTCATGGACTGGATGAAGACGAGGAAGACAAGACATGGCGTCGGTCTTGCACACGCCACTCAAGCCAACTACATGGACTACCTCAACGGATTCCTGCGGTTCGGGAACAACGGAGTCATTGACCAGATGAGGAAGCTGCACTATGTGCGGTTCCCACAGAGAGTGTCCAGCGAGGTCAGACTGCTGCCCGAGTCTCGAGTCGAGGAGATCCGCTCAAGACTGAAAACGATGCCCGGGTACGAAGGCGTAGTGACGCGATTCATGGTGGCGATGTACGCGTACTCGGGGCTCAGGAGATCTGAACTCCGTCGAGCCAGAATTGACGACCTGAGTATCGATACATGGACCATCGTGGTTGCCCATCCTAAGGGAGAGGGCAGCTGGGCAGTTGCGGCCCCTGCCCGGATACTGCAGCCAGCGCGTGAGACCGTGCTCGATTTCCTGGCTGAACGAGAACGCTACCTCGCTGATGCGTCCATCGGCTCATGCGAGGCACTGGTGCCTAAGGTCACGGGCGGCGTCGCGGACTACTGGACGGACGGGATGTGGGGCAAGATCAAGGCAAAGGCCGAGAGGTGGTCTGGGATCAAGTTCCGGATCCAGACTCTGCGAGCGACCTTCGGCCAGATGTGCATCGATTGGGGCGGTCGTCCCGATGCGGTCTCTAGGGCGCTCAGACACAAGACTACGCGGACGACCGAGATCTATTACGCCCGAATACGCCCTGACCACGCTTTCCGTCTTCTCGAACAGGCCTACGATTCCGCTCATCCGCAAAAGGCATCTGTACCAGAAACCCGCTGATAGAAAATAGCTAGTCAAGACGATGTGCAGGGAGCCGGATTTGAACCGGCGGACGCCTGCGCGACTAGACCCTGAATCTAGCGCCGTTGACCAGGCTTGGCTATCCCTGCATTCAGGCAAGCGAGGATTACGGCCGCCATATAAATAACTCTGCCGCAAGAGTCAGATCATCCGTTCGAGACTAGTCCTTGATCCTCGATGTCTCTCGAATCCTGACCCCTCTGTTCTCCAGCTCAGACAAGAACTTTTTGAAAACCTTCAAGACCGCATTCTCAGGGGGCACAACGCCTCTCTCTCCGATCTCCCCGCGCGCAACCATTCTCGCGACAATAGCCGCCGTATAGCCGGTCGCGCGCGCCATCGAAGTCACCCCTCGCTTCTCATCGAAGCGGTCGACCATTACGAACGACCGCTCCACGTCCTTCCCGTCCTTCTTGCCCGCAACATCCACTCTGAGCACGGTGACATCTCTCGCATCGCCCCGTCTCAGGGTCTTGTCCAGTACGGAAACCGCCATGTTCCTCGGAACGACCTTGACACCGCCCACATCAATTGGATTCGTGTCGAACAAGCCAAGATCCCTCATAGCCATGATCTTCTCGGCGTGACCGGGGTACCGCGCGGTCTTCTCGACCATGTTCTTGACCTTTCCCTTCATGGTGACCAGCAAAGTTGAGAGTCCATCCGTCGTGAACGCCTCCAGCTCCCCCATCCCAGGGAACTCGATCCGTTCGAGGTCGGACATCGCATCCACCTGGACAATCTTCCCGTCCCTCACTATCCTCGCCTTCCCGCAGTACATGTTGATGAGGCCCCAAGTCGACCACGTGATCCTGTATCCGAGAGGAGGCAGAGGTTTCTGGGGCAGCCCGCCGCAGATGATGCGGATATCGTCCACTTCGTCCATCAGGCTCGCTCCGTGGGCGGCTAGTATGTTCGTAATGCCTGGCGCAACGCCGCAATCCAGAACTATCGCTATCCCCGCCTTCTTAGCCGGACCGTCGAACTCCAGCTGTCGGTGTCCGTAGGCGAGGTCCACGATGTGGACCTTGGCGCCGATCGCCGCCTTGCTCGCGTATATGTTCAAGCCTTCCGGCAGAGCGCACACAGCCACATCGAATCCTTTCATCAGCTTCTTGGTGGCTTGGACGTCCTTGACGTCCAATCGTCTCCCCGAGACATTATCGCTCCTGAGTCGGGCGACGGCAGCGTCCACCTTCTTTCTATCGAGATCTGCCAGGACTACCTCGGAGACCTCATCGTTGTCGCCCATGTCCTGCGCGATGGCCGCGCCCATCATACCGGAGCCAAGAACCAGTACCCTCATCGCCTCGACCTCCATTGCTCTTCCTCGTCCGCAACGATGTCTCAGCATTTCCCACTTTTCATCTATGCTAGAGGCGCTTGAGAAGCGTCTATCGATCCGCCAGAGGACATCCAGACAAAACAATATAGATGTCCGTCTCAATGTCCTATCAACAGGGTGGTATCATAGCCGACATCAAGCTCATCCCGGCCATATGTCCCCGCTGCGGCGGGAATCTGAATCTGCCGGAGAACGCCCAAAAGGCCTTCTGCATGTACTGTGGGACTCAGATCCTCGTCGGCGAATCTGAGACCGCCCACAAGGTCGAGTGCAGGGTCTGTGAGGGCTTCGGTCGTGTAGACCTATGCCGCGCGTGCGGCGGGACCGGGAACTGCACATGGTCCACCCGCTCGTCTGGAGCCCGCAACGACATCTTCATGATCGGCTACTCGGCGCACTGCGTTGACGGGACGTGCTCTGCCTGCGGAGGTACCGGAAGGTTTGCACTGAGCGGTTGCCCCGGATGTGCTGGGACCGGACTGTGCCCTCGTTGCCTCGGCACTGGCAAGTGCGCTGCCTGTCACGGTGCCGGCTATATCGCGAATCCCAACGGCGCCGGGGACTGCAAGAATTGCGGTGGAACGGGGATGATGGATCCAGGCTCCCACACGCCGGTCGGCACCCCTTTGGTGACAGCGACTTGTCCCGAATGCGGAAAGGAATGGCCCGAGGATCTGGCGATCTGCCCGAACTGCGGATACATGAAGCGGCAGTGTCCCAGCTGCGGAGCCGCCTGGGTCACAGGAGCCATGTTCTGCAGCAAGTGTGGTTTCGGAAAAGCCGCAGATCAGCAGAGCGCCCAAGCTGGTCAGTAGTCCCGTAGCACCGGCCAAGGGCTATTCGACTTCTTTCTAGCCCGTCTTCAGCTTCCCCGCGATCCTGTCGATGATATCGAAATCCTCCAAAGACGGCAGCTTCTCAGCCCTGTTCTTCGTCTCTTTGACGATGAACCCGGATGATTCCGTGACGACGTCGATCTTGTCCCTGAGCACAATCCTAAGGACCCCGTTCTTGGTGTCTCCCTCCACCTTCAAGGAGTCTATTCCTCTTCTCAGGATGTTCTTGTTGAGCTCGGCGTCGGCATTGAGCATCGACGCGACACGCCCGCCCTCCCACTTCACACCGACGATCTCCTTTGAAAGGAACCCCTTCTTCTCAGGTACAAGAGTCGCGCTCATTTCTTTGTCGTCCCTCGGTGCGACTCCCTTCACTATGTGGATGAAGTTCACGACCGGGTGAGTGATCGACACATTCTTGCTAAAGGAAGGCCCGATATCCAAGCCCTTGCCCCCGCCAACCGAGCCCATGGCGAACTTAGGTATCACGAGGCTGATGTTCCTCCCCACGATCTTGACCGCCTTCTCCCTACCTACGGTCTCCGGGCTTTCCTTGTCAATCAGAGATGCGGTAATGCCGCCGCTCTGGTAATGCTTCACGAGGTCTGTATACACTTCCTCCGGTAGTCCTAGTAAACCCATGGCTACTCCTCCTTCGAGCCACCGAGGCGAGAACGTGGTCTGGGCTCTTATAATGTCTCTTGTGTCTGATAGTCCAGCCAATCATAAACCTCTTCACGGAGAAACCCCTTCCACTACTAGTGACCTGGGAGCGAGATTGAATGGAAGAGGAGATGCGTGACGGTTTCGTTTCATTGTGGAGGAAGTACTTCGGCGATGCCGAGCTTCCAATAGCGACATTCTTTTCCGATGTGGACGCGCAAGGGGCGGCCATGCCAGAAGGATTGGGTCGTTGCATTGTCAACATGCTGCCGCTTGTGATGAAAGGCCAGACACTGTCGTTCTCCGCTGAGAGCCGGATCTGCGGAGGCGCGAGGAGGTATCTCGGGTTTACAGCGGGAGTCGATATGCCGAACTTCGAGTACTTCCTGTCGTATGGCATTCCTGGCAAGCTGGAAGGGGAGAGGTACAAGAAGTCGCCCGAGCTCGTGCGCGAGAGCGTGAAGTCCTCCCCCTCGTTCAAGGCGCCCAAGAAGTTCATCGTCTTCAAGCGCTGGGACAAGCTCTCGAAGTCGGATGAACCCGAGGTTGTCGTATTCCTGGCAGGCATGGACGTTATCGCTGGCCTTTTCACGCTGGCGAACTTCGACGAGGCAGAGCCGAACGCAGTGATCTGCCCCTTCGGGTCCGGATGCTCTTCGATGGTGTATCATCCCTACCTGGAGCTGAGGTCATCACGCCCGAGGTGTGTCCTGGGGATGTTCGATATCTCGGCCAGGCCATGCGTGGGCAGGAACACGCTATCGTTCGCCATCCCGATCCCGAAATTCCAGAGAATGGTAGACAACATGAGCGAGAGCTTCCTGACCACGGATTCCTGGAAGGACCTTCGAAAGAGAAGCCGTCTGCCGGGCTAGCGATTCTTCGCTTTCAACGCTGAGAATCCATTAGCGCCTGCAGGTTTCTGGGGAAGGTCGAGAGATCGAGCCCTAGCCTCTTGAGCTTCTTCTCAATACTCGCTGCCTTCGGGTCCGAGAACTTGCCCTTTAGGAGATACGCGGTCTCCTCTTCGCTGAAATCGCCTCTGTCCTCGAACCAATTCGCGACTTCCTTGTCGTAGGGGCAAGCCCGCTGACATCGCATGCACCCGATGAGCGCATTGTGCGACGAGGGATCCACCCACCCAGGGAACTTGTGCTTTGTGGCCTTCTCGTTCAGATATGTCAAGCACCTCTCCGCTCGTATCAGGAACCTGTCCTTCTGAATGGCACCGGTCGGACATGCGTTCTGGCACGCCCTGCACTTGCCGCACAGCGGGAGCGCCTTCTTCTCCTGCCAGTTGTCAACGGGGCTGTCGTAATCCGAATAGAAGGCAGTCAGGCGGTGGAAGCTGCCGTACTTGGGAACGTAGGTGACGTTGGTCTTGCCGTAGAAGGCAAGACCGCTCCTGACTGCTAGGAGCTTGAGCGGCAAGAGGGCCCTGACGAACCTGTATGATTTCGGCCTGAACGCCTCCTTCAGCAGGTGCCTCGCGTTCGAGGTCACCTTGGCATTGTCGAAGTACGTCGGAGGCACGATGAACTGGTAAGAATTGTCGTCGTGGTGGAATGTCGTTCGGAGCATGGGCTGTGGCGTTGCCACTATGATTATGGATCTTGCGTCGGGAAAGTTCCCGGGCAGATGTGGATTGAAGACCTTTCCCCCATAGTCTACATAGATGCCGTCTGCGAGCAGGTGCTCGTCGTGCAGAGCCCGGATCTCCGCCCCGAGCTCTTCCAGGTGTTTGGCTGAGACGACGCTCCCGTAGCATCCGTGCCTCTCGAGGTATTGGACGAATCTCAATTCTCCGCTCATGGTATCGTATCGTTACAGAATGGGGGATACGTCTATTGAAAAGTTGCCCGCAACTAGACGGTGCTTAGAACCATCAGACCCGGGATCCCTTCCGCGGAATGCCCGGCCTGTCGTAGCTAATGAAAAACCGTCTAAAGGGTTTGGGAATTACGAAGAAGGGTTTTCAGGGGTTTGAGAAAAAGTAGGTCGCCCTACTTCTTCATTATCTTCATCCAGCCGCCGCTCTCGTAGACTGCTAGTCTCCTCTTTCCGAGAGTGGTCTTGAACTCGTCCCAGTCAATGATCTCCAGGCGGGAGTTCCTGCCCTTCGTGAACTGGATTCCGTTCGTGCCCTTTACGCGGCCTGGTTTTATGCCCTTCTTCTTTGCGATTTCCATCGCCTTGTCGACACTTATCGGTTCCATTACCATCTTTTTCATCCCTCCACGTGCTTCTGGCCATGCCATCCAGGCACAGTCCAGATATGTATCACGATGGATGGTATTTAATGATTTGCGTATGCTGGCTCGGTTTTTCGGGATATCTGGCTATACGCGGAGAGTCGTCATGTGCCGTCATAGCCAGCATTGCTGGCTCTGAAAACGCCTCGATCCAGGAATCCGACGAGCCTCCGTTCCGCGGCGAGCCAGCGCACAAACGTATGCATCCGTGTATGCATTGACCATTCTTCGTCGAGAGGTTTGAAATACCATAAGCATGCACGTTATAGTGACACTGGAATACGACGTTCGTTTCTCCATCGCACATGTGCCATGGGGGACCCTCGCCCTTGTTCCGGTGAAGGGAGGAAATGAGAAAATGGAGCGAGAATTCAGCGTGAAGCTGGCGAACAGACCGGGGGAGCTCGCCCGGGTGACGGAAGCTCTGCACAAGGACGGTGTGAACATCAGAACGATCTCCACCGAGCCGCATGCAGAGGTCGTCCGCATAGTCACCGCGGATCCTGACAAGAGCCGAGAGAGCCTGCGGCATGCAGGCTTGGAGTTCTCCGAGAGGAACCTGCTTGTGGTGAAGCTGAAGGACGAGCCGGGAGAGCTTGCACGGGTCTCAGGGGCTTTGGCAAAGGAAGGCGTCAACATAGACGCTGCCTACCTGCTCGACAAGGATTCGAAGCACGTGCATGTGGCGTTTGCCGTCAGCGACGAGGACAAGGCGAAGAACATACTGAAGCTGTGAGGTTCCCGTTCATTGCCACAACAAACCACTTCCTGCCTTTCTTTCTGACATATCGTACAGAGTGGTCTGAGAAAAATCTGAAAGGGAAAGGGTTTTGCTGGAGCGGATCACGAAGTCCTGCTCATCACGTCATTGTTGCCTTGGCGTCCAGCAGCAGTTCCGTCGCTCCGTTCAGGGTCTGCACCATCGAATCGAGGGAAGCCTGCAGATTCCCGACAACAGACTGGTAGTGCACAGTCAGCTGGGCGATCTCGTCTGAATAGTCGGTGATGCCGGCTGCCTTCTTGTCGACCAGGGACTGGTACTCGGAGTAGAAGTCCTCCACATAAGCCAGGCGACCGGTAGCCCAGAACAAATCCGCTCTCGACGGATCATCCCACCTGTCGATGACCAGATACTGGTACACCTCAGGACTCACTAACCTCCCGGTGTACATGCCGTAGACCCACGACAGCCACATCAGACCGCCGTCGATGTCCCCGACCTGCAGTTGCTTGATGCCCTCTCTGAAGTACCAGGAGTCGTCCAAGTAGTGCTGGTGAGGATACATCGATACGGTGTATCCGCCGACGGTCGTCATCTCAGAGAGCACCTTGTAGGCTGTCTGGAGAAGCAGGTCGTTCGCCACAGCCGCGTTCTTCGTCTTGGACGAAGCTATCAGCGCCCATACGTCGCCGCCCGCGTTCCCGAATTTGGTGAGCGCAGACAGGATCGGCCTGATGTCGACCCCTGCCGCCCCGATCAACCTTGTGTTCAGGGTGGTCTTCAGGTCGGCGGCCCTGTCCTGGAAGCTGTAGGGCGCGACCTTGGATTTGTCCAGCTCGATTATGGCTATACCGTTCGATATGATGCTCATTGCGAGACTTTCAGCGGAGATGCCGGCCATGGTGTCCAAGTTAGTGTGGTAGTCGTAGCCCGCGTAGTTCGACCTCGCGCTGTCTATGCTCATGATCGGAATACCAGCGGCGCAGAAGCTGAACTCGTCCGCCCAAGTGCTCGCGAAGCTCAAGGTATCCACTGACGCTCTGAAGTAGTACTTCGACCACGGCGCTGTCTTCGAGAAGAACTCGTTGAACTTCGGCAGGAGTGTCTTCCTCCACTCTAGGGTCTCTGGGTTGCCGTAGGCCGATACGCTCGTCGCGCCTATCGTCCCGCCGCCCTCCAGGGCGAAGGACCCTAGGGTCTTCCCGGCCCATTCGGGATGGATCGTGAATATCTCCCACCAGGCGCCGAGCCCCCAGTCGAACTCCGTGTCTGTCCATCCATACTCCTCGGCATCTGTTGCCAGGAAGATGATGGTCTTAGCGGGCTTGTAGTGCGAGTCGACAAGTGCCTTTGCCATTCCGAGCAAGCGAGCGACACCCGCTCCGTTGTCCGAGGAACCGTACCACCATTTGTCGTAATGGTCTGCCACAAGCACATACCTGTCAGCAGGCGTCCCGTAGTTGTCGCTTGGCAGGTACCCGACGACGTTGTAGCCGGTGCCCTTGTAGTCGATCGTGGCATCGCACCAGATCTTCACCTTCGGAGTCACACCCATCGCGATCATGTCCTTCAGGACCGCGGCGTTCTCCTTACTTATGTCGACGGCCGGTATTGTTGGCCTTGACTCGGAGTCGTGCGTGACTACAGCGTTCGGGAGCAACTGGTACTCGACCCAGGTGACCACCATTCCCAGAGCGCCGTGAACCTCAGCCTCCATGTGAGGATACTGCAGCCAGAACATCTCCTCCTCGCTCACATCCACCAGCACGAGCTTGCCCTTGACGTCCTTGCCCTCGTAGTCGTACTTGGTCCCGAGCCCGACATAGACCAAGTCCGCCGTGATCCCGTTCGTCGGCGTCCCAGGAAGTCCACCATGACCAGCTGCGAGCCACACATCGCTCTGAACTGGCGACACGATTTGAACAGACGCGCCACCATAATTGTACGAGTGTGCGGGGAACGCCTCCTGCTTCACATCCTTGAGGCCGATGTTCCTCATCTCTTTGGCCAGGTAGTCTGCGTACTCGTGCGCGGGCTCGCTTCCAACGCCTCTCCATGCCATAAGGCCGCTGCCCGCGGGGTACTCGAATTCCCCGTACTCGTACGAATATGTCCAGTCAATGCCGTAGGCGTATTCGCCCCTGCCCACTGACTTCGCGTAGGCGAGTTCCTCCGGCGTCAATAGCGATGTAGTCCCAGGGCCGCCTCTTGCCAACGGAAGGCAAGCGACAGTCATGAAGGCGACAATCGCTAGAGCCGTGCCCACTTGAAGATACCTCAATCTCATCTCTTTACTTCCCCCCTCGATTGTCCGATGTCCCAATCCGAAACATCAGCTCGCACCCGAAACGACTTGCCGGTTAATACTACTGGCGATTGTCCGATGTCGGACTCACGGGATCAGCTTCCGTACGGAGTTGACAAAGACGGGTCCTTGCGGAAAGAACCATTGTAGGCTGCCAACCTGGGTGGAGTCCCGTCGAGAAATGTAATATAGTCACGTATGGTAATCGGAGTGTCCGGGGTACTGATTGATGCGACTGTTCGGCTCATCCGGCGTCAGGGGAGTCGTCAACAAGGATTTCACGCCCGAGCTCGCGGCCGAGATTGGCATGGCAGTCGGCACGAGCGCGAAATGCGCGGTCGTCGGGATGGATTCACGGACATCTGGACCGATGATCGCAGCGGCGGTGTCGAGCGGACTCATGGCGGCTGGATGCGATGTCTTCGAGGTGGGACTCGTCACCACCCCGACTCTTGCGGAGGCTGCCCGCACGATGAACTGTGGCGTCATGGTCACCGCGAGCCACAACCCGCCTGAGTATGCTGGAATCAAGCTCTGGAATCCTGATGGTTCTGGATTCGGGGTATCGCAGTCCGCCGCCGTCGAGAAGCTGCTCGAGTCGAAGAAGTTCAAGCTGAAGCCTTGGGATGAGGTGGGCAAGAAGCACATTCTTCCCGAAGCCATCGATGCCCACGCATACCGTATCTTATCTGGCGTCGGGACATCCAAACTCAAAGTCGTGGTCGACTGCGCGAACGGTCCTGCGTCAACGATCACGCCCATCGTCCTCCAGAGGATGGGCTGCCAAGTCATCACTCTCAACTCGAATCCGGACGGCCACTTCCCGGGAAGGCCGCCCGAGCCGATCGAAGAGAATCTCACGGACCTCAAGAACGCCGTCGTCTCGATGAAAGCCGATCTGGGCATCGCACACGATGGTGATGCCGACAGGATGGTCGCTATCGACGACAAGGGGATGTTCCTCGGAGGCGACCAACTGCTCGCACTGTTCGCCAAGCGCTTCGCGAAGAAGAAGGTCGTCGTCACTGTCGACACGTCCATGGCGATAGACGACTACATCGACGCCAAGATCATCAGGACACGCGTTGGCGATGTCTTTGTGAGCGAGGAGGTCAAGAAGAGCAAGGCGGAGTTCGGGGGAGAGCCTTCGGGCACCTGGATCTTCCCCGATCAGAGCTATTGCCCCGATGGCATACTGGCCGCAGCGACGCTGGTCGAGATGGCCTCCAAGAAGAAGCTTTCAGAACTCACATCCAAGATCCCGAGGTATCAGATGCTCAGGGGCGCGGTCTCTTACAACCCGAAGTTCAAGGAGATGGTCCTCAGAAACCTCGACAAGGCGATGATGGCGCTCAAGTGCGACGAGCTACTCACGCTCGACGGCTACCGTCTCCAGTACGAGGACGGTTGGGCACTTGTCCGGCCCTCAGGCACCGAGCCTAAGATAAGGCTCCTGGCCGAGGCGAGGACCGGGAAGCGTGCCGGGAGTATCATGAACAATATAGACGATGTCGTCAAGAGGGCATGCAAATGAAGGGCTACATCCTAGCGGCCGGGGAAGGGGTCAGGATGCGGCCGTTGACCTCCAACATACCGAAGCCCCTCCTACCAGTGGCAGGGAGACCGTTCCTGGAGCACAACATCGAGTCACTTAAGGAAGCGGGCATCAAGGACCTCATACTCCTGGTCGGCTGGCGCGCCCAGAGGATCAGGGAGCACTTCGGTGACGGCAGGGACTTCGGCGTGAAGATTGAGTACGTCGAGCAGAAGGAGCGGCTCGGCACAGCCCATGCCATAGGCATGATCAAGGAGAAGGTCGACTCCGCGTTCTTCTGTCTGTACGGCGATGTTGTGCTCACCAAGGAGAGCGTCCAGGGCGTAATCGAGCACCACAAGAAGGTCAAGGGGAGCGTCATGGCCCTGACGACCGTCGAGGATCCGAAGCGATACGGCTGCATCACAGTCGACGCAGGCGTGATCAAGGAGATCAACGAGAAGCCCGAAGTGCCGGAGACGAACATGGTCAACGCGGGCGCGTACATACTCGAGCCGGAGATATTCGAGGCGATCAAGGAGACAAAGAAGTCCCCGAGAGGGGAGTTCGAGATCACCGATTCGTTCAAGATACTAATGCGCAAGAGCCACATCTACACGCACCTGCTCACGGGCGAGTGGATCGATGTCGCCAGGCCGTGGGACCTGCTCGAGGCGAACAGGATACTCATGGGCGACCTTAAGGCAGACATCAAGGGCAAAGTGTCCGAGAAGGCCACTGTTGTCGGCAACATCCACGTGGGCGATGGCGCCCGTGTATTGCCCGGGAGCTACATCATCGGCCCCGTGATCATTGGCGACGAGTGCGAGATCGGCCCCAATGCCTACATCCGCCCGAGCACCTCGATAGGCGACCACTGCAAGATCGGCGCCGCCGTGGAGATCAAGAACTCCATCATCATGAGCAGGACCAACATCCCGCACCTGAGCTACGTCGGCGACAGCGTAATTGGCGAGAGATGCAACTTCGGCGCGGGCACGAAGGTCGCGAACCTGAGGCTGGACGAGAAGGAGGTCCAGGTCGTCGTGGATGGCCAGAAGACTAGCTCCGGCCGCAGAAAGCTCGGGGTCATCATGGGTGACGATGTCAAGACGGGCATTAACGCCACTATCGATGTTGGATCCATCATCGGGGAAGGGACGATGATCGGCATGGGAGCGGTCGTCAGGGGAACGATAGCCCCTAAGAGCAGGATATTCTGACCGAATCGAAGTGATCAAACCGATCTTCCATCTGCTCCTTGAACTCGTGTGATGATTCTAGATTGACAATTCTACGGGGATGAATCCTCACAGCCAGCGGATCGAGTTCGCGTTCTGTTCAATGCTGGATAAGTATCGCCCCTAAGTCAGATTAGACATACCATTATAGACCAAGGAATGATATCTTCGCCCCGGATGATTCTAGTGAATGAGGCCGTTGGATATAGATCAACCCTGATTGTGGCGCTACTGTTGGTGGGATCGTTGGTCGCGCCCCTCTCTCTCTTGAGAGTTGCGTCAGCAGATGACCTAAGCGTGACTGGAACAGCCTCGCCGACGACGATCGATGCGACTCAGAATGTGGTCTTTACATGCGATCCGATCGGCGGGACGCCACCGTACGACTACTTCTGGGATTTCGGCGATGAGATTGGGACGAGCAACGATCAGAACCCATCCTACATCTACCCCAACGCGGGGACTTACTATGTGACGGTCACGGTGACCGACGATCTCGGCGGATCATCTGGTGCGCAGGGTATCGACACAATCACGGTGAACCCCTCGCTGAGCGTGACTGGGACGGCTTCGGCAACGGCCATCGATGCTGCTCAGATCGTGGACTTCACATGCACTCCGAGCGATGGGACTTCACCGTACACATACTCATGGAGCTTTGGAGATGGCGGAAGTAGCAACGAGCAGTACCCATCTTACGAATACGACTTTACGGGGACATGGGCGGCAGAGGTCATGGTGACCGATGGCGTCGGAGAGACTGCATACTGGTCAGTCGAGATCAAAGTCTTCAATGTCCATGATCCGATAGTGATATTGATCATTGACGACTTCACCCTTGATAACGGAGTTGTGTCCGGAAGCGGGACGATCGACGACCCGTACATAATAGAGGATTGGGGCATCGATGCCTCCAGTTCGACAGGGATCTACATAGAAGGAACCGACGCATATTTCATAGTCAGGAACTGCTTCATCCACGACGGGATCGGATCGGGCTATTCCGGCATCTACTTGTACGGCTGCGTGAACGGCATATTGAGCGGGAACACCTGCTTGAACAATCTGGCCGGCATCTACCTCGAATCCTCGGACGGTATCACCGTTAGCGACAACACCTGCAGGTACAACTACGACGGCATCTACCTATACGACTCAGGCGGCATCACTCTCAGCAACAACGACTGTAGCTTCAACAGTCGGTACGGAGTATTGCTCTACTCATCGAGCGACAACATCATCAGCAACAATACCTTGGACACGAACAGCAATATTGGCATATTTCTCCAACAGTCGAGCAACGGCAACGCTATCAGCAACAACACCTGCTCGAACGCCAATTATGGCATATGTCTCTCCCAGTCGAGCGGCAACACTATCGACAACAACACTTGCAGTCTTAGCTATCTATCTGGTATGCGTCTGTCCTTGTCGAGTGGCAATATTCTACGCAACAACAACTGCTCGAGCAACGATATCGGCATAATTCTCCAACGCTCAAGCAGCAACGCTCTTAGCAACAACAACTGCAGCTCGAACGATGATTATGGCATATACATCTACTTATCATCTAATAGCAACACCTTGAGCAACAACACCTGCTCGTATGACTACTATGGAATGTACCTCGTCTCTTCGAGTGGCAACGATCTGATTGACAACATCTGCTCGTACAATAGCGAAGGCATATACCTCTCCTCCTCGTCCGACAACACCCTGAGCAACAACAACTGCAGCTCGAACGAGTACGATGGCATGTATCTCGCCTCGTCGAGCAGCAACGAGATTAACCGCAACCAACTGTCCGATAACACTCAATACGGGATAAGTATAGATTCCGGGTCCAGCAGCAATATGATCTGGAGGAACACATTCATCGACAACAACGGCGCTGGGAGCGAATACAACGCCGCGAACATCCAGGCATACGACGATGGCTCGGTCAATCTGTGGTACTCCCTTGGGACACCAAACGGCTACGGCAACTACTGGAACGACTGGACAACGCCAGACGCAGACAGCGACGGCATAGTGGACAGCCCCTACACTATATACGGCTCGTCTGCCTCCGAGGACCGCTACCCACTGACGATTCCCGAGTACCTGATGACCAAGACGATCAAGGGTCAAGTCAGGGACCAGATGGACACACCTATCCCGGGGGCACAAGTCGCCGTGACAATCAAGAACGGCGAAATAGTCATCGTGACTAAGACTACGACCACGGACACCGACGGGTACTACGCCGTGACCTTCGACCAGGACGAATGGGAAATCGGTTACACGATAGACGTGACGGTGGAGTACGGCGAGGTGCAGCCGACTGAGACTATTCTGGCGGACGGCTCAACTACCCAGACGGTGGATATCCAGTTGCCGTTCGCGATAGCGCAGTTTGGAGACTGGGTTGGCCTCCTCCTCGCAGGCGTGCTTGTTGGCGCAGTTGCCATGATCTTCCTGAAGCGCAGACGCTGAGGATGATGTCAGCTCGGCTTACTCCGCCCCGGCAGGAGGACAGTTGTTCAAGTGGACTGCGACCCGCGGGAACAAATCGCTCGATTGTCTTCCTGGGGAAGGGCTCAAGGAAATGGTAAGAAAGCTCTGGCTGGCTGCAACAATCATCTGATTGGAGGTACTCCGTCCGGGGTCTGCACGCTCCTGCGCTTCGCAAATCGCATACCCTATTGGTCAGTCCACGACCTTCAGCTCCCTCGGTTCGCCATTCCCATCATAGACGGCCCAGCTCGTCCTGTCGAACGGGCTGCACACGATGATGTGTATCCAGCCATATTTCCCGAACAGCTGCACGTCGGCACGCGACGGATGGCACACGCCTGAGGGATGCGAGTGCACTGTCCCGACGATCGTGAAATCGATCGGCAGGTTGTTGAAATGGAATATCGCGTGCCTTTCTCCAGACACGGTTCCAGGCAGAAGAATAAGCTCGTGGATCACGCCCTTGTCCGCCCTCAGCAGGGCTCCGAACTCCTCGGGGAACTGCGACTTCGACGCCTCGAGAATCATCTTGAGCGTCCGCTTCTTGATGCTGTGGATGTTCGCGCGAGCGTCTTTCGAGAAATCGAACAGCGGCATTCTACACACCCTTCGCCAGGACCGCCCTCTGCTTGACGGTCTCCATCATCTTTGGGAGGTAACTGACGCTCAGTACGATCTCCTCAACTCGGCGCTTCCTGATATTGCCAATCACATGTTCCCGATCCAATCTCAGAATCACTAGGTTTGTGAACGAGGACGTAACGAACAAAGCCTTGCTGATCGGGAAGTACCTTACGCCGACTCCGACACTAAGTCCTCCGCGGTGGACGGAAGTCTCTTTCACTTCGGTTATCCATCCGTACGGAATCGTAGTGTTGATCAACAATCCCATCCGTATGCGGATGCCTTTCTCGCCAGCGAGATGATATGTGAGGGCGGGAGGAAGCATGAACAGCAGGAAGACGACTCCGACTGCCGGGCTAACGACCATCCAGAGGGTCCTCCAAGGACCGTCCGGACTCGAATATGCGGTGTAGAACAGCCAGACCACGACTGCCTCGAAGACGAGGAACAAGATCACGAACCAGTGCTTCGGATAGTCGATCCTCAGGGGCTCGTTCTTGGCGATTCTCATGGTGATGCCTTTCTTCAGTTCAGTGTCTGTGCGCAGCAAAGGGGGCCGAAGCTATGAGCTTCTCCTCCAGGTTCCTGTAGAAGTCGTCCTTGAAGCTGATGAACTTGGCCTTCTTCTCGGAAGCCGTGAAGACGAGGGTCTCATCGCCCCTGATCTTGAACTCGCACTGGCCGTCTATCACCATCGTGCACTCCTTGGGGTCCAGGATCCTGACGGATATCTTGCTCCTCGCTGAAACGACCAAGGGTCGCGCCGCCAATCTGAACGGCGCTATGGGCGCTATCACCAAGGCATCGACCCTCGGGTCGATAATGGAAGAGCCGACACTCATGGCGTAGCTCGTGGAGCCCGTGGGGGTCGCGACAATGAGTCCGTCGGCGCGTATCTCCGTTGCGGGTGTGCCGTCGACCGATATCGCGAAATGCCTCATCTTCGCGATGTGTGCCGTGTGCACGACCGCTTCGTTCGTCGCGTCTTCGAGTCTCTTGCCGTTGAGAATTGTCTTGAGCTTCAGTCTCTCGTCGATGTGATAATCTCCCTTCAGGAGCTTCTTAATGGCGGTCTTGATTCCCTCTGCCTGGATTTCTGTCAGGAAGCCAAGAACACCTGCGTTCACGCCCATGACCGGCGCGTCGCTCGCCTGCAGAGTGCGAAGAATCGTTCCGTCGCCTCCGACAGTGATCAGGGCATCCACCTTCATCTTCCCAAGCGGGACGCCCTTGAGTCCGAGCGCCTCCGCGGTATGCGTTTCAATGACATAGTCAACGCCCTTGAGGGCCTCGAGCACCTTCTTCGCAACGGGCTTGAAGTTCCGCAGCTCGGGAGTGCCAGTGATGCCTATCCTCGTAGTACCATCTCCTTTATCTTCGGGTCGCCGTAGGCCAGGAAATTCTTCCTGTCCTGCAGGTTGAATTCCATCTCCAGCTTCTTGCCTTCGAGGTCCACGACCTCGCCCCCCGCCTCTCGAAGGATGAGGCAACTAGCTGCGATATCGATAACCCTTATCATTCTCTTGAAGTTGGTGCAGTTCATGTAGTGCGCTTGAGCAGAGCCCTGGGCGACGAGGCACATCTCCAGGGACGCGCACCCCATAGTCCGGACCCTGCTTGCCATCTGCTTCACCATCTCCGATTCGGGTGCTGCATCCACTCCGTCGAACATGAGGAAGACCGCATCGGTTCTATCGTATTTCGAGACGCCGATCCGGTGGCCGTTCAGCTCCGCGCCTCCTCCCCTGCGCGCGAAATATGTGTCTCCTGAGCTGAGGCTCTTGACCAGAGCGAAATCGCAGTCGGACAGCTTGTTCTTGCCGATCGCGAGGGACACGGAGAAGAATGGGATCCCCCTCGTGCAGTTCAGGGTGCCGTCTATCGGATCGACCACGAGGACTCTCTTCGCTCCCCTGTCGATGAACCCCGCCTCCTCGCTCAAGACATTGAGCTCGATCTCTTCATCGTCGAGGTACTTGAGGATGACATCCTCGGCGAACTTGTCAATCTTCGAGGTGGCGGACCCGCTGGCGCCCATGCCGACGTGGATGTGTCCTCCAAAGTCCTTGGGCAGCTCGTGGTAGGCAGCGTGGACCGCGTTAGCTATCCTGGTCAGTTCCTGCTTCACGGGCTCAATATTGGGAGGGTGATTGATATTACTTTCCCGGGATTCGGCCAGCAGGCTTGGTGTTAGCCTCATTCAGGCGCTATTGGTTCGGTCGAACAGGGGTCTCGGTCGTCTTGCGTCTTCCCCATTTCGGGAAATTCCCGCCGAAGCCGGTAATCATCTTTCGAATGCTTAGATCGGTCTCGTACTTCAGCGCAAGCTCGTGTGCCATCGTGGGGGAGAGGCCGCTGCTGACAAGCCCTTTCTCGAAGAGTCTGGCGCTCCTTCTCGCATTCCTCTTCATCCTCAGGTAGGCTATGCCCGTGCCCAGGGCGATCTTCGGGATCGTAAGAGTGATAGCGGCGACCAGCTTTGGCAGGTCGTCCCGGTGCTCACTCATCATCTTCATCCAGCTTCTTCTTGATCTTCTCGTTGATCTTCTTGCCTATCTCGTCGTCCCCGGAACCCATTCCGTGGAACATGCTGGAGATCATGCCGCCCATGCTGAAGTTCGCCATGAACTTCTCCGTGAGCTCGTACGCCTGCTTGTCGTCCATTCCGGCGTCCTTCATCTGCTTGAAGAACGCTGCGACGGACTTGCCGAATTCCTGCGCCTTGTCCGCATTGTAGATTGTGTTGCTGATCGAGTCTAGCAGCTTCGGGATCTCCGTCGAGACCACGCCCAGTATTTCCTTGACTTCTTGCGCATCATGCTTCTTGTCATCTGACATTCTTGTTCACCTCATCGCCCTTTCTCAGGGCTTCTTGGACCGTACTATGCGTGGTGCCAGTACATAAGGGAAGTGAGCATTAGTGACCATCTGCCGGCTACGTGCCGTCTTGCTTCGCGGGAGATTGTTCTTCTCTTCTCTTTCCGAGTCCTAGCCCGAGCAGCTCGAACCACTTGTCCACATAGGCTTCCGTGAGCCAGTACTCCTTCGATTTGGGAGACCCTTTGGCCCGCACGACGCCCTTCTCCTCCAGCCCCTTGAGCCTCTCGCGGACTATCCTTCTCGAGGAAGTTCCCCTCATATCCTTCAGCTTCTCGGTGATCTGGGAGATGTTCTGTCCGTCCCTCTCGAACAGGACCTTGACGATGTCCCTGGAGATGGAATCCTTCACGCCCGGGATCAGAAGGTCGGGCGAGATCGCCCCGTATCTCTGGTACAATCCTAGCATCTTGAAGTAGCTGGAGGAGATCTTCTGGAACCGCTCGATGTAGTCGACGAGCTGAGCGTAAGGCCCTGCGACCTTGCTCATCGACTCCTCGAGGCCATCCATCTTCTCCGCGAGGGACTTGATCTGCTTCTCGAGGTCCTCGTCCGCCATCGGGCTTGCCATCGCGTTCGATGTATAACTGATTTATCAGGGAACGCCCATGGCCCCAGTACCATGGCGAAGCTTCTGTCCAAGGTCGACGGGGTAGCGGGAGTGTTCACGGACGGGAAAGGCCTTCTGACGGTCAACGGCGCTCCCGGCAAGACCGTCTACGGAGAGCGCCTTTTCGCGGTCGACAGCGTGGAGTATCGCTCTTGGGATCCCTACAGGTCGAAATTGGCGGCAGCGATTCTTCTCGGCGCGAAGGATTTCGGCCTGGACGAGAACACGAAGGTGCTGTATCTCGGGGCTGCTTCAGGCACGACAGCCTCGCATGTCTCGGACATCGTTGCGGGCGGCGTTGTCCACTGCGTCGAAGTGTCGGAGCGTTCGTTCAGGGACCTGGTTCCCGTCTGCGAGACCAGGCGGAACATGATCCCTCACCTCGCGGACGCGAACCTGCCTGAGGAGTACGCGCATATCATCGAGGGCGTCGAGCTGGTCTATCAGGACATCGCCCAGAGGAACCAGGTGGATATCTTCGTCAGGAACATGGCAGCGTTCGATGCCGAGCACGGCGTCCTGATGCTCAAGTCCAGGAGCGTGAACGTAAACCGGAAGCCGAGGGAGATTTTCGCCGAGGTCCGCAAGGAGCTCGTGTCAAAATCATTCAAGGTCAGGAACATCATCGATCTGGAACGATACTCGAAGGACCACGCGGCCTTCTTCGTGGAGGCGTAGACACGATCGAGAAGTTCACTTATGTCATCGCCTTCAAGGCCGACAAGTTCGTGATGGTCCGGCACAGGGACAGGAAGTGGGAAATGCCCGGTGGCCGGCTGCTCAAAGGCGAGAACTACGAGCAGGCCGCCGTGCGCGAGTTCTTCGAGGAGACCGGCATGAGCCTCGAAATCATCGGGCACATCAGGATATTGAAGCCGGGCGGAAAGGTCTTCGTCGGCATAGTCAGAGACGAGCTTAAGACTGGCCCGACCGAGTACAACATCGTCGAGGTCAAGGAATTCACGGAGCTCCCTGACGAGCTCTCGTTCCCTATTGTGGAGTATCGCATCATGCTGGCCCAGGCAAGGCGCATACTCGAAACCTTTAAAAGGGGGAAGAATATAGACGGCTCTGCCTCGCCACTGACATAGAAGAAACGGAGTCAGATCACCAATGTCTAGGATGCATTCAAGCAGGAAAGGTACTTCGGGCTCGAAGCGGCCGCTCTTGACCGAGAACCCGAAGTGGGTTCAGCAGTCGGCAGAGGAAGTGAAGGACCTCGTAGCGAAGATGGCAGGCGATGGAGTGTCAATGGCCAAGATAGGCCTGATTTTGAGGGATCAGTACGGTGTCCCGAGCGTTCAGTTGGCGACGGGCAAGAGCGTCAAGCAGATACTGGACGAGAAGGGCATCAAGTTCGAGCTCCCGGAGGATCTGCAGGCCCTGATGAAGCGCGCCGTGTCCATGGGCGGACACATCAAGAAGAACAAGAAGGACCTGCACAACCTGAGGGGAAGGGCGCTCATGGAGTCGAAGATAAGACGACTCGTGAAGTACTACAAGCGGGAAGGCATAATTCCGGTGACGTGGAAATACTCCCTGGATACCGCCGCACTGCAGGTCGAGTGATCCCAGTATGGGCGGGAGCATAACACTCCCGGACGAGTTCTCCGATAGTCTGAAGCATGCTCAGAAGGTCGTCAATTCAGCAAGTTACCTGAGGGTCATCTCTCACTACGACGCGGACGGTCTGGCCGCGGCGGCCATCATGGTCGGGGCGCTCACACGAAGCAAGAAGCAGTTCCATCTCACCATCAGCAAGAGCCTGGACAAGGACATCATCGATGGCATCGCCAGGGAGGGGAACGAGGCGATACTGTTCCTCGATATGGGCTCCGGACAGATAGACGCCCTCGAGTCCTTGGACGCGAAGCTCGCTGCCCTGGACCACCACAAGCCCATAAGGAAATCGCGGAAGGTCGTCCAAGCGAACCCGCATTTCTACGGCATGGATGGCATGACCGAGGCGTGCGCATCAACCGTCTCGCTCCTGTTGGCTGTCACGATGGACCCGTGCAACTGGGACCTCTCACCGATCTGCGTCGCCGGGATGATCGGTGACAGGCAGCACATGGGCGGCATGAAGGGCGTTAACCTGCAGATACTGGACTACGCTAAGGAGAAGGGATTCATCGAGGTCCAGAGAGGCCTTAGCTTGAAGGGCGCGACCATCGCGGACGCCATCGCGGATTCTGTGGACCCGTACTTCGTCGGGCTGTCCGGGCGGAAGGACAACGTGCTTGCGTTCTTGGAATCTATCCACCTCAACCCGAACACCGCCATGGGCGCGCTGGACGAGATATTCAGGAGGAAGCTCACATCAATGCTCTCGCTCCGGCTCATGGGTCAGGGGTGCAGGCCGGAGACGGTCGAGGAGCTCGTGACGGACGTCCACTGGATCCCGTCTCTGAACCTGACGGCGGCGGACCTCGCGGACCTGCTCAACGCGTGTGGCAGGATGGACCACGAGGGCCTGGGCATCGCTCTCTGCATGGGCGACAACGAGTCCATCGCGAGAGCCGGAGAGCTCAGGAGAGAGTACAACAATAAGATCTTGCAGCGCCTCTTGAGCATCGAGTCGGACGGCGTCAAACACAAGGACCACATACAATACTTCACGGCTAAGGACCCGTCACTTGCAGGTGCCCAGTGCGGCCTCGCGATGCAATACATACTTGATCAGTCGAAGGCAACGCTCGCATTCTCGCATGTCAAGGGCAGCATCAAGATCTCCAGCAGGGGGACGAAGCATCTCATCTCGAAAGGGCTCGACCTCTCGGCCGCACTGAAGAAGGCTGCGGAGAAGCTCGGAGGGGTCGGAGGCGGTCACGCGGTCGCTGCGGGCGCAACCATCCCCGAGGACAAGGAAGAGGAGTTCGTTAAGGCTGTGGATGCTATCATAGGACTACAACTCCGGTAGCGGACTTCTT
>JBGQAM010000082.1:0-7231 GCA_041494275.1 Thermoplasmata archaeon | reverse complement strand
GGAACTACTGTAGGCACTGCACGAGGAGGAGGATGGCGGGTCAGACCGACCACCAGATGACCAAGGAAACGATCGACGCTGCAATCAAGTACATCAAGGGACACGAGGAGATTCGAGACGTTCTCCTTTCTGGTGGGGACTGTCTGTTGGTATCAGACGAGTTCCTTGAGGACATAATCAAGCGGCTGAGGGCGATTGACCATGTCGAGATAGTGAGGCTGGGCAGCAGGGCACCGTGCACTCTGCCCCAGAGGATAACGCCTGAACTGTGCAAGATGCTCTCAAAGTACCATCCTATCTGGCTCAACACGCATTTCAACCATCCGAAGGAGATCACGCCGGAGTCGAAGAGAGCCGTCGAGATGCTGGTCGATCACGGGATCCCAGTGGGCAACCAGTCGGTCCTGCTCAAGGGAATCAACGACTGCCCGACCATAATGAAGAAGTTGGTTCACGAACTCGTGAAGATCAGGTGCAGGCCGTACTACTTCTACCAGTGTGACTTGTCCAAAGGACTTGAGCATTTCAGGACTTCTGTCGAGAAGGGGATCGAGATCGCCGAGGCGTTGAGAGGACATACCTCGGGTTTCGCTGTCCCGACATTCATTCTAGACGGGCCTGGAGGAGGAGGCAAGATTCCGATCTCCCCACAGTACCTCATCTCCATGTCCGACAAGAGGGTAGTTCTGAGGAACTACGAGGGAGGCACATTCTCCTACCCGCAACCCAAGGACCGTGTGAGCGTCTGCCCGCCCACGTGCAAGCTCTGCGAGAAGTACTCAAACGTGGAATCCACGGAGGGCGTCGCTGGAGTGCTCTCGGGCAAGAAGATGTGTCTGATTCCGGAAGGCACCTTGAGAGAAGCCAGAAGGAAGTCAATCCAGAAGAAGAAGTGAACCCGACCTTCTTCTGGTGAGCAATTCCCTTCAGGTCCGAAAAGGTTAAGTGTGAAGAATTGTTCTTCGCTCGCAACCTTCGCGAGATGAGTTCATGGAAAGGAACATTTTCATTGAGCAGATGACGAACGCCCCCATCGAGGAGCAGGACACCGAGTTCGTTGAGAGGAAGGGCATAGGCCATCCCGACAGCATTGCCGACGGCCTGGCAGAGAGCGTCAGCAGAGCCCTGTGCAAGATGTACAAGGCAAGATATGGCAGGATACTGCACCACAACACTGACGAAGTGGAAGTCGTGGGCGGTCAATCTGCGCCCAAGTTCGGCGGTGGAGCGATGCTCGAGCCGATCTACGTGCTCCTTGTCGGCCGTGCGACAACCGAGGTCAACGGCGAGAGACTGCCATACAGGACATGCGCCTTGAAGGCGGCCTATTCCTATTTCGAGAAGACGTGCAAGAACCTCGATGTCGAATGGGACGTCACCCTGGATTGCAGGATCGGCCAGGGGAGCGTCGACCTGCGGGGACTGTACGAGACAAGGCGCCTGCTCGCCAACGACACGTCGTTCGGAGTCGGGTTCGCGCCGCTCAGCGAGACCGAGAGAATCACTCTGGAGACTGAGAAGTTCATCAACGGGAAGTTGTGCAAGACGATGCCTGAACTCGGAGAGGACGTCAAGGTGATGGCATGCCGAATGGGCGACAGCATCGTACTCACTATAGCAATTGCGATGGTCGCATGCAAGGTGCCCGACAAGAGCCACTATCAGAGCTCAATCAGGGACGCGACGAACAAGATACACGACTTCGCCCAGAAGTTCACGGACAGGGATCTTAAGGTCTACATCAACACGGCCGATGACTATGCCAAGGGGATTTACTACCTCACGGTCTCAGGCTTGAGTATGGAGAACGGCGACGATGGTTCGGTCGGACGAGGCAATAGGGCCAACGGGCTCATAACGCCTATGAGACCCATGAGCATGGAGGCATCAGCCGGGAAGAACCCTGTGACTCACGTCGGCAAGTTGTACAACATACTGGCCAACATAGTGGCGAAAGACATCGTCACGGCAGGCAGAGGCGACATTGTCGAGGTTAACACGAGGATCTTGTCGCAGATCGGTCACCCGATCGACACGCCACAGGCTGCGAGCGCGAAGATCATCTATGCCAAGAACGTCAATCCGAAGAGATACGAGAAGGAGATCAGGTCGATCTACGACGAGAAGCTTGCTAACATAACGGATCTGACCGAGTTGATCGTGAACGGCAAGGTCACAGTGTTCTAGAAGCAATCCGACGACAGGGTCGGCCTGATCGGGCCTACCCGTCGAGTTTTCTAATCTCCTCTTCCTTGAGCTTCAGCACCTTCGCTAGGTCAGAGAGCTCCTCCTCGATCGCGTGGAGGCGGCTCCATTCGCCCTCAAGCCGCCTCTCATCTGTCCGGATAGCCTCTTCCCTGTTGGAGAGCTTCAAGTACAGCGCGTCCATCTCCTGCTTCCGTTTCTCGAGGTCTGCGAGCGTCTTCTCATCCATGACAGCCACGAGCCCCTTCTTCGACGCATCGATGTTGTTCCACTGGTCTTGGACCTCAGCGCGCTCCTTCTCGAGCCTCTCCATCTCTACAGCCACTGTCCGCTCCTTGGTCTCAAGGTCTCTCTCTCTGGAGCGTATCAGCTCCTCCAGATTGCGCAATTCGACCTCTCGTCTGAGCAGGGTGTCGTCGCTAGCAGTCGCGGCCTGCGTCTTCGACAATGACGCGGTTTGACGCGATACCTCGGAGATCCGCTCCCGGACCTCCTCCTCGAGCTTCTCTCTCTTGTCCATGATTTCAACGCGCCATTTCTCCAGCTCCAACCTGAGCTGCTCGAGGCCCGCGTCCTTCTGGGCAAGAAGCTGACGCTCGTTTTCAAGCTGGTCCTGCATCAATGCGAGGTCTCCCACAGTCCGGTCCATCTGGGACGCTTTGGCCTTGAACTCTGCGTCTTTTTCCACGAGCAGGTTCTTCTGTTTCTCGATCTGATCTAGCACCGATTTGTACTCGTCAAGGGATTTCTCCGCCCCTTGTTCTCTGATGTTCAAGGCAGTCTCCCGACTCTCGAGTTTCCTGGTCCGATCCAATAGCGCGCTGTCCCTCTCTGCCAGGGCCGCAATCCTTGCTTCAGTCTCATTGGCCAGAGAAGCGACGCTCGCTTCCCGCTGCTTTGTCATCGATTCTCTTTCGGAGGCAGACCTCTGCATCTCCGCAACCTGCTTCATTGATTCTTCGAGCTCAGCGCTCTGGCGGCTGATCTCTCTGCTCATGCCTTCCAGTTCTGCGCGCGCATTCTGGACCTCGGCGGCCTCCATGGAGATGCCTTTCTTCGTCATGTCTGCCTGGCTTGCGATGGCAGCTTCCTTGCCAGCGAGCCCGACCTCCCTCTCCTCCAGTGTCCTCGCTCGAGCATCTAGTGATTCTTGGGATGATTTCAAGTCCTGCTGCAGTTTCTTAAGAGCCTCCGCGTCCATCAGAAGCTTCTTCTCGCGTTCATCGAGCTCCCGAGCCTGCTGCGACACGGCCGCGGTCTTGGCTCCTAACTCGGTTCTTGCAGACTCAGCCTCGCTCCTCTCTCTCTCGATCATCGATTCGCTGGAGAGGATTCTTTGCTCCCTTTCCGCTAAGGACGACTCCACCTGGGCAATTTTCTGCTCTTTGGCCAGAACCTCTTGAGAAAGCTTGCTCAGCTCTGCCGATTTCGTTTGCGCCTGGGCTGAAGCCTGAGAGAGTTCGTTCTTCGAGTCTCTGACTCTCGTCGCTTCCTCATCGACCTTGGTCCGCTCCGTAGCGAGGGCTGCCTTTTCGCGATCTATGGTCGAGAGACGCTCGTTCAGGTCTCGCTCTTTGGAAGCGAGAGTCTCTTGTGTGAATTGGTGTTTCTGCGTCGCCTCTTCTTTGGCCGCCTCGAGTTCTGCCGAGAGGGTCTTGAGTTCCTGTTCTTTGGCGTGAAGGGCGCTCTGCGATGTACTCAACTGCTGTTCGACCTTTTGGAGCTCGGTGATCTTCACGGTGAGTCCGGCTGCGGCTGCTTCGTGCCCTTTCTCCCTCTCGGCAATTGCTTCATCCTTGTCCTCGAGTGCCTTCGCTCGATCCTCCAAGTCCTTCTTGGCGTTCTCGAGCTCCGTCCAGCTATCATCCGTCTCCTTCTGCACGTTGTCCTTCTCACGCTGCAGTGTTTCCCATTCTTTTGACAGATTTGACCGCTGCTCCTCGAAGGCAGACTTCTCTCCTCTGAGCAGTTCCAACTGGTCGTTGATGGCCTTCTTTGCGGTCTGAAGGGCAATCTCGCTGTCAGCAACCTTCTTCTCTCTCTCCGCCAAATCGCCTTCTGCCGCGAGTATCTTCTCCTCGCGTTTGCTGGCGTCCTGTTCTGAGAGGGTCATCTTGCTCCTGACAGCAGCGATGGAGGCCCCTTCCGCCTCGAGCGCCTTGCTTCTCTCCTCCAGCTTTGCGTATCTATCGTTGTAGTCGTTTTCGAGTCTGGTCTTCTCGGCTGACAGCTCCTCCTTGAGCTTCGAGTAGTCCTGCCGCGACGATTCTATGGCAGCCTCCCTGGCCTTTACGTCAGACTCTTTCTTCTTCAGTGACTCTGAAATGTCATCGAGCTGGGACTTCCAAGACTCCAGCTCGGTCCGCTGAGACTCGGTCTCCGCGGACATCACTTCGACCTCATCTCTGTGCTTTTCGAACTCCTGGATCTCCGCCTCCAGTCCAGCGCGTTTCGCTTCGAGAACGTTCTTCTCGTTCCCTGAGGTCAAGAGTTGTTCTCTCAGGAGTCCCTCCCTCTCGTCGAGAGTGGCTTTTGTCTTCTGCACCATCTCAGCGGTCGCGCGCAGGTTGTCCTGCTTGATTGCCATTTCCCGCTCGAGTGCATCTATTTCGTCCCTCTTCTTCTGGAATTCATGCCTGAGGCCGTCGATCGCAACGCGCTCCTCCGCCATCTTGAGTTCCGTCGAGGCGACATCGCTCGCTCGCTGGTTCAGGATGGAACGCATCTCCTCCACTGCGAGGGTCTTCTCGTCGATGTCCTTCCGCTCCTCGCCCAGCTTTGCGATCTTGGCGTCGATGTCTTTCTGGGCCTCGGAGACCTGCATCTCAGTGTCCTTGCGCTCATTCTCGAAAGCAAGCCTCTCCTGCTCGAAGGCATTCCTCTCCTCGATCAGCTTCTCTTTCGCCTTCTGCTTATCCTTCTCAAACACTGATTTCTCGTCGTCGATTGCCGCAGCGTACTCTTCCGCTTCCTTCTTGATTTGTTCGATCTCCGATTCCACGGTCTTGACAGCCGCCTCGCGCTTGTCGAGCGCGTCTCGGAGCTTCTGCAGGCTCGCGCCGCTCTCCTTGATCTTTGCCTCCAATTCGGAAAGCGCCTTGCCTCTGGACTCGCTCTCCTTTGAGAACCTGTCCTCGTCGGATCTGAGCTTCTCCTCTTTCTTCTGAAGGTCGGCGGTCCTCTTGTTCAGCTCGGCCCTGAGACCCTCCAGATCCTCTTGAGACCGCTCTTGCTCCTTCCTCATCTGGGTCTCCCTGCTCCTCGCATTCGCATCGAGCAGGCTCGCCTTCTCAAGGGTCTGCTTGGCATCCGTCTCGAGCGTCACCAGCGTCTTCTCGCGCGAATCAAGCTCGTCGACGCGGGCCTGGATTGCACGTTCCCTCTCGTTGAGCATCTGCTCCTGGGTTACGAGCCTTGACTTCAACGTCTCGAGTTCATGGGTCAGCTTCGTTGCTGACTCCTCTCTCTGGGTGGCATCGCCGGACAGCCTGCCTATCTCCGTCTTCATCTGTGAGATTTCGTCTTCTTGAGCCTTTCTGTAATGGTCTAAGTCCTTGCGTTCCACGTCGATTGTTGCCTTCTCCTTCTCTATCTCGACCTTCTCAACAGCAATCGCATGCTCGCGCTCCTGAAGCTTCCTCTCCCTCGCCTTTGCCTCTTCGAGGGAATGCTCGACCAAGGCATCCTTTTCCTGGACGGACCTCAGGTTCTCTTCGACTACCCTCTTATCGAGCTCTGCCTTGTTCATCAGATCCGTTAGCTTCTGCCTCTCACCGTCGAGCCGCTTCTTCTCACCCTGGACCTCGAACAACTTCTGTTCGGTCTTGAGACTGACTATCCTGTCCAACTGCTGGTACCTCGACTCGACTTCCTTCTCCATCATCTCGAGGTTGGCTTTCTTCGAGTCGAGGGCCTGCATCTCCTTCGCCAACTTCGCCCTGACGCGAGATGTGAGGTCGGCCTCTTCTCTTGTGAGCTTTATTCTGAAATCCTCGAGTTCCTTCCTAGTCTGTCTGACCCGAACGAGAGTCTGCCGGATCTCCTGCCGTTCCTTCTCCAGCTCCTGTCGGTCGAGGGATATCTTCTGGGCGTCGGCGTTCAGTCTCGCGCTCAGTGCCGATACCTTCTTGCGCTCTTCGTCCAGCCTCTCAGCTTCGATCAAAATCTCATCCTGCTTGACCTCGCTGATGACTTGTGATTCGAACTCAGGCGGCAGAGGAGCGATGGCCGACTTGTCCGCTGCGAACATCTCCAGCTCCCTTTGTACGGAGGCGAGCTTCGCCGGCTCGAGTGTGGATGACTTCAGAGATATGATGCCCACAGCCTTGTGTATGGCGATCAGATCCCTGATCGTTTGAAGGAGTCTCAGAACGCTGACGAACTTGTTGTTCGTGATGATGTACTCGAGCGAGTCGATGAGCACCAGCTGACCGCCACCCTCGTCAAGGAACCTGCGGATGGCCAGAGAGAGCCTCTCGAGATCCTTGGGGCCGATAGCCTCGTCGCTCATCGCGTTGGTCAGCCAGAGAACCGGAACGTCCCCAAGATCGAGCGCCTTGCGGAGGTTCTTGGGATAGGTCCTGGAAACGACCATTCCCTTCATTCCCTCTTTGGAGGCATTGATGAAGAGAGTGTAGGCGAGGTCGGGCCTTTCCTCCTCGACCAGGTACGTCACTGACGGTTCGAGCTTCGGCGGCCCAGTCGATTCCTGCAGGGGTGGCTGGGGCGGGTTCTCCTCAGGTGGCGGAGCTGGCGCCTCTTGCTCCTGCTCGTGCTCCTGAGTCGCCTTCGAGGCGCTCTCTCTTGCCTTGTCTCTGAGACCCATAGTAGCCGAACTCCGTCTGTCATCTAGCGCGATTGAGGGGGATGTCTGTGTATCAGTCTAGTAATATATGGCATTATACATTAAATCGTTTTCCGGATTCTCAAATCTTGAACCTGTCTAGAATCCGCTCATACAGCGCGAACTCGTCAGACTTCGAGAATCTCTCGATGGCGTCCTCGGGGAGCTGGCCAAGCATCTGGT
>JBGQAM010000045.1:0-14052 GCA_041494275.1 Thermoplasmata archaeon | reverse complement strand
GGACACGATCAACGCCGCGAAGTGTGACGTGGTTGTGTCCGGGACTCCGATAGACCTGAACAGGGTTCTGAAAGCCAACAAGCCGTTGATCAGAGTCAGGTACGACCTTCAAGTGCTCAAGGGTGAGACGAAGCTCGAGGACGTATTGGCCAAGTTCTGACGGCGAAAATGGTTAAGTGCGCCCGCGGGGATTACCGCCCCGCGGGAGTAGCTAAGCCTGGCCAAAGGCGCAGGACTTAAGGTCCTGTCGATCGGGATAGGCAATTCTGTCTCATAGGAGTCCGGGGGTTCAAATCCCCTCTCCCGCACTCGCCCTTGTAGTTCGGATGTCCTCAGCCCGCAGGGCTACTTCCCTTCTGATGGTTTGACCGACTTAGGTGAATAGGTTGTCTTTGCAACCACCCAGAAGACACGGCCGATGATCATCATGGAGAACAACAACGACACGCAGAGAGCCCCCAGAACCATGACCGACAGAGGAGTCGGCCCCTTCAAGACGGACGGAACCAACGTGTAGATGCCGCCCATCAACAGCACGGCCGCTCCAAAGAACAGCGCGACAAGGAGTATGGGGTTTCCGCGCACCAATGCCATTCAACCACCCGCAAGTGCACGGCCAGGAGCGAGGGATATACCGAACAGCATGAGCGCGAGGAACACCGCCATTCCGAGCACGAACAGGAGCACTATCACCTTTCTCTTCCTGGGATCCAACTCTTCGTTCCTGTCGATGAAAGGGACCGCAAGCAGGAACAGGAATGGTACGACCGAGGCTGGGATGATCCACCAAAGGCCGATCAGATCATCGATTGCCGTCAGCGGCAGGAGAGGCCATAGAGGCATGGTCGCGTCCTTGATTCCCTCCATCGGCGCAGGCCCTAGTGGTGCGGGGAAGGCCACGGCCAACACCGCCAATATGACGAACAGGACAAGGCCGTACTTCATTATCCCAATGAGGTGCACAGTGAAGGGCTCCTTCGGCTCCTCCTTCTCTTCCGGCTTTCGCTTCTTTCTCCACGGAAGAGGAGAGATGTTGAAGTGGTGCACGTAGAGCAGGTGCGCCAGCACGATGGCACCCATGGCCAAAGGTAGGATGCCAATGTGAATCGCATACATCCTTGCCAGCATCGGCACGCTGGGCGCTAGCTCCGGGGAAAGGGGCCATCCCAGAGGACCGAGGAAATGGGAGATCTCCTTTATCTCGGCCACTCCCTGAAATGACTCTTCGTCCCACTTTAGCACAGTCCCTGAGAAGAAGAACAACATCGTGACGGCGAACAGAAGGACTCCGACGATCCAGTTGAGCTCTCTGGGCCGCTTGTACGATGCCGTGATGAACACCCTGACCATGTGTAGCACGACTGAGATGACGACCGCCTGAGCCGTCCAGAAGTGCACGCTTCTTACAAAAGACCCGAGCGGGACGTCGGTCATTATCGAACGAACGCTAGCGTTCGCGGTCGCCGGATTCGGGTCATAGAACAGCGTAAGATAGAGGCCAGTCAGAATCAGGATGACGAAGGCGAAGAAAGTGATGCCACCGAGCATGTATGGCAGCGTGTTGCCATGCTTCGGGATTGAATAGTCCAGAGCGTTCAGACCGAGCCTCTCGTCGATGTACTGCCAGAACTTGTTCTTTGATGATGCGGTTCTAGGGGATTCGGCCGTCATTCTTTCCGCCTCCTCAAGACGAATTCCATGAGTATAAGCAGGACGCCCGCACCTAGCACAGCAACGGCAACGAGGCCAGGAATCGGGGATATCTCGCCGTCGAGCAGGGTCTTGACATTTTGCACGCTGTCCTCCTGCCTCAGAAGGTAGCTCCCCATGAAGTGGACTTCGCTGCCAGACAAGTCGGCCGGGAAGCCGGACGGAGCAGTCAAGTTTGAAGCGACTACGGTCGGGTAGACGACTCCCGGCTGCAGAACCCACAGAGAAGAGTCAAGTGACAGTTGCAGCTCTGCAACAGAGTGGTTCCCGTTCAGAGTGGTCTCGGATTCCCTGACTGCATTCTCAGGCAAATGTCCTCCTGGGGGGGATAACACCATTTCCTCGGAGACATTGTTCACAATGTACTCCTGAACATCGTATCCGCTCCCACTCCCTGCAATCACAACGAATCCCATGCTGCTGGCCTGATCCGAGGAAATGCCCAAAGCGATCCAGCTCCATGCAGGGCCATCGATCCCCACATAGAGTGAACTGTTATCATGGATGAGCGAGATTGATATGCCAGTGTCAGGGGTCGTCCACAACGTATTGGGATCGTATTCATTTTGAGCGATCACACCATCAACGTGAACAGCGGGATGCGCCGAGTACGGGGCCAGCAGGGTCGTCACGCCTGAGAAGAGATCCTCAGGGCTGCCCATCACCACTTTGGCACCCAGTCCTGAAAATGCGGTCAGAACAAGAAACGAGACTGCCATGATGCCAATCCAACAAGCGCTATGCGACATAGTCAATCGTCTACTCACCGCTCTCCCCTCAGGACAACAGGGTGGGAGCCTGTATTAATAGAATCAATAGAACATGTTCGGTGTCCACTGCGGTTCCAGGCCCTGGGGCAAACATGAGCTGCGATGGCTGCCAGGCCATCATTTTCTTACATACGGCAGACTTCCTCCATATATGGGCAAACATCTCGCCCCGAATGCGCTGAGATTCCCCATGCTGCTCGGATATCCGGTTGGGGTTCCCGCTCGTTGGAGATTTCGAGGCGCCTGCACTATCGCTGTCCTTCGACCACCGACCGCGAATCACAATTTCAACACAGCGAAACGTATCAACAGAGGACTAAACTGATAAGGCTAAAGGATTAACTACGGCGAGGTCGCCTACTTGGATTCTAGAATCTAGGCAAAAGGAGAGGAGAGTCTTGAAGCACGGTCGAGGCTATCTGAGAATTGGCTTGGGATCATTAATTGGGGCGACAGCGCTCTCGTTGTTGTTTGTTGTTTCGATCGCCCTGGCTATCACGCCTAGAGCAAGTGCGGCAGGTCACGATGTGGGAATCGCGAATTTCGCATTTTCGCCCAGCTCGATCACGATCGCACCGGGAGATACAGTGACTTGGACAAATAGCGATAGCACCACTCACACGGTGACAGGGAACAATGGATCTTGGGGATCCGCAGGCTTGGCCAATGGTGGGACATACACACACCAATTCAACGAAACCGGAGACTATTCCTATCACTGCTCTATCCACACGTCAATGACTGGAATTGTGCACGTGTCTAGTGGCGGAGGTACTACACCGCAGCCCCACAACTCAGGTCTTTCAAGCTCCACGCTGATTGCCATTATTGCAGTGGTAGCTGTCGTGGCAGCTGTCTCCATCGTCGTAGTCTGGATGAGAATGCGGAGCAAGAAGGCCTAACACGCAAGAGTGCTCAACATCAATCGAGAATATAACATTGACAGAGAGACAGGATGGGAGTCTAGCTCTACGCAATAGTCGAAGGCAGCATCTCGCTTCTGCATCCTCTGTCTTCATTGAGATTAGAAGCAACATGTCCTGCTTGGAACGGGTTGCAGTCTCATCTCCCATACTACTTCGACGACCCAGAGAAAGCGATGGTATAAGGTCTGAATTCGAAACCACCTTATAGTGTCAAATCGATTCGAGCAGTCGTGCGAATGCTGGAGAGAGTCCTGAAGAGATTCAGATTCTATACAAGGCCGAATTTGCAGTGCTCGGTTGGTGCTTCAATCGGTCTGTTCTCGATCATGTGCACCTGGATAGTCATCAAGTATCCTGATTGGTTTCTCATACCTTTAGGAGTACCTCTTCAACCGTTTCACATACACCCAGCGAGAAACCTAATCGAAATATTGATCCTCGCCGATCCAACGACTCAGTTCTTCTGCATGCTGTTCGTAATGGGCACTGCGCTTGCGCTCATTTCTCCACTTGGCGGGATTCCCCAAAGCATAGGTCTTCTCGGCTTCGTTCTGAGCTACCACTACTACGTGGCCGGCTATGAATGGGCTGCCTGGATCGGCACATTCCCTCATTCGAGCTTGGGACTTGGATACTACCTCGGACTGGCCTCGATGGTAATTGTGATAACGAGCGCAGGAGGGGCCATCAGGTCCGCGAACAATGGAAGACCCGTGAGAGCCCTCAGCAGATTCGCGGCAATGAGTCCGAGTTCGCTGAGGTAAATGCAGCTCCGAGAAGCCCCACTTCCTGTGGAACTCCTCCAAAGGAAGCGAAGGTTTTGCATTCCTAGCCGTGGAAAGGGTTTTATGCTATACTGACTTCTCAATAACCGCTAGCCCGGGAGGGGAGACAATTAGCCCAAAAAAGAAGTTAGCAATAGTGGCCACCACAGCAGTACTGGCACTCATCGTGGTGGTCGTGGGTCTAGCATCATTGCAGCCGAAGTCGAGGCCGCAGTCCGTGAACGAACTGCCGGTCGCGAGCTTCGTGTATGATGCAGACAACCTTACGGTTGTGTTCAACGCTTCGGCGTCGAGCGACCCTGACGGCTCGATCGCTAACTACTCCTGGACCTTCGGTGACGAGACTGGAGCGTTTGGCAGCGTCACGAGACACGTCTATGCCAATGATGGAAGCTACAAAGTGGCATTGACCGTGACCGACGACAAGGGTGGGAAGAACGCCACAAAGAAGGACCTGACCGTCTTGATGAAGGTCACACCGGTTGAAGAGAAGAAACCCGTGGCCGACATCGAGTACGAGGTGGACGAGCTGACCGTCGAGGTGAGCGGTGCGAAATCCCGCGCGCCTGAGAGCGGCAGCATATCTACATACTCATGGAACTTCGGCGATGGCGCGACTGCAACCGGAGTGACTGCTTCGCACACATATGCCGCGAGCGGCTCTTATGTGATCACCCTGACCGTCACGGACGACAAGGGCGCGACCAACAGCACATCGGTGAAAGTGGACGTCAAGACCAACCCGACCCCACCGCCACCTCACCAGCAAGGACCACCAGGACTACTCCACGCGATCGAGATCCATAAGGAAAAGGCAAACAGAAACTCAGGACTTCAGAACTCGCTGGATACCCTCCAGCAGAACCTTGAGAAATGGCTGGACAAACACGCCTCGCCGCCGTGATGGAGATCCGTCCGAAACCCCAAAGAAGAAGCCCTTGGGCTTCTTCGAAACACATTTCTATTTTTCAGTTCCGGAAGGAATTCGTCGACCGCGCTATGAATCATCCAGGGCTGACACTATCCGAGGAACCATATCGCAAAAGGTTTGCCCGTCCAGAGCGCATCTATCGAACGACCGAAGACCTTTCTATCTGCGAATCAGATGCGCGTAGTGACACTCTGGGCACTCCATCATCTTCCCGTCTGTCTCGACCAGCTTCACATGCTTCTGGGCCTTCTCGCACTCAGGGCACATGACGTCTTTCTTCTTCTTGAAGATCTCTAGAAATCCTCCCATATCAGTTACCTCTGGACGGACGATTCGCGCACGCCGTATAAAACCTTTCGACGTGGACCCGGTCCACGCTCACGCCTCGTGGACCTTGTCTACAATTCGCCTCAGTCTGTCCTCGAAGTCGTCGTCCTCGACAAGAGTGCCAGTGACGACTATGTCCGCGCCGGCCGCTGCTATATCAGCGGCCTGCTTCGGAGTCACGATCCCGCCTCCAACCACCAGCGGGATGTCGACACTCTCGCGGGCAGCTCTCACCATCTGAACAGGGACTGGCTCGGGAGCACCCGAGCCGGCCTCCAGATAAAGTAGATCCATTCCGAAGAACTCGGTTGCTATCGCGTACCCAATCAGAGTGCTGAGGTCTCCTCTCTTCACGAGCTCTGCCTCACCGACCTCTCCAACCTTCATGCCTGGCTCGACGACTACATATCCCATGGAGATGGGCTCGATGCCCAGCTTCTTGATCAGCGGCGCGCCTCTCGCGTGCTCACCAGTGACGTTCTTCACATTCCGCGAGTTGAGCATGCTCATGAAGTAGATCGCGTCGCATTTTCTCGAGATTGCGTTGGCCCCTGAGGGGAAGTAGATGACTGGCAGCTTGCAGGCACGCTTTATCTGTCCGACTGTCTCATCGAGATTTTCCTGCGTCACCCCCGTCGAGCCACCAACCATGATTGCGTCCGTGCCCGCCCTGCAGGCCTTCGCCGCAATCTCTCCCGACACACTAGCGGATTGTTTGGCGGGATCGATGAGAGTCATATGCATCTTATGTTTCTTCAGGGTCTGCTTGATGTAGTCTCGGACTTTCAAAACACCCCTCCAACGAGGAAAGCCAACAGCGCGACGAACATTGCCAGCTTCGCAATTCTCTGTCCTTTCTCTGGCTCCTTGAAGTGAATCAGAGCACAATATATAAAGATTGCATCCGCAACCGCAACGACCGGAACGTACCAAACGGAGAGCAGATCCAACAGATACGGGGCAGGACTCAGGGCGACAGCTGCCAAGAACCCAATGGATGCCAGGATGCCAGCTCTTCGAGTCCCGACCCTCATAGGAAGCGTGTGCCTCGATCCCCTGTCCCCTTCGATGTCCTGGATATCCTTGACGACCTCCCTGCCGAAAGTCGCAAGGAATGCCAGCGCAGCAAGTATCCAAGCCAAGTCGAGGCTCTCGACGGCAGCGCCGCCGAAGAGGAAGAGGGCTCCAGTGAGCCAGCTGATGGCCAGATTCCCCGCGATACCTTCGGCCTTAAGGAATCTCTCATAGCCTACCATGACCGCAATCGATGTGATGACTATCGCGATAGACCAGAGATTGATCATGAAGCTGAGAGCCAATGCGATCGCAAACAGCAGAACAGAAGCAACCAGCGCCCCAGAGGGAGTGACCAATCCTTTTGGTATTGGCCTCGCGGGATGGGCTACCTTGTCGACTTCTCGGTCGAAGTAGTCGTTGAGAGAGTTGCCTGCAGCCGTGAATGCAATCACCACGGCCATCGAGTACGCCACCTGGCTTGCGAAGTCCTCTACGCCTTCGATGCCCGCGCAGACGACCGCCGCGAGGAGCGTACCGAACGCTCCCATGACGCAGTTGCCCAATCTGAACAGTCTGAAGTAGCCTACGACGGACTGTACATTTGCGGCTCCTTCCATTGATGGGTTGTCAGATTATGCGCGCATATAAGAGTTGTTGCAGGGTCTAGTAATCCTGCAAAAGGGTTATGTAGCGGGTGTCGGTTTGGACAAAACACAATGGCTCCACCGATACCGCCAGAAGCCTCCAAAGAGATAGAATTCGTGAAGAGCTTGGTGGCGAAGCGTTTCCCTGTCTACGATGTCCGTGTGAGCTATGATGTTGTCGAGTTCTTCTGCAGAATAGACGAAACCACTCTAGAAGAGAATTTCGAGCGGCTACGAGAGGATATGGCCGGTCAAGGTTACATACCGATGATCATGTACGACAAGGGAGAGCACATCATTACCGTCGCGAAGAAACCCACAGCGAAGTACAGGAGCGTGTCTGTGAACCTCGCAATGCTCGTGGTCACCTTCTTGACTATGCTTCTAGCGGGCGTTCTCAATTGGACAGGATATGTGGGCGCGAGCGGCGGAGCATTCTTCACCGTCGATAATCTGCTGATGGGGATGATCACTTTCGCGCTGCCCCTGATGGCCATCCTCGGAGTTCACGAGCTCGCTCACTTCCTCGTGGCAAAGAGAAGGGGCGTCGCTGCCTCGCTACCGTTCTTCATCCCATCGATACCTCCACTAGGCACATTCGGTGCGTTCATCTCGCTCAGGGACCCCATTCCGAACAAGAAGACGCTGCTCGAAATCGGTGTCGCGGGTCCGCTCGCTGGATTGCTCGTGGCGCTCCCCTTGGGTATCATCGGGCTGATGCTGACGAATTCAGAGGCGAGGTTGGTGCCAACGAATGTCGGATCCGAAGGAGTCATGGGCATCTCGTTTCCTCTGATCTACCAAGCGCTTGAACTCTTCATCCCCTTGCGTGGCGACTATCTCCTACACCCGACCGCGTTCGCTGCCTGGGTCGGGTTCCTCGTCACGGCCTTGAACTTGCTGCCCGTAGGTCAACTTGACGGAGGGCATGTGGCCAGAGCGCTCATGGGCTCCGGGGCGAAGTACCTCAGCTGGGTCACAGTCGCCATACTCGTCGGAATAGGAATGTTCTACTACGGCTGGCTGATCTTCGCTCTGCTCATATTGTTCCTTGGAGCGCGTCATCCTCCACCCCTGAACGACATCTCCCCTCTCGATCTGAAAAGGAAGGGCCTTGGAGTGCTGACATTCGCTGTCCTCGTCATCGCCTTCGTGCCCATCCCGATGACAGCCGTGACTGCCAACTACTCGTTCGAGCTGCAGCCGGTCGGTGCCACTAGCGCGACCATAGCATTGGGCGGCTCGCATGTGTTCAATGTCACCGTCGACAACACCGGGAACGCCCTCAACGAAATCACCATCACGAGCGCGACGAATGCAGCGGACTGGAGCGCCAGGTTCAAGCTGACATCTCAAGACGATACTCACTATGCCCAGGAGATACTGCTAAGTCTGAACTCCAGCGAAAACGCGACGATGAGCGTGTTTATGTCCGCCCCTCCTTCGGCCCAATACGGCCAAAGCTACAACGTCACAATCAAGGGCACCACAAAGAACGATACCATTGAACGGACCCTGAGCTTCAACCTGACTGTCACGAACCCGCTCTTCACATTCTGGGTTTCGAATCCGACCCTCACGACAGGTCCAGGTAGCTCGATCTACACCAGCATATTGGTGAACAACACCGGCGAGACAGAGGCGAATATCACGCTGAATGCGACATCCCAGCCCACGTACTTCGATGTGTTCCTTATCTCAGGCGCACTCAACACGACAGGTCCGATGAACCTGACCGTGCCCGCGAACGGCAGCGTGGACGTCAGCGTGCTCATTCTCGTCTCCGCCTCCGCAACTGCGGGCGAGAGGACGCTCCCCATCCTCGCATACTACTCGAGCGTTCAGTTCCCGCCGATAGACATCTCCGCGACCGTTCCCTAGATGCTCTCGAACACGCAGAAATTCCTGGTCAGCGAGCGATGGACCCAGAGACGATGCGATTCCAGAAACCTGAACCCTTCCTGATTCCTGACAAGCTCGACGTCCGGAACCACGATGGAGATTCTCGCTCCGCTCTTGAGGACCGCGGAGAACGCGTCGAACGATCTCTGATAGAGCTCCGGAATTCCTTCGCCATCAGTGCTGGTAGACCGCCCGTAGGGAGGGTCCGTCGCGATGCCGTCCACAAGCCCCACCATTTGAGGTATCTCGCCGACATCGCAGAGCTTGAGATCCGCGCTGAGCTTCAGATGATCGAGGTTCTTTTGAGAGCCTTCGATCATCCGCTCCGAGAAGTCCGTCCCTATCGCCTTCAGCCCGATCATTGACCCTTCAGCGAGGATGGCGCCCGTGCCACAGAATGGATCGAGCAGGCGCCCGCGCAAGTGCACCTGAGTCAGGTTCACGAGCGCGCGCGCGTACTTCGGATGGAGTGACGCGGGATAGACGAAAGGCATGTACCTGTTCTTCCTCTTCTCGAAGGAAGAGCGATTTATGGAGGAGATGACCCTTGCGAAGTGCACTCCATCTGAGAAGATCACTCTGATCTCGGTCGCGGGCTTGTGCAGGTCCACACCCCTAGTCTTCCCGATGATCGCGCCGACCTTGCGCGTCGTAGAGGCGAGGTCGAGGGATCTCTCTCCGATCTTTGTCGACCTCACTCTAATCGGGCCCTTGACATCGATCTCCTTTGCGGTGTCCTCGACATCTCCTTCACCACACGAAGAGAGCCACTCACTGGCATAGTGGCAGAGTCCGAGCCTGTTCCCGAGCGCTTCAGGGTCCGCCATCGTCTCGACAATCAGGATCCCTGGCTCTTCTCGGATGACCCTAGGGCTTCCACCAAGTGCGGTCGCAGCGGAGAGTGCTTCGGCTCGAGCGAGAGATTGGCATTCCATCGAAAGCTCGAGCAGCAGCTTCACGAACTTGGGACATCCCGACAGAGGCTTTAATCTTCTGTCTAACGCCTAATCGCTGATGCCGGCTTCCGATACCATGAAGACGGCTTCCGCCTCGGGCAGGTTCGGGGAATCGATGAGACGAGCTATCCGCTTGCCGCCCTTGCTCTTCCTGAGATATATCCTGAATGTCGCCGTGTGACCCACGATGTGCCCTCCGATCGGTCTCGTGGGGTCTCCGAAGAACGCGTCCGGCTTCGCCGATACCTGGTTCGTGACCGCGATGACTGCGTTGTGCACATCGCCGAACCTCAGGAGGTCGTGCATATGCTTGTTGAGCATCTGCTGCCTCTCCGCGAGCGCTCCTCGGCCGATGTACTCCGCCCTGAAGTGTGCGGTGAGCGAATCAACCACTATGAGACGGACAGGGAACTCCTTGGCCGTCTCGAAAGCCTTGTCGACAAGCAGTGTCTGGTGATGGCTGTTGAAGGCCCTCGCGACGTGTATCTTCTTCAAGACCTCGTCGGGGTCGAGCTCAGAGGCCTCGGCCATCTGAGTTATCCTCTCTGGCCTGAAGGTTTGCTCCGTGTCGATCATTATCGTGTGCCCGTCGAGACCACCGTCCGCGACAGGTTTCGTCGTGTTGACCGCCATCTGGTGACAGAGCTGCGTCTTGCCCGATCCGAATTCGCCGAAAAATTCTGTGATGGCGCGGGTCTCGAACCCGCCACCCATGAGTTCATCGAGAGCTTTCGAACACGAGCCCAGCTTCGCGACGGTCTTGCGTCGCTCGAGGATGACATCGCCGGTCTCGAAGCCGCCTACGTCTGCGGCCTTCTTCGCAGCCGCGATTATCTTCGCGGCTGTCGACTCCCCTATCTCCGTGAGCTCCGCGAGATTCTTCGGGGAATCGACGGCGATCATCATTAGGTCATTGTAGCCAGCCTCCCTAAGTTTGTCGAGTATGGCCGGCCCGACACCTGGAAGTTTCTCGATCTCCTCTTCAGACATTTGAGATCAACTCCTGTATTCTGTACACCTCAGGAACAGAATATAAGGGTATTGATTAGAGGTACACGAAAGTGGTGGCTGAGATTGTCTTGTAGGGCGGGATACTTCCTGCACGGAATCTCCCGCCAGGCTTTTCCGGAGGAGAGTCTGTCGAAGCCAAAAGCTATTAAATAGCTCCAGCCGTTCGAGGGACGAAATGGCCAAGAAACGCAAGAAGGGCAAGCCTGAGCCTGAGGACTACGAGTTCCGACCTCCCGATTTCGACGAGAAGGAGTTCCTGCAGAAGGAGATCAGGGACTCTCGGACTGCCCTCACGACAATCATCTACGCGATCTGTTTCGGGATAGTCGCTGGCCTCATTTCCATGATGGGCGCGAATCTAGCGCCGGTCGCCTTCTTGGTGGGGATAGCTGGAATTGTCACGCTGAAGTACTTCTATTCAATCGTGAAGGTGGACACCTCGGAGCTCAAGAAGAGGAACTGGGCCGGGAACATAGGAACATACTTCTTCACGTTTCTCGCGATCTGGGTCCTGATGCTCAACATGCCATTCTCTGACCATGCACCGCCTTCTGTCGACAAGGTCATCGTGTGGGTGGATGACGGGACGAACGTTTACGGCAAGGAGTACAGACTAAGTGAGGCCAGCGGCACGTACCTTTGGGCCGCCCTGAACGCGACCCATGATCCGGTCATTCACGCGAACAGTAGCTATCGAATCAACATCACTGCGAAGGTCACGGACAACGGTGAGCTGAGGTCCGTCGAGATCGCCGTAGGCTCCGTCGCGAGCGGGTACAACGCAATGGTCTCCGAGGGGAAGCTGAGGTACGGGTACCAGGTTACTGGGGATGCTCTGAATGCCACCGACGACTTGATGTTCTTCATAAGCGCAAGGGACGAGTCAGGCAACAGTGTGCTCTTCAACCCTGCAATGGCCCTTCCCGTGGAGCCGTAGACAAGGCCGAGTGACTATCTCTGCCAGGGCATCCCGTCGTCGAAGTGGCGCGTCAAGGCGGCTAAATGCTTGCTTGTCAGCAACGCGTCTGCGCTCTGCACATCGAACGATTTCTGCTTCATTACATCCTTGCCGAGGGGTATTGCCTCGAGCTTCGCCTTCACGAGGGCGTCCGCGCGCTCGTACTCCCGCTCGGTCATGACATACCATCTCCCGGACTCGATGTACGGGGCGGATATTCCGAGCGTGTTCCACTTCGCCAGGAACTCATTCACATTCTCCGAGTTCACTGGTGGGCCTCTGTGCTTCCGCGACTTCGGGAGCGACATTGAGACGAGCTCGACCAGTAGATGCGAGACCTCGTCGACATGGATCGAGGTCTTCTCGACTTCGAACTCGGCCCTCTCTAGAAGAGCCGTGATGGCTGCGAGGGACTTCCTCAGCTGTGGATACACGACATCGTCGATGAGGTCCAGCTTGGGGAACGTCACAGACAGAAGGTTCTGGATCCTCTTCCCAGCTACCTCCCTGACCCTTCCCGAGTCCCAGGCGACCCTCTCGACAGAGAAGAAGAACTTGACAGATGGGTTGGAGAGGTACTCCCTGCAGGCCAGTATGAACCGGAGCATCGTCTCAGGGGCGACCGCCGAGGCGACATTTCTCTTCGGATCGACAGGATCGATGAACGTGAGCGGCTCCGGGAATTCCGAACCAGGGAACCCGGGCAGCTCCAAGGCATCTCCGACCTTCCAGTCCTTGCCCGAGGCAAGGACCGCCCTGAAGCTTCCGAAACGCATGACCAGGAGCTCGCACAGGTATCCAGAGAACCCCTGGACCTTCGCCTCCGCGCCGTAGCACTCGATGCCTTTCATGAACTGCTTGAGCAGCCGGACCTCGTCGGCCATGCCCTTCTTGAGGTTCTTCTTGACGAATTCAGTGTGGAACGGGGTGCGATCGACAGCGCTCATCTTCGCGCGCGTGTCACGTATCCTGAAGCACGGGACCAGATCCACCTGGAAGCCCTTGTAGGTCCCTCGGACGTACGGATGCTGCGCGTAGTGCTCCCTGCCGCCAAGGACCTTGCGGCCGATCTCGAGTCCAACCTCCTTCAGCTGCTCCATTGGCGTGCTCTCGGAGAACAGCATGAACAGGTCGATGTCGGGATCTTTCAGGTGGGTGCCTTTCGCGACGGATCCGACGAGCATCGGTTCGATGTGAACCTTGAGCTTCTTCGCCTCGGACTCGGCCAATTCAGCGAGCTCATCGACGATGCTCATCACCTTCTTGTCCTGAGCCGCGGTCGGACGGATGCTCTTGAGAACATCAGATTCTAGTGTCATCCCACACCTGTGATAGGATTAGTGCGGCGGGTAATAAAAACAACACATGATGGCCCGTCAGGCTGACGAATCAATGTCCAATAGGTAGTGGGAGAAAGATGGTGTCTGGGAGGCCGGTGCGGTGGGGATTGTTAAAATCTGTTGTTGCTTAGGAGGAAAGTTGAGCCACCAGCCTAAGACACCGAACTATCCTTACCTGCATATGCTATAAGAGGATTTCCGGGCGACATTGGGCCGTGTACCTACTAGCCGAAAGCTCGGATGGGAAGTCAGAGTCCCATCCGTATGATCTCTGACTGGAAGTTCGAGGAGTGTATGCTGTCCTCCAGATCCCTGACAACAGCATCGTCTGTCTCCGAGACGCTCAGGAGTTCGGTACGCACGCCACCGAAGAACAGCACGACTAACATTCTCTCCTTCGAATTCAATTCCGCGATGCCGAAATCGGAAGTCGGCGAGGATATCATCCGCTGCACCGAAAGACCGCACACCTTCGCAATCGACTTGAGGAGTGGGCCGAGCTCGGTCGGGGCCACCTCCGTCCTCAAGAGCGCGAGGCTCATGCGGTGAAGCTTGGAGTATTCCCTGATCCTCTCGAGCTCCTTCTTGGGGAGCCCTCTCGGCGAGCTCATCGACCGACTCTAACCTTGCTTTCTTAGATAACAGTTGCGCATCAGAACCGCGTCCACGGGAACCGACGCTTCGAGTGCAAGTATCATGTCACCTTTAATATCCATCAGGACAATGCACTATCAGACGGGGATGGGAAGTCATGTGCACTGAAAGAGACTGCAGT
>JBGQAM010000079.1:0-7546 GCA_041494275.1 Thermoplasmata archaeon | reverse complement strand
CGAGCAAGCCAAATCCGAGGACAAAGAGGGAATAGGGTTTTATCGCCTGTCCGTCGTTACTATCCCGGAATGGCGCAGGAGATTGACCCTGTTCTGTTGGCTCTAGTCATCACTGGTCTAGCACTACTGCTGTTCTTTCTCTATGTGTCCTCCATAGAGAAGGTCTTCGAAAGGATCGGTTTCTCGAGACAGGAAGCCTCCTCCATACTGACTGTTACGCTCCTTCTAGGATGGATCAGCATCCCAATATTCCCCTACAACGGCTGGTGGGTGGGACTCAGCATTGGCGGAGGGATTGTCCCTCTGATAGTGTGCTATGTGTTGCTCAAATCGAAACGCGTTCATATGGCGGAGGCGAGCATCGGCATAGTGATTGTTGCAGTTGTCACTTACTTCATAACGAGAGCGGAGGAGGGAGTCGGAATTGTCACTGACCTGCCATTCGCCTTTGCCCCGGCTTTGGCAGGTGGTCTGTACGCGATGTCTACCTTCTGGATAGACATCAAGAAGGCCGCTCCGCTCGCCTATTTCTCAGGGGTCGTGGGAACGTTGGTAGGGGCGGATGTCTTCCATCTCACCGAAATCCTCTCCTTCAAGGCTCCGGCTGAAGGCTTTCACATGCTCAGCATCGGAGGGGCCAACATCTTCGACATGGTATATCTGTCAGGCATCGTTGCTGTCGTCGTTGATATCATTGTGTTTTGGATCCTGCAACAGGAGAAGAAACGAGGTTTCGGAAGGGTCCTTTCGGAATGGGAGCGGGGAGCTGAGGGGCTCCCGTATGCGCGCGACATCCAGGCAGAACCTACGCTCAGACCCGGAAAGAAAGGTCGGATTCAGTAGGCTTGAGTTTGCCTCGACTACTTCGGGATAGGCTCTGTGATAACATAGTGAGGGCAGACGCTACCGCAAGTATGGCTACTATGACGAAGGCGTAGTCGGGATTGTTCAAAGCATCTGCTACGATGCCGCATATGTAGACCACGAACGCACCTCCGCCGAGCTGGAATCCGAAAAGGAGGCCGAAGGCAGTGCCCCTCTCAGACTCGTCGGTGACATCGTAGATCATCGAGAACAAGGCTGGATACGTGACGAAGAGGAATGCCCCATAGACCAATAGGACCGGCCCTATGACGTACCAGTCTAAAGCGAAGGCAAGGATCACTACCGCGATTGCCGACACGAGGTATCCCGCCAGAAGGAGTCTTGTCTTTCCGAACCGGTAGCTCATTGCACCGAAGTAGTACGAGGTGATGGTCCCGATTCCTATCCACATTGCGAAGATCAGGTCTGCGTTGCCAGCAGACCAGTCGGCACCTTTCGTTAGGCGGACAGGTCCGAAATAGCTTGTCACCTGATACAGGGCTCCTCCTGCGATTATGGGAATGACCAGGAACCACATCTTTGTAAGAGTATTCCTCGGGGACACGCGTTTGGTCTGCTTGGCAACCCGTGTTTTGATCCCATCCTGCTTGATCAGGGCGAGACCCAGAAGCACCGCTGCGAAGTTCAGTCCCGCCCACAGCAGACACGGCGCCTTCCACGTGAACATCTCACCTAGGAACCCCGAGGTCCCCAATGCGATGATCACTCCGAAGTTGCCGACCCCGCTCTGGATACCGAGAGCCGTTTCCACGTACTTTCCTGCATACTCTCTGGTTATCCAACTAGTGCCCACTGGATGATAGAATGCTGCACCAATTCTCATCGATATGACCGCGAGGAACAGGCCCGTGAAATCGCTGATGAAAAGCAAGAGCACGAAGGAGGCTCCCATCAGCAACGCGCCGATCTCAAGGAGGCTCCTCGAGAAAACCCTGTCAGCGAATCTCCCGACTGCATATTGAACTACGACGGTTATGATGAGTCCGAACCCGAGGAATCCGACGTCGTAGTATGAGAGGTTCATCTCCTTGACGAGGATTGGTATGAGCGCGATAAGTGCCATCAACGTTCCGTCGTTGCAGGCATGATGGAAGCTGATCATCCAGAGCAGTCTTGGAGTCTTGGCCATCGCAGGTATCAAGCGCCCTCAACGTGTATCTTCCATAAGTCGGTTTGCAGAAAGCATATTGGGCTCTTCGGAGTTATAGTTCTCGTGCTTAAGTTTCCTCATGGGTTGAGGCCTTCGTCGTTGGAGGAGAGGCGTTCGTTCTACGGCCACGAGTTTGACATCTCTACCGTTTCGAGATGGATTGGCAACCGGGGCCATTCGATGAAGTTCGCGATGATACCCGGCAGGCATACTGGTATCGTGGCTCCAGCTCACGCCAAGGACAGGGACAATGTCGTCATCATAGACACATGGTCAACGGTTGTAGATGTCCGGGATTTCGCCATCGAGTATCTCCCGGAGGGCCTGTATTACGACCGGAACAGGTATTCGAATGTTCGCGTGTGCGCCGAATGCACCCAGAAGCAATCGAGGTGCGACAAGTGCCACAACTACGATGGTCAGCAGCTCGCATTCGATCTCGATCCTGAGAACGTCGATTGCCCGTATCACGGTCATATCGGAGAGAAGATGCAGCGAGGCAGAGGACTGTCCTTCTGCATGTACGAATTCAAGGCTGTTCGGAGACAAGCCATCCAGCTCCGCAAGGAACTCGGCGATGTCTACAACAAAGTCAGTATCGTGTTCTCAGGAAGAGGATTCCATGTCGTGGTGGATGACGAGTCCGCGTACGTTCTCTCGAGAAGAGAGCGGCAGTCGATTGCCCGGAGATATGGTCGAAGGTACGCAATCGATGAGTGGGTAACAGTCGGGGGATCGAGACTCATGCGACTTCCGTGTTCGCTGAACGGTTTAGTGTCGAGGAAATGCATGACGATCAGAGAAATAAGGGATATGTTGGAGTTTGATCCGCGTTCTTCAAGGCTGGTGTTGCCAGCCTTTCTGAAGTCAGCGTGATTTGCAGGCTCGGATTTCCTTTCCTTGGTAGTAGCTCTTCTTCTTTGAGGCTTTTCCGGCCTTCTTTGATGGTTTCTTCTTCGGAGCCATGTAACAACCCTCGTCGAGGAGAGGAGTCCCGCTCATAGAAGAGTTACTTCTTCTTCTTTTTGGCTTTCTTCGTTGCCTTCTTCTTTCCCTTTGCTCCACACTTTCCGCATGACATTTTCTTTTCCTCCTATTTGTTGGTCAGGGTTCTTACCCTGGTTCTTCACGATGCATCAATTCCCATGAAGAGCCATTGCCATCGAGCGATACGCTCTCTTTGACACATCAGCATACGTCTAATGCGTTCTTGACATAAGTGTCTTTTCACGTAAACGATGCTCTTCAGATGATTGTGAAGAACCTCATCGGGACTCGCTCGACCCTCTCATCGCAGACTCTGCGCGAGATCCTCCTGCAAAGATTTTATAGACCAGCTATCCATATGTCGCTGCAGTCACAGAGGTATAGCACTTGCCCCAAGGCGACGATTCGCGTAAAATGAAGATATGTCTGATCGGCGATGTCGGAGTCGGGAAGACGAGTCTCATCCGGAGATATGTTCTGGACGTGTTCGACGATAAGTACATCGCGACGATAGGTACGAAGGTCACCAAGAAAGAGATCGAGGTGAAGAGCCCAGAATCTGGCGCACCTTCGAGGGTCATGCTGCTCGTCTGGGACATCATGGGTCAGCCGAGCTTCAGAGAGGTTCTGAGAGAAGCGTATTTCTACGGCGTCGAGGGCGCACTAGCTATCTGCGATGTCACCAGCAAAGAGAGCCTCGGAGAGCTAAGGTATTGGATCAAGGCGATGACATCCACGACGGGCAAGGTACCGATCGTATTCCTGGGCAATAAGTGTGATCTGCGGGAGGAGACTCGCGTTCCATATCAGGACCTTGAAGTTTTTGCGAAGAAGCACGATTCTCCAGCAATGCTGACCTCCGCCAAGACTGGATATAACGTCGAGCAGGCATTCGCGACGCTCGTGGATATGATGCTCAACCCCAAGTAGCGTTGGGCTGCGCGTGCGTGAAGCATAATATCCGAGATTGACGTTTCATGTGTGACGGTGCTTGGGATGAAAGCCAGATGTGCTGACGCTGTGTTCTACAACGGCAGAATCTACACGATGGACGAGAAGAGAAGAACCGCTCGGGCTGTCGCTGTTTCTGACGGGGAAATCGTCGGGGTCGGCGGAGACGATGATGTCAAAAGAGTCGCCCCGCGTGGCTGTCGCAAGCTCGATCTCGGCGGAAAGGTTGTCCTGCCCGGATTCATAGACTGCCACACCCACTTCATCCAGATGGGTATCGATTCGATGAACGTCGACCTCAGCAATACCACCACGATCGATGAGGCGCTCCTTCTCATGAGAGAGGCTTCGAAGAAGATACCCGAAGGGGAGTGGGTCATAGGAGCAGGCTGGAAAGAAAGTGGCTGGAAGAATGGGAGGTTCGTCACAGCGAAGGATCTCGACGCCTCTTGTCCCAAGCATCCTGCAGTCGCCCACCGCATCTGCGGGCACATGTCGTCCGTGAACTCGCGCGCAATTTCGACGCTGGGCATTGACCGGAAAACGCCTGAAGTCGATGTCGATTCCTCGGGCTGTCTCACTGGCATCCTCAGGGAGAGTGCAGTCTTGATTCCCCATCTCGCGACAGCTCCTGACATGGTGATGAGATCAAAGGCATTGGCCCTTGCGACGAGGAAAGCGCATTCGCTCGGAGTGACATCCATAAACGACAACGGTCAGCCGGAGGATTTTGAGACTTACAGAACTGCCGAAATGAATGGCAAATTGAAGATCAGGGTTTGGCACAACACGCCCTCTGAGACTCTAGACTCCATGCTGAGTATGGGCCTGTCGACCGGAATCGGTTCGAACATGCTCAGGCTTGGCGGATTGAAGGTCTTTTGCGATGGCGCCTTGGGAGCGAGGACAGCTGCGATTTCGGCGCCCTACGATGACGATCCTGGCAACAAGGGCATGTTCGTCCACGACAAGGGCGCGCTGGATGAGATTGTATCCAAGGCGAACGAAGCGGGGATACAGCTCGCAATCCACGCGATCGGGGATGAGGGGATCGGGGTCGCGATCTCTTCGCTCTCGTCTGCGCTCGACCGACGCTGGAGCAAGGACCATAGGCACAGGATCGAGCACCTTGAGCTCCCCTCGCGAGCGCACCTGAAGACGATGCGAAGGCGCGGGATCATTGCGTCTATGCAGCCCAACTTCGTAGGCGAATGGGGGGGAACTGATGGCATGTACGTATCAAGGCTAGGCAGGAAACGGGCATCGCGAAACAACCCCTTCAAGGAGGTTCTCACATCAGGCATTAGACTCGTTTTCGGTTCGGACTGTATGCCGCTCGATCCGCTCTATGGCATCCATTCCGCTGTTAACGCCGCCTATGACGTGCAGAAGCTATCTCCCCAGGAGGCAATCGCGGCCTACACGCGCGACGCGGCATGCGCGTCGTTCGAGGAGAATACGAAGGGCTCGATTTCGGTGGGGAAGCTCGCGGATTTCATCGTCCTTTCAGGGGACCCGTTGACTGACCCAAGCAAGATATCTTCGTTGAGAGTGCTAAAGACTATTATCTCCGGGGAAGTCGTATACGGGAGCGCTGAGAAACGAGGCGAGTGAGAAATGGCCGCAAGATCGAAATCTGTATTCACGATGGACGCGCCGAAGCCGATTGGCCCATACTCCCAGGCCATGGTCATAGGCGAGTGGGTGTTCTGCTCGGGCCAGATTGGCCTAGATCCGAGGTCTGATGAGCTAGTCGGGAAGACGGCGGCAGAGCAGGCGGAGCGTGCGCTCGTGAACCTCCACGCCGTCCTCAAGGATGCTGGAAGCGATATGTCTCATGTGGTCAAGGTGACCCTTTATCTCAAGAGCATGAAGGACTTTGAGGCCGTCAACGAAGTCTACGCGAAGCACTTCGGTGTCAGCAAGCCTGCGAGAAGCACGGTCGAGGTCAGCAATCTTCCCAAGGGAGCCCTTGTCGAGATAGACGCCATTGCGGAAGTCGGTTGAGAGAGCGAGGATTTCGCGAAAGGTTCTATAATGGCTTGGGCGTTCATGCTTGTAGGAGCCTGAGATCTGTGTTCGAGATTCAGCTCATGAAGGGGGCGAAGGCCAGTGGTGGCACACTTGTCACGGCCTTCCCGAGCGTCGGAATGGTGGGTACGATAGCGGGGAGTTTCATATCCGAGTCGCTGAAGATGGATCGAATAGCATACGTTCTTTCGGACGATGTCCCCCCTGCCGCGCTGGTCCAGGAGGGGGTCCCGTCCTATCCCTTCAGAGTCCTTGGCTACAAGGACGTCTCAGTCATGACGTCCGAGTTCCAGATACCCTTGCCGCTTGCCGGATCGCTAGCCAAATCCCTGATGAGCTGGGCGGGCTCGAATGCATATGGAATGATAGTCACTCTCGAAGGTTTGATGATGGGACAAGAGACCGAACCCGCGAAAGAGGTCAGGGTGTTCGGTGTAGGATCCACTCCCGGTGCAAGGGAGATAATCTCGAAGGCAGGCATCGAACAGTTCAAGATCGGCATGATTACCGGCGTATCTGGAGCGCTTCTGAGCGAGGGCGAGCGCGTCGGTCGCGACGTGATATGCCTGCTTGTCGAGGCGAACGCCATGTACCCAGATGCGAGGGGAGCAGCCAAGCTAGTCGAAACCTTGACTAGGCTTCTGCCATCAATCCAAGTCGACCTCAAGGCCCTCTACAAAGAGGCCGAGATGATTGAGGAGAATGTCAAGGCCACGGTCGAGCGAACCAAGGAGATGCTCACTGCAAGACAGAGTCAGGCCGATCGCCTGGGGAAGTCGTACATGTATGGTTGAGCACACCAAGAAGCCTCGAGGACTGAAGGAGATCGTCGATGAGTCCCGATTTTGGGACGCGGAGGATTTGCTGAGGAACCTCGACTCCGAACTTGACAGGATCGAACGCGGCATAGGCCACATGGTATGGGGCTCTGACGACAAGCCCGTGACGAGGTTCCTCCCACCTCTTCCCATCACACCCGATTTCAGCGTTTCGGACACGGGTGATCAGCTGACGCTGAAGGTCATTCTACCGAATGTTCCCGAGGAACACATGCGGGTCAACGTTGACAAGGACGGTGTCGAAGTGTTTGCCTGCTCTGACGACCCTATCTGCAAACCGTACTATGTGAGGGCGGATTCGAAGGCGTCGCTCGACCCCGAGTCCGTCAAGCTCAAGCTCTCGGGTTCCACGCTCCACGTCAAGGTGGCGAAGGCGAAGAAGAATAGACTCGAGGTCAAGAAACCTCGCCGAAAGTAAACTCGTTTCTCGGGCACGGATTTCGTAGTTCTTCTCAGTTCTGCCCTGAAAGTCAATCGGGTCGTCAACGTAAGTGCCGCAAAGTGCGAACTCATTCAACTTCGCGGCGACATGTCCCGAAAACGTTTAAGTAGAGTGTGGCTGTACGGTTACTGTCTAGTCTTAAAGACAGTTTTGAAGGACTCGATTGGATTGAACAGAAGGAGGTGCAAGAGATGAGCATATTGATTCTCGGCGCGTCGGGGCAGATAGGAGGATTCTGTGTGCAGGACCTAATTGAGTTCT
>JBGQAM010000023.1:0-24178 GCA_041494275.1 Thermoplasmata archaeon | reverse complement strand
CGGTGGGCCGTAGATTGTGTTGCTGCCGATTGGCGATGTCATGAAAACCACCAGATTATCAGAGGCCGGTCCTCCAAGGTAGAAGACGTCGGCTGCCTCAGTCATTCTCTCGTAGTAGGATAAACTCACTACAAGCTCCCCAGAGGGGTAGTTGTTGACTCCGATAGTTGTCCAGCTATCCTCTATGATGTAGAACCAAATGTAAGAGGGGAACGAGGTGTTCGTGGCGATGTATTGCGGAAGCGAAGAGTCCTTGGAGACTCCGATGACGCTGCGCGCCAAGTAGGATATGCGCTCATCGGAGACGATAGACTTGGCCTCCGGCTGGTTTCCCATCCATTCGAGCGCATCAACCTCGTAGTCTTGTGTATCATGTCTGACACCCAGCAGAGATTGAGAAGCATACGAGAAGGGGAATGATATTGCGAGAGAAATTATCATGAATGCGCCGACGATCTGGTACAGATTCTTGCGTCGGGAATGGATTTCGACCATCGCCGCTGCAGCACCCAGGAAGATGAAGAGGTCCAGAAAGTCGAATGAGCGATAGAAGATCTTCTGCCCGATCAACGTCGCCCCTTGAGTCGCTCCAAACCCCAGAATCGTCAATGGGGAAAGGAGCAGAGCTAATTGGAATGCGCGGAATCTGGGTCGCGTCTCGAGGATGGCCTCGGACCCGAACCAGGCGAGGGCAACAATGAACGCGGAGGCCAACCCAAGAAGAACGTAGGCCCCAGTTGCCGAAGCAGTGTAATGAAATACATATCCAGAGTAATCGAGCAGTATCAGTGTACCGAGACCCGCTCCAACGAGCGGAGCGAATGACCATTTTGCGTGTTTCCTGATAGACAAAATCACTATACTCAAGACATTCATTCCGACGAAGCCAGCGGCGACGGAAACCAAGCTCACGGCCGAAGATGCTTGTATCATGCTGTCGAAGCCGACAATCGAATAGTAGGCTGCCGCGACCGTTCCTGGAATCGATATCGTGGCCAAATCAAAGAGATTCGTCCTCGTAAATGTGCCTCTCGAGGAGGCGAAGAATATGCTCCAAACGAGAAGATTGGCAAACACAAGAAACGCGACAGCTGCTACAAGGTGATGTACGAACGGGATGACCAGAAGAAGGAGAAACAGCAAGGCCCTGAATTCAATTGAATCCCTCCGTAGATAGGCGAAGAGGGCGACAGCCAAAAGGGACAGGCCCATCATCTCCTTCCATATAGATCCGGTCGTGAAAACGAACGTGCCAAACATGAGAGCCATAAACGCCGCTGTGATAGCCCCTCTCTCACTCCCTGCCACGAGCCGCCCCAGGAGGTAGACCCCGCCGATTGTCGTCATAGCCGTCGCAGCACCGAACACTTGAGCGCAGGCGAACGGTGTCGTCCCTAGCAGACCAGCGAAAAAGGCAAGAACTACGTTGAGGACAGGGGTAAAATCCGTGTGCGTCCACATCCAGTGAGGATCCGAAGTGGATAGCAGGTGTCCACTACCGAGTATCTCTGCAGAAATGAGGGACTCTGTTATCGAATCATTGTTAAAGGGGTATTGGCTGATCGCGAGTGGCAATAGCCTTGTCATGAAGGCTGCAAATAGCAGTATCAGTAGGGAGTAGAATGTCGAGGTATGAGCTCCAATCCTACCACGCACGAATCCCATGGAACTTGCCCTGCCCTGTCGCACATTGTGGATATTGTATCCATAGATAAGTCTTGCTGGAATCGTTCCCAGCATGATTCCGCTTGCTCGTTGAATTCGCAGCGTAGACGCCGCTAGGTATCCAACCCAACGGCATAGAGGGTCAGACTTCCGCTCTGATAGATCATGTAACTATCGATAGGCAGATTGGATTGGGAAGTCGCATTTCTCAGCTGGTGTTGCAGATTGGAATCCCATAGGTAATACGTCTCCGCGTATTCATCAATCACTGCATTATCGAAAGCAACGACAAGCTTGGTGTGGACGGAGAAGTGCCCCCCGATGCTGCCAGTATTGCGTAGGTTTCCGTATCCATGGACGAATGATCCCCGAAGGTAGTTATCCATGTTTTCCTCGGGGGGGTACGTAAGCCAATTGTATAGATTGCTCGGAAACTCAGCAGACGACAGCCGCACGTTCGCTCTAATGTCTGAACTCGAGACGTCGCCATTGATTGCGAGCGTGACGCCAGGGGATAGAAACCTCGTGTCGCTGAAGACATAAAGTTGAATCCAGAACGTGTTCGCGTTCGATATTCCGAATGTGCCAGGATACTGGTATTTGAGATAGGTAGCGTCGCTATAGATCCTTCCATCGACCTCGACAATTTGTCCACTCTGATAGTCGCCGCCACCGTTCCATCTATAGCTGGACCAAAGCGGTAGGAAGACTGCAGAAGACATTAGAACAAGCACGACAGCAAACATGAGACTCTTCCTGGCCGACCTAAGCAACTTGGAGATGTACAACACGCCCAGGAGGCAGACAAAAGGCGCCAAGAGCATTGAAATGTAGAGAGTGTTGCCCAACATAGGTATGAATGCGATCAAGACAGACACAATCAATAGCCCTTCCACAGACAAGCGTCGTTCTCTGAACATGCTTACAATCCCGAAGAAAGCAAAAACGATGATGAAGCCGATCTGATTAGTGTACGAAACGGCCATGTTCAATGCAATCGAGAGCCCCGTTGGATTAAGGTTGAAAAGCGAACTTTCTCGGAGGTTCGTCACTGCCACATCCGAGGAGTAGTCGAAGAAGCCGTATGATACTAGGGCGATGTCCAATGCGAGGGTGACATTCCAGACAGCCGCGATTCCGGACTGATGGCTGCGAAACATCGGCAGTAGATACCTTGTCTGGAACCCTGCCAGAGTGTAACCCAATCCGAAAAGTACGAGCAATACAGCCATGTGGTGTGTGGCAAAGGACCCGACTCCAAACAAGAGCGCGAAGATCAGCAATCTTGTTTGGCCCGTTGCGGCAACTCGGAACAACACAAGCAGTGTCAGGGCAACAAACACAATCAATGGCCCACGGGCACTGGCGTCCCAATATGTCGTGTCGACAAACCTCGCACCGGTCACCATGAAGAATGCCGCAAGAAGTGCGTATTCCGATTTTCTTATGAACTGGCGGGCGAGAAGAAATGCCCCAAGGCAGAACAAAACGGCGAATAGGGCGTTCATCAACAGAATGCTCGATTCCAGTCCCATCCCAGTGACTGAGGAGAACTCAGCCAGCAAGAAAGGGGTACCTGAGGGATAAGAGACAGGGTAGTATCCAAGATATGACAAAGCGTTGAAGGTCCACCTCGCATATCCATTGTCTACGATTGATTTGGCGAAGTGATGTATGGTGTACGAATCCGTTTGGAACCTCTCGTGCTCGACGAGTGGGTACCGAACAGCAATCGAGAGAAGAATGAGGACCGCCAGGAGCAGCAAGACGACTTTCTTAGACAGCAGCGCCAACTCGAATCAACCCTCCGAACAGGCTATTGTGCAGACACTCCAAATTCCTTGACTCTTATTGATTTGACTCAGCAGTCCTGGAATCCCTGACAGCGTTCTTGGAGGTGTATCTGAGCAAGATATACCAAAAGACCGCAGACCATGAAAGGAATATGACCCAACCAGCATTCTCATGGGCCCACAGAAGGGCATCTAGCCCTTTGTAGTATCCGACTATGCCGATTATCACCATCCTGAACAGGTTACCAAGGTAGGCCACAAGCAAACCGACGGCAAGGACGAAGACTAGCACCTTCGTCTTCAGGCGTTCGAACACGAGCACGAACGAGAAAAAGGCTGCGAGGAAGATGGAGAACGAGTAGAGCCCCGCGCAGTATGCCGATATCTCCAATGACTGCCGCGTCCCATCATGGAACTGGATAGTCACCATGCTCCCCAAGGAGCTTGCTGGAATCCCTATGAGGTTCAAGATCCAAGCGAAGGGAGCCGCGAGCATGTCATGGACATACCAGTTGCCTATCGATGTGCCTGCGTCCGCTCTGGCTGACGCAAGAGCCTGAGGAACGACCAGAATCAGGACCACGAGTCCTAGGAAGAGCACTGAGAACGCAGCCTCCACCTTGAACTTCTTGACCATGAACGGGTAGAGCATGATCAGGCCGCCGAAGATGATTGTCAGCGTGTCCAAGTCGCCGATTTCAGGCCTTCCTGAGAAGAGGTAGTTGTAGATCAACACGAACGCGATTATGGCACCTCCGACGGCCATGATTATGTAGTCGTTCCCGACCCATCTGACCAGCATGTCTATCAGCTTTATCCCCGGAGGATCTTCGATCGGTTCCTTGGCCACACGCTCCAAGGGAGGCGCGGGAGCTTCGCGACGGCCCGGGTGGAGCATAAGGAGGAGGAGCGTTCCGAGGGCGAGAGAGAACAGACCTGCGGGCAGGCCTGCCTTGGAGAACAGCACGAGGACGGAAATGCCTTCGAACAGCAGGACGATCGCGACTATCTGCAGTAGTTTCCTTCTGGGTGATCCTTCAGGAAAGACCCTGTCGAACTTGCCGACAAAACCTGCCCAGTCAAGACTCATCCCGCCGACCTACCAATTCTGAGTGGATAAAGCTACCTCTATACAGTTGTTGTGCTGACGCCATCTTAATAATGGCGCAAGGTTTCGGGAGTCCTTCGAGGGCATCACTCTGAAGGAGAAGTCTGAGGGGAAATTGGTGGGGTTTGCCCGAGCAGGCCAAGATGGTGCTCGCGCGACCGCAGGCTACTATTCGAATGCCGGGAAAGAAGAGAAGAGCATCGTCAAGGCTTCCTTCTTCACGGGCGTCATAGGAGGAGTTCTCTGGTATGTCCTCATCTACTACTGGGCCGCGATAGGCTTCAGCTCCGAGCAGATCGGACTGATGGGCGGGATCGGCTCCGCGGTAAGCGTCGTCACCTACCTGTTCGGCGGGTATCTCGCCGACGCCATCGGCAGGAAGAAGCTGTTCCTCGTAGGCCTTGCGAGCACGATATCAGGCCTGCTCCTGTTTCTCACGGAGAAGAATCTAGCCGTTTTCACGGTGGGCTATGCGCTCACCAGTCTCGGGGGCTCTCTGGAGTGGCCAGCGCTCACGACTTTGTTGGTGGCCAAGACCAAACCTGCTGACATGAAATTCCTGTACGGAGTCCAGGGGTTCGTAAACCAGATCGGCCTCACGATCGCGACCTTTCTCGGATTCGTCGGACCTCCGATCATACAGGGCCTTCTCGGACCCGAGACTGTGACGGGCTTCAAGCTCGTGTTCCTGGCAACGAGCATCTGCGCGTTCGTCCCGATAATCTACGTCCTGGGCGTGAAGGAAAATGAGAGGAAGCCCAAGACGCTTCGAAGTCATTTCAACAGACGTACCCAGAAGATCCTGTTCATGTATTCCTTCCAGAGTGCGCTGATAGGGTTCGGTGCAGCCCTCGTTATCCCTTGGCTCCCGGTCATCTTCAACAGAAGCTTGGGGGCATCGGACATGTGGGTCGGAATGATAATCACGCTTTCCAACGCGGTCATCGCCGTTGGCTGGTTCGTAGTCCCGAAGTTCGCAGAGGCCCGAGGGAGCGTGACGCTGATAACAGTCTGCCAAATCGTCTCCGTGGTCCCACTCATACTTCTTCCGTACTCTCCCGCATTGATCGTGGTCGCGGTCCTTTACACCGTCAGATCGTTCCTGATGCTAGTCCCGCAACCCGTGCTCAACGCGTATGTGATGAACATCACCGTCGAGGAGATCAGGGCCTCATTCCTCTCGCTGAGCCAGCTGGCGTGGCAGGCGGCTTTCGCTAGCAGCTACGTGATAGCTGGATACCTCTGGGCGAACGACTACACGAAACCAGAGCCGTTCTACTACGCAGGCGCTTTGTACGTCGCGGCATCGCTGATATTCTTCGCGTACTTCAGAAGAATCAAGGAGTCGCACGAGCTGGCCCCGGCTATAGCTTGAACGACAATGCGGACAAAATGCCTCGCCCGGCTCAGACCTTGGCCAGTTTCGAACGCGCAGAAGGTTTGGGCTTGCTCTCGCCGAACTGCTTCTTCAGCCTGAGGGCTTCCTCGAGCAGCTGGGACACCCACTCTTCGTCCCAGTTCCTAATCCTGTCGTCGAAGCAACCATAGTCACCGGGCATCGTCTCTGGCCTCCTGCAGTATGCCATATGGCCGCGACCATATATCAATATTATTTGAAGAATAGTGGTCATTTGACCGCTATTTCGGTCATCCATCATTCTATTGACCACAACATATGCCCTATAATGCAAGGTATTTATAAATCAAAAGACGTTCGAGCGTGCGATGACGGCCCGTCGAGATGATGCTGGCGAGATCAAGATCGACGATTTGGACATTGACATCCTGAGGAGCCTCAACGAGAACGCGCGCAAGAGCTTCCGCGACATCGCAAAGGAACTTCACATCTCTCTCACGACGGTCTCGAACAGGGTGAGGGCGTTGGAGAAGAGCGGCGTGATCCAGCGCTACATCCCAGTCCTCGACGCGACCAAGCTCGGCTACGACATCATGGTCGTCATAGGCATCAAGGTCATCCACGGGAAGATCGTCGAGACCGAGCGCGATCTCGCAGAGGAGAACGGGGTCTTCGCTGTCTTCGACTCGACTGGAGAGTGGGATGCCATCGTCATGGCACGGTTCCACAACAGGGGTGAGCTGAACACTTTCGTGAAGAAGGTGCTCGACCACGAGAATGTCGACAGGACATACACGCAAGTTGTGCTCAACATCACAAGGGACGAGAAGCGAGTGCTCCTTTGATGCCAACGATCTTTGCGCATGCACACAGTGCAGTATATGTATCTGGCCCCCGATAACATCCCTGACACACCCTGGTGGGGGCGTTGAGGGAAGGGATGATGCGACTGCTTCGATGGTTCGCGACCGCGTGCTTGCCCGTCATGATGTTGATGGCAACTCTCGCGATGTGCGCAGCACCAGCACGGTCGCTCGCGGACCAGGTGGTGGTGATTTTCGATTTCTCTCCTGCGAAGGCGTCCTATGCTCCGAACGAGAGCTTCGAAATCGCCTTCACTGTGAGGAGTATCCTGATCCCTGTGCCCCCCTACCACAACGAGATCAAGGTGACTAACCTGTCCGCGCAGTTCACTTGGATGGGCCCGGGTGAATGGACGAAAGAGAGTGTCAGCAACGAGTCTGTCTGGCTTTATCCGAACGAGTTCGGCATATACAGGATGAACCTCACGGTCCCTGTGAACGCAACTGCGCAGAACTACGGGTACATGCTCAAGGTCGAATACCTGTGGCTGAATGCCTATGGCACCATCGACAGCGAATGGACATCTCAGACTTACCATGATTTCGCTGTCGCCCCCGAGCCCATCATTCCGCCTCCCGATCATGAAAAGTTCGATTATCTTCCTTTCGTAGGCGTGATGGCTCTCGTTCTGGCAGTAGGTTCAATAGGCGCGCTCATGTACCACAGAAGGTCCGAGAAGGACCAGGCTCCCGTCGCGAATAATGTCGAGGCAATGGGCGTAGCGGAGGTGCCTAGCACCGCGACGTACCCGGTCATCCACGCTGCCGCCGGGGAACACTTTCCGATCGAAAGAGGATTCATTTATCTCGTGAAGGAGAAGAGGCCGAACATCGCGTTCGCGGTGTTCAACGAGGCCGTGAGCCACGGTGCGAACGGCATGCTCGTGGTGAGGGAGCATCCGAACAGATTGAGGCAGATGCACTCCTTCAACGCCACCAAGATCCTTTGGTTGACACGCAGGGTAGGCGTCGACCACATCGACCCCACAGAGCTCAGCCTGCTGAGCCTCGAGATCACGAAGTTCGTCGGGACCGCGCAGAAATCCGTAGTCCTGCTGGAAGGGATCGAGTACATCATCACGCAGAACGATTTCGAGAGCGTCCTCAGATTCGTGAATCACCTTCACGATTTCGTGCTCGCGCACGACTCCGCGGTCATCATCGTGATCGACCCGAGGGTCCTGAGCACCCGGGAGCTCGCCTTGCTCGAGCGCTCCGGTAGAGTCGTCGAACCAGCTGAAGTCCCTGATGGCAAGATCGACAAGCTGGCAGACGAGCTGGAGGCATAGACGGGCTGGCCATAGTCACTGGACGAAAATCTAAATCGTTAGAAGTGATTAGGGGCGCCGAGGGAAGGCCAGTAGATTTGGCCAGGGTGCGCTCTTTGCCCATTTGGATGCGGGGCGTTCGCTTACACTGAGATCATCGATAGCGTACGATGAGTGAGGACACCGGCAAGGCGTTCCCTCGGGGGGACGGATGCTGGCGATCAGAAAGGGCGCCTGGAAGTACTGCGTGGCAGTGCTTGCGATTGTCGCTTCAGCCTCGGTCCTCTCGACTAGCCAATACACCGCAGTCGAATCAGTGTTCACATCATCACCACAACAGAACGAACTCGATGCACCGAGATACGAATGGCGGGACGCCCCATCACTTCTTATCGCCAGATCGTCTCCGGCCGTCGTTTTGCTCGGTGACGGGACCATCCTGGTCGCAGGTGGGTTGACCGTGGCAGGTCCCACCGATAGCACCGAGATACTCGATCTAGCTGCCGGAAAGTGGACTTTTGGGCCGACGATGACCACCAAGAGGGTCGGTCACACCGCGACTCTCCTGAAGGACGGAACAGTGCTCATCGCCGGAGGCGACACAGACACAGGCGCGACTTCCAGCGCCGAGATCCTCAGCATGAAATCGTTCACGTCTCTTGCGATTCCGGCAGAAATGACATTCAAGCGGTCCGGCCATGCAGCTGTCCTGCTGGAGAATGGCAAGGTGCTCATCACGGGCGGCACGGACTGGGTGACAGGGATCTGGTTCCAGGCGGAACTCTTCGACCCCGTCCAGGTCAAATGGTCTCCTGCTGGAGGCATGAGCGCCGCTCGGGTATCGCTGTCGCTCCATCTGCTTGCAGGGGAGTCCGCGCTGGCAGTCGGAGGCGACATAGGAGCGACGAGCGAGAAGTACGATCCCTCTTCGAACACTTGGTCGGGCGTTTCCAAGATGATGGCGAAACGGTACAGCTCTGGAGCGGTGATGCTGAAGGACGGGAAAGTTCTAGTCGCAGGCGGTTCGGCAGACGGGTTGCCCGTCCGGTCCTCCGAGGAATACAACCCTGCGACGAACTCGTGGGTGAGCGCAGGAGAGATGACGACTCCCAGAGCCAGCTTCTCGTTGACACGACTCGGGAACGGCGCCGTTCTAGCGGCAGGATCCTATAGCTCAGCAGGCACGACAACGTCGAGTGAGATATTCTATCCCTCCAACTCCACATGGATTCCCGCACAGTCTATGAAGGTCTCCAGAGGAGCCCATGGCTATGCGGTCCTGGCGGCCGGAGGCGAGACTTTGGTTATCGGCGGAAGAAGTGGCAGTTCTCTCACAGGGTCAGTCGAGATCTTCTCAGCTACGCCGATCGAGAAACCAAAGTACTGCCAGCCCATCGATCTCATCCCGCTGGTCCTCGCTGCTTCTGGCGACCTTCCGGGACTGTCCGAGAGAGGACTTATCGCGAAACTGTACGCGGCTCAGTCTCAGTATGACCAAGGGGACATGAGAGAATGCCTCAACATCATGAATGCATTCTACAACCAGTTGAGAGCTTTCGCCCAAAGCGGGCACTTGTCACATGCACACGCAGTCGCGATCTACGACGGATACGCGTCCGTAGTGAAATGTATAGGCGGCAATCCGCAGCAACCGACGCCCGAAATGACGTCCTAGAATAGCGGTCTATCTCACATTTCTCGACCGAAAAAGAGGGACGGTTTTCCATGGTTTTTCGGGTTATCTGCTGTCAGACAGCGATGTCTGACGCGGATAGTCACCGTCAGACACCGGAAAATCCTCGGCCCCATTAAATACGAGGACTTGTCATATTGCAAGCTCAGCTCGATGGGATGCACCAAGAGAGGAGGTGATTCGATTAAGATCAACAAGAGGGTACTCATCTTGTCCGCAGTCGCGGCAGCGCTCGTCATGAGCACTGCCTTGATTGTGTCGATGAGCGGCAATGAAAAGCCGAAAATCACGACCAATCCTCCGGCCCAGGATCAAGTGCCTCAAGATACTCCAGTGACCCCGACGCAAGATGCAGTCACCAAACCCGCGACTGACCAGAATGTGCCGACCGACCCTGAGGAGCCTGCAAATGACAGGCCAGGAAAAGGGAACCACAATGGCAACGGTAACGGGAATGGCAACGGTGGCGACGACAACGAAGCCCCGGATGCCAAGCTGCATGGTCTAGCCCGAGCTGCATTCGTCCATCAGAGAAACATGGACAAGATGCAGGAAATGGGCAAGACAGCCCCGCAAGGGCTTCTTGACACAACCGCGAAACTCACCGCGATGAACCTCGAGAGGATGAGCGCGGATGTGGACAAGGACCTGCAAAAGGACAACGGAAAGCACACCGGCCAGCAGCAGGGTCACGGCAATGAGGCCGCATGAGCAAAGATGAGGAGTGAGCAGACCAAGTGAGGCATGGACAGGCGCGCGGAAGATCGACATCGGACTTGTCCGGTGGTGGCGTTCGCGAACGGACCGCCTCCGCGATCCAAGCGCGCTCTGGTGGGACCGCCTCTGTGTCGCCTCGCTCCTCACAATCTTCTATTTTCTCTTCTCTCTGATTCTCTACGAGCGCACATGCCTACGCTGCGTTCGGTCCGTAGGTCCCGGCTGGCCTGTGCGGTTCCACGATCACCTTGGCCGTCTTCCAGATGCCCGTCAGATAGTACTCGTAGGTGCCTGTCTTGTGGAATGTCGCGCTCCAATAATCACCAGGCGCTATCAGCAGGCCGCTCTGGAACATGCCATCGGGATGCTCGCCCGCCTGATCGAGTCTACCGCTTCTGATTGCGATGCCTGGTGGCGGTGCCCACTGGCGGTTGACCCACACGACCTTGGTGCCCTCCACGACCTTCATCACCGACGGCATAACCTCGTGGCCAAGTAGATCGATGTATGCCTCGAACCGAGGCGGCGGAGGTGGAGGGGGCGGGAGATACTGTGTTGGCTGCAGGGCTTGATAGTGATGTAGTTGCGGGGAAGGTGAGGCGACCCTCATCTGCACAGGTCTTCTCCTAGGCCTCGCCGCGATGGCTATCGCCGGGATGGCGATGAGGATTGCAAGCACGAGAAGGAAGTTGTAGATGCCCAATCTGTTGAATATGAAGTCCTGGACATCCTTCAGGAACTGGCCGAGCATGCCGTTGGAAGGGGCTTTGTGCACCGGCAGCTGGAGGACATCGGACTGATAGAGCGACCCGTCGATGTACGCGACCGCCTGGATGTATAAGGTCGCGTTGTGATCTGGCGACTGAACGCCGTCGTATGTGAATCTTGCCCACGTGTTGCCCGTGAAATCGGGGCTTGTCTGGGTCATCGATGTAGCAGACTCGCCCCAAAGGACGAATGTCCTCTGGATGTTGCCCGGGCTTCCCCCGCTCACAAGCCATGAAATGGATACCGTAGAGTTAAGCGGGGCGAAGGACGGGTAGTCAGTGATCGTGACAGTCGGGCCTGCGATCTGTTCGACGGCCCCGAACGCGTCGACTATGCCCCATCCGGTTGCAGTGTCATAGCCCACGCGCGAAATGTCCGATGCGGTCGCGTTGATCACGCTGCCGATCTCGACTGGAGTGAGCGCGGGATTGACGGACAGCATGAGCGCGACGACAGCAGCGACATGTGGCGCCGCAGTAGATGTCCCTGACAGAGCCTGGTATCCGCCACCTCCCTGCGTAGAGTATATCTGGACACCCGGGGCCATGATATCGAGGTTGTTCCCGAAGTTGCTGAATGTTGCGCGCCTGAGAGAGCTGTCGATCGCGCCGACCGCGATGACGGGCGGATATGCCGCGGGATAGCTCACCATGCTCGAGCCGCTGTTCCCCGACGCGGCGACCAGGACGACTCCATTCTGGGAAGCATACTCTATCTGGTTTTGCAGAGTGGTGGATGCACCGTCGACACCTAGACTCATTGTCACGATGTTCGCACCATTGTCAACAGCCCACCTAATGCCGCTCGCTACAGTGGCATCAGTGCCTTCGCCGGAGTCGTTCATGACCTTCACGGCCATCAATCGCACCTGAGCCAGGCCTGCGATGCCGAGGTTGTTGTTTATGACAGCTCCTATCACGCCGGCGACGTGCGTGCCATGATATGTGTACGTGTTAGCATCCCAACCTCCGGCTTCGTTGTAGCTGTTGACATTGTCGTCCATCGGCTGGTGATTGTTGGATATGAAATTGTATCCGTGATATCCGCTGGAGTCGTTCCAGATGTTGGCTGCGAGGTCTGGATGCGTCCAGTCAATGCCTGTATCGAGCACCGCAACAACAACATCGTGCGTCCCCCTGGAGATGTCCCAGGCCGTATGCGCATTGATGGCGCCGAGATTCCATTGGTAGAGAGAGACGTAGGGATCGTTGGGCGTGAAGAGAGCTCGAACCTTGTGCTCGGAAGAGAGGCTGACCACACCGGGTATGGCGGCTACCTCGCCAAGAACCCTCTCATCGATGCCGGCCGCGCTCAGTGTCAGTATGCCCGTCTCTTCGCTTGAAAAAGTTACGGCGATGCCCAGCAAAGACGCTAGGTCGTTGACTCTCTGGAAAGCGTCCAGTCCCGCGACCTCGATGACAACGTTCGCCGTCCTGTCAGTGATGTTCATCACCGCTGCGACGGCTTCCTTCGCGGGGATAGCGCCGACTGCGTCTGTCTTCGGTATGCCCGCAGCCATGATGGCTATGGTCACGAGTATTGATAGGAAGACGATTATCCGCATGAAGTACCTTCTTGACTTCGAGAACCGAATCCGCGTCAGACTCGGCCCTATTCTGTCGGCTCACTAGCTTTTCTATGCGATAAATACGTTGTCCCTTCATTATCTGCTCTGAAATCGCATCTGGCCACTGCGCTGGGTCAACGCACAGAACCTTGAATACCTCCAAGACATGTCGGGCAACGGATGGACATACTCGAGGCGCTTGTGCTGGGGATTGTTCAAGGCTTGACGGAGTGGCTTCCAATCTCGAGCTCGGGCCATCTCGTCATAGCTGAAGAGGCGCTCGGTCTCTCAGCCGGTATGAACCTTGTTTTCGATCTCATCCTCCATCTGGGCACTCTCTGTGCGGTCATCGTGTTCTTCCGAAAGGAGCTGGCAAGGATCGTGACCGCGATTGTCAGAATCCACCCTGCAAAAGGATCGCAGGAGGAGAAGCTGAGACTCCTGGGCGTACTTCTTCTGATTGGAACGATACCAGCGGCAGTTGCAGGCGTCCTTTTCAAGGACGCTATCGAACAGGCGTTCGACATCAGATACGTCGGAATCGCCCTGATCGCGAACGCAATCATGCTGTTCTGCTTCGAGCGGTTCTGGTCCAGCGGTACCAAGAAGGATGCGAAGCTTCTGGATGCTATTGTGATAGGCGTTTTCCAGGCAGTCGCGATCATCCCCGGAATATCCAGGAGCGGTTCGACGATCGGCGGCGGAATGATCCGAGGACTGGAACGGGAGACAGCGGCGGTGTTCGCGTTCCTGCTTTCCGTCCCCACGCTCGCTGGCGCCTTTGTCTACGGTCTCATTACCTTGAACAAGTTCGACACGGACCTGGCGTCTTCGATCGTCGGTTTTGGAACAGCGTTCCTGGTCGGATTCGTATCAATAGAGTATCTGCTCAAGGCCGTACGATCCGGGAAGCTCTGGATATTCAGCATATACTGCGCGGTTGTCGGAGCGGCAGTGACAATACTCACGCTTTGAAGAACTCTACTTCTCGCCCTCGAGCGCCCTCTCAATCTCAAGCGCGGCCTCGATGGTCTTCTTCTCTTCCTGCTTGCGCCTCCTTCTCATGACCGGCCATAGCGCGATAATTATCGCGACCACGATTGCAGCGATGACCGCGAGGTAAATCCAATTGGCCCGCAGGTTCTCCATCAGGGTAGGTTGTGGGTTCTTCACGGTGGGATCGGTGCCGGATGCATACTCCTGCAGGTTCGTGTAGCCGTCATGGTCGTAATCGTCACTTCCTGACTGCTCGGTGATGGAGCCGAAGTAATTCACCTCCCACCAGTCGGGAAGACCGTCCCCGTCAAGATCGACGATGGAATACACCGCCGTGAAGGCGGTGCTGCTGTTGCCGTTGACGTCTCGGACGGTCAGAAGTATCATGTAAAGGCCAAGGTCCTTAAACTTGAAACTCTCACCCTGGGCATAGAGGAACGCGGTCGCATTGTTGAACGTTATACTCCACGTATAGTTCGTTATGATGCTGTCCGGATCATACGATTGGCTAGCATCGAGATTCCACCATGTACCATTCGAGACCTCGTTTGGGAGCCAGCTGATCACGGCTACGGGCCCCGCTGCCTGCAGCGAGGATGTGGATGCGGTTGGAGCTGCATCATCGTGCACAGAACCGACTGCAGCGGCCGAGAACATCACCAAGAGCGACACGGCGAATTGCCAGCATACAGAATAGAGACTGCGCGTGGTGTGATCCCCCTCCAAACCGATTCAGGCAAAAGGGAAGGTCGCTCTCATGGAGGGCGAACTCTTTCCTGAAGCTGTGGCTGCATGGATGGCCATGGCGTGATATAGCATTTTCCAATTGCCGATGAGAACGACGCCGCTGTTTTTGGGATGGCAATGCATATAAGGTTTGTTTTTGTTCGCTATAGACAACGACCGAGGCGGGAAAGGTATCAATGGCAAGCGGAACGGCCAAGATGTTCGGATGCCCATTCTGTGGGTTCAGGATCAACCCGAGCGATGAAGTCTGTTCTAGGTGCGGTAACAAGTTTGCCGAATCAACCAAGTTCGAATGCCCGTTCTGCGGAGAGTTGATTGAGCGAGGCGCGAATTCCTGTCCGGTCTGCCATGTCAACTATACAGAATTCCGAGAGAGGGCCGAGGCGCGGGGAGGAGACGATTCGATAGACTCCCTTCTCACGGAGATCATAAGGCTCGAGTCCGCATCAGTCAAGAAGGAGGACAAGAAGCTCAGCTGTCCGGAATGCTCCTGGTTGCTCGATGGCTCTGAGGAGAAATGCCCGAAATGCGGGCATAGCTTCGCGGAAGATGTGAGCTATCAATGCCCTGTCTGCGGGGCGGAGATCCGCGTCGATGCGGACAAGTGCCCTGACTGCGGAGCAATGTTCTCTCAGGCAATTGTGACCGAGGAGGAGAGGGCCTCCGAGCACGAGGAAGCGTCTAGCGCTCTCGACGAGATACTGACGCATGCGGACAAAGAGAGCAAGGCAACGGTCGAGTCGAATGAGAAGCTGGCCATGGAGCAGACGGAGCGCCCCATGAAGCAGAAGACGCCGTCCATGTTTGACAGGATTGCCACCGCGATGAAACAAGAGCCAGAACCTGTCCGCATTCAAGAGGCGGCGCCTGAGCAGGCCCCCGAACCCAAACCGGAGAAGGTGGAACCACCTTCGAGAGCTGAGGCCGCTCCAGATGAGCAGATGGACGCAGGCACATCAGAACTGGTCCGCAAGGAGCAGGATGTCACCCCGCGGGAGACTGCAGGCCAGCCGAAGAAGGCCAGGACAAGGAAGCTGAAGTCGAAGCCGAAGAGGGGCTGATCCGGGAACCGAGAACATTATCTCCGCGCCCATCCTTCTTATGTGAGATGATATTCATAGATGCGCGAGAGGGTCTGTCGGGGGACATGCTTCTGGCGGCGATGATCGGACTCCTTGATGATCCCTCGAGAAGGAGGACGACTGACCTCCTTGAGCTCGCGTCCCAGAGACGAGGTGTCATGTTCCAAATCATGGAAATGGAAGAGGATCGCGAGAAGGGGCTCGGGATTTCGTACACGCAACGCGAAGCGCCGCAGCTCGAGGCGTCCTACGACGAGTGTTTCGGCCGTCTTGGCGAGATCGAGAACGAGTTGGGCTCGAACTCATCGGTCGGCAAGAAGATCCTGACCAACATCTTCGAGGCGGAGGCAAAAGCTCACAGGCTCCCCGTCAGAGATGTCCACCTGCACGAGATGGGACGGACGCAAACGATGATGAACATAGCGGGCACGAGCTTCGTATCGGCCCTGCTCTCGAAGGCGGGCGACGAGGAGTATGTGTGCTCAACAATCACAACAGGCAGGGGCGTGGTAGTCGTGAGCCACGGAGCCATCAGGATCCCAGCGCCGGCGTCTGCCTTCCTTTTGAAGGGCCTGAAGAACGAGCAGGGATCCTCTCCGGGCGAGAGGGCGACTCCAACAGGAATCGCGGCTGTGAAGACCCTTGTCAGCAGACAGTCGGATGACGTGCCAGACAGGTTCGAGCGAAGAAGCATCGGGTTCGGGACCAAGCGCTTTGGAGGCAGGCTCGGAAGGACCACGCTCTATAGGGCACGAACCGACCTTACCGCGAAGGCACAAGGTATATCCAAAGACTGAGGGATTTGTAGCATCGTTCAGATGAAAGGGTCGTCTGCTGCTACGACTTGAGGAGCGTTCTAACTTGGTCGAAAAAGGCGACACATTCCCCCAACCCGCCAAGACCTTGGATTGCATCGGACTATATTGTCCCGTACCGGTGCTCCGAACGAGAGAGGAGATTTCCTCAGTTCCCATAGGACAGGTATTGGAAGTCCTTGCAGACGACCCAGCATCTGAATCTGACATCAGGAGCTGGGCGAAGCACGCAGGTCAGGAACTGATATCGATAGAGAAGGTCAAGGACGGTTTCAGATTCCTGATAAAGAGAACGAAGTAGAAAGGTGACAACGATGGCCAAGAAGATACTAGATGTTCAGACATCCGGGACGGATGCCCCGGAGAGACTGTACGCGCCGTTCATACTGGCGACGACCGCGAGGGCGATGGGCATTGACGCCACGGTCTATTTCCTAGGCAAGGGCGTGACCGTGGTCATGAAGGGTAATGCCGAGAAGATCAAACTCGGGAGCTTCCCGACCGTCAAGCAGGTCATGGACCAGGCGGCCAAAGAAGGTGTCAGGATGCTCATCTGCGGACAGAGCTGCCAGATGCTCGGGCTGAACGGTGCTCCAGAGGAGTTCGAAGACCCGGCGAAGGTCGTCGGGGCGGCGACGCTCAACGACCTCCTTCTGGATGCCGATGCGGTGCTAAGCTTTTAGGACGAGCCAACCATTGGTCCCGCACAGGGGGAGACAAAGATGTCATCTCAGACGAGCGGAGCCAAGAGAAGGGTCTACATGGACTACTCGGCGGCATCGCCAGTGGACGAGCGCGTCCTCGCGGCGATGATGCCTTTCTTCTCAGACAAGTTCGGCAACCCTTCGTCGCTTCACAACTCTGGCAGGGAACCGAGGAAGGCCCTCGAGGATGCGCGGACGAAGGTGGGCGCTCTCCTCAACGCGAAGCGCAAGGAGGAGATCATATTCACGTCGAACGGGACGGAGGCGAACAACCTCGGCATCAAGGGTGTCGCGATGCGCATGAAAGGAGAGGGAATGCACGTCGTTACCTCCGCAATCGAGCATATCTCGGTCCTCAACATCATGAAGCACCTCGAGAAGAGCGGATTCGAGGTTACCTACATCCCGCCGACGGGAGATGGCTTCGTGAACCTCGAGAAGCTAGGGGAAGCCATCAGGAAGGACACAGTCCTCGTTTCAGTAATGTACGCGAACAATGAGATCGGCACGCTCCAGCCAGTAGACGAGATAGGGAAGCTTCTGGAGGAGAAGGATGTATACTTCCATGTCGACGCGGTCGCGGCCGCGGGGAAGGTGCCAATCGACGTCCAGAAGTCAAGGATCGACCTGCTGTCCGTATCCTCCAATGATCTGTACGGGCCCAAGGGCGCAGGCGCGCTCTATGTAAAGGACGGAACCCGGATCGAGGCAGTGAATCAAGGAGGGGGCCAGGAGCGAGGACTCAGATCTGGGTCGGAGGACATCCCAGCGATCGTGGGTCTCGGAGCTGCTGCGGATATCGCAAGGAACGAGATGCCGGAGCAGAGCGAGCGAATCAAGGGACTCAGGGACAAACTGATAGAGGGTATGCTCGGCGGCATCGATGACACCTTCCTGAACGGCCACCCGACAAATCGACTCCCGAACAACGCCAACTTCAGGTTCAGGTATGTGGAGGGGGAGTCGATGTTGCTCAACCTTGACATGGCTGGAATATCCGTGTCCTCGAGCTCCCCGTGCACGTCGAAGAGTCTCCTGCCCTCGCACGTGCTTCTAGCATGCGAGATACCGACGGAGGAGGCACAGAGCGCGGTGCAGTTCACCCTCGGGAAAGCTAACACTGCGGAAGACATCGACTACGTTCTCGGAGTCTTCCCGGGGATCATCAAGAAACTGAGGGCGATGTCTCCCTTCAGTCCCGCTAACCTTGCTGAGATGAGATCGACCGCGGGACACAGGGAGAAAGAGGACCATCATCACATAGAAGAGTGAAGTCGTCATCGTTGTTTCCCGAAACCCGTAACGCGCGCGTGAAAAAACGCGTTTTCGTCACCCCATAAATAGATTCGCACTAGTTGTGCAGGGCCAGTCAATAATGTACAAAAAGTTATATATATACTAGGCCATTAATGGAACGGGATGGGAAAGCCTATGAAAAATAGGATTCTAAGTATAGCGCTGGCGCTTAGCCTGCTCGCGGTAGTTTTCGCGGCGCTCCCTATGAGCACGCAAGTAGACTATACGGGCAGTGTAAAGACGACTGACGACACGGGAAACCTGAAGGATACCTACATCCAGGGCCAACAGGTCTATGTGATCGTCGAGGTGAAATACCAGGGAGTCTGGGCGGATGAACCGATACAGGTTCGGCTGGTACCCACAACTGGCGGATGGGTCGACCGCTTCTTCACTGACTCGAACGACCCCGCCATAGGCTGGTATAACAGCACGACGGCTGCAGGACACCTTACCTTGTCCACGGGCTCAGGGTTCACCGGTGACCTCACATCGTACTACGTCGTGGTCTACAGTAACACCATGGACGAGATCGCGAGGACCACGATAGTCGTGAAGAAGACAGGTCTTACGCTAGAACCTGACAACGGGATATTCTACCCCGGTCAGGCTGTGGTCGCGAAGCTTGTCACGACATCCACGACAACCTTGTTCTACGTGCACACGGTCAACGCGACCGGTGTGACCGTGACGGGCATGAACTGGACGGGTCAGTCGGCCACGACAGGCTGGTGGGAACACGCTTTCACACTCGCACCTGACATGCCCGACGGCAGGTACACGATGAACGTGAGGGATTCGACCACGCACGCGATCATGAACCACATCCACTTCAACGTTCAGAAGTATGTCTTCAATGTCGGGGCTGACAGAGACTACTACCTACCCGGAATGACCGCCAAGATCGACTACATGACGATGGACGTAGCGACCTTCACACAGGCGACCGGAGTTACCATAACATTCAGTGCTCTGTGGTACAACGAGACCGGGAACGCTACATGGCTGAACTCGACGCTGGCTGGATCGACTGGCGTACAGCAATTCGTGATCCCGACGAACGCCAACATGACTCAGGATGTCGAGATCGTCTACTGGGCCAACGAGAGCACCAGGTCGGCATCTGACAGCGTCACTCTACAATTCGGGATGCTTAGCGGAAGCGTGACAATCGCTCCTCTGGGCACACTGATGCCAGGCGAGACAGTTGTCACAACGGTGAGCGTCGACCTGGGTGGAGATTCGCTGCCTGGGGCCGCTGTCGACATATCGGTACTGGCGAATGGGACGGCCATTCCAGCATACGGCTCGGTGAATTTGACATCGGACCTGGCGGGTGAGGTTACGCACACTTTCACCCTCGTTGACGCCGCCGCGGACGGGAACTACATCGTGAGCGCGAAGATTGCATTGGTAGGCTTCTCGACGACGGCGCTTGGTCTGTTCCAGGTGCATTCGAGCGGAGAGATAGGTGTCAAGTTTGACAAGGAACGCTACTACGGCGGCGAAGAGATCGTCGCAACTCTGACACCACTCTGGAACGGGAAGGCCGTCGAGGTGACGAGCTTCGGCTACGGGTTCTCGATCGACACCGGACTCCTAGTGTGGGGCAACACCTCCGAAAAGACCGTCAGTGCAACGATACCAGCGGACTACTTCGGAGACATTAGCCTTGGAGTGGAGGCCTACTACAACGGAATAGTGATCGGTGGCGGCAGCAACTCTGTCGTCCGATTCGCAGACATCGCCCTGATCGCTGAGAAGAACAACTACAGGCCTGGAGACACCCTAGCCTTTGCCTGGAACATAGTGACGGGTGCGAGCGCGGGGACACTGACATACGAGATAACCGACAGCAACGGGCTCCTTGTCAAAGTCGATTCTCCGGCATTCGCCACCACGGGATCGTTCTCTCAGTTGGTCCCGACAGTCGAAGCTCCTGCGCACTACTACGTGCACATGTGGATGACGACTGCTGCGGGCGGCTATGCTGACACGGACCTGACGGTAAGCATGTTGAACTCCCACGAGTTGCAGATATGGGTCGAGAAGTCCGGCTATGCTGACGGGACCTACAAGCCCGGTCAGACAGTGAAGCTGCACTACTCGATAGGCGCGTATGTAATGGAGCCTCTGCAGTCATACATACTGCATGTGAGCACCGACTACAACCCCATCGGTATGGACTTCATATTGACGGAGCCGACCGGAACGGTTGAGTTCGCGCTGCCGAGTGACGCGCCCGCCGCTGAGATTGGCATATCCGCGTCGCTGATCGATCCGGTGACAGGCCCGGTATCTAGTGACTCAACAGCGCTGACCGTGGGCGGCCAACTGACTGGCTGGGACAGGAGCATCGCAGGAATGAGCGCGATCGACTTCAGCATACTGCTGCTGTTGATCATCATGATCCTGCTGCTAATCGTCATGCCCTTCCTGAAGGGCAGGATGGAACGTGGTCCGAAGCCCGCCGAGGCGCCGAAGGTTGAGCCTCCGCCACCCTCGCCATAGGCAAGCGGAGAAACCGTACCAAACCCTTTTCCACAATTTCCTTTTTCATTGTTTTCTGTCTTGGCAAAGCCTTATACTCTTCACATCCAATCGGCCGTCGATGGCCCCTGAGAAGACCGCCGTCATAGGCCTCGGATACGTGGGCATACCGCTCTCCGCGTTGCTTGCCAGCAGAGGGTTCGACGTCGTCGGAATAGACCTGCTTGAGGACCGAGTCGCGCAGATCAACCGGGGGAAGCTGCCGTTGAAGGGGGATGAGCCCGGTCTCGCCGACATGCTGTCAAGAGCCGTCAAGAAGGGCAAGCTGAGGGCGACAACCTCGTACGATGCGTGCAGGGACCGAACCGCCATCTTCATCTGCGTCGACACCCCCATCGATGCCGAGAAGAAACCCGATTACGCGAGGCTCGAGGAGGCGGTCGCAGGCATAGGCAGGAACATGCAGAGGGGGACGATGGTGGTCGTCGAATCGACCCTGGCTCCCGGCACAATGCTTGGAATAGTGGCAAGGACGCTCGAGCACGAGAGCAGGCTCAAGCTGGGAAAGGATTTCAAGCTCGCGCACTGCCCTGAGCGGGTCATGCCAGGGAGGCTACTCTACAACATCACTACCTATGACAGGGTCATAGGCGCCTTTGACAAGCAGACCGCCTCGAGAGCCAAGGCCATCTACTCGAGATTGACCAAAGGAAAACTCCATACGACCGATCTCACCACTGCGGAGATCGTGAAGACCGCCGAGAACGCGTACAGGGATGTTCAGATAGCGTTCGCGAACGAGGTGGCGCTGGTCTCCGAGAAGTTAGGTGCGGACGCGTATGAAGTCAGGAGATTGGTCAATACATGTCCCTTCAGGGACATGCACATCCCTGGCGCAGGGGTAGGAGGCCATTGTCTTCCCAAGGACCCGTGGCTGCTCGTGCAGAGCGGGAAGGCGTCCAGTCCGAGGCTGATTCCGACCGCGAGAGCGGTCAACGATTCGATGCCGTTCCATGTCGTCGACCTCGCAGTTGATGCCCTCAGGACAGCTGGCAGGGGCGTCGAGGATTCCGTCATCGTAGTCATGGGAGCCTCTTTCCTGCAGGATTCAGGAGATCCCAGGAACTCGCCCTCGATACCTGTTATCGAATCGCTGAAAGACTCCAAGGAGCTCAGAGTGCACGACCCCTATCTCGACATGATAACAGGAGTGAGCACACTGAAGGACCCAAAGAAGGCGTTGGCAGGAGCGGATATCGCCATCTTCATGGTCTCTCACAAGGCATACAAGAGACTCACTCCCGCGACGCTCAAGAAGCTGATGCGGACGCCCATCGTCGTTGATGGGAGGAACTTGTTCGACGCCGAGAAGATGCGAAGAGCGGGGATCGTCTATCGTGGCGTGGGGAAGAAGGCTATCTGATCAACTCGGCAAGCCCGTCGTCGAGGGCGATCTTCGGCTTGAAGCCCAGCAGCCTTGCCGCCTTCGCGCTGTTCGACAGGCTGTCCCTGATGTCGCCGACCCTGGGCGCCGTGAACTCAGGCTTGAGCGCGTGACCGGACACAGCGATCGCGCGGTTAGCAAGGTCCAGGATGCTCGTCGAGACGCCGCTCCCGCAGTTGAAGATCTCGCCATTGATGCCTTTCTTGCTGAGAACGAGTACGAGCATCTCCGCCACGTCGCGCGCGTGGATGAAATCCCTGGTCTGCCTGCCATCCCCTTCGATGATCGGGGGTTTGCCCGCCTTGAGACGATTGACGAACTTAGTTATCACACCGGAATAGGGGCTGTCAGGGTCCGCCCTGACCGAGTAGAAGTTGAACGGTCTCACGGCGACGACCTCCATCGAGCTCGTCTGCGCATATGAGAGCGCGTACTTCTCTCCAGCAAGCTTGCTGACACCGTAGTTACTCATCGGATGAGTGGGATGGTCCTCGTCGATAGGGATGCGCTTCGGAGCACCGTAGACTGCCGCGCTGCTGACATAGACGAATCTGCTGACGCTCGCCTGGACGCTCTCATGCAGTAGATTGACGGTCCCAAGGACGTTCGTCCTAGAATCTGAGAGTGGATCCTGAAAGGATTTCTCCACTGAGACCTGTGCCGCGCAATGGATTACGGCTCCCACGCCTGCAAGCGCCTCCCTCACATCCGCCGGCTTCGTTATGTCGCCCAATAGAGATGTCCCGTTCAGGTCGCTGTAGGGTTGAGATCTCATGTCCAGACCGACAACATTGCCGCCCTTGACAAGCAGCTCGCACACAAACGATCCGAGTTGGCCTGAGCTACCAGTCACAAGGACCTTCGTCAAGACTCCTCCACCTGCACTTTCGACCCTTTCTTCGAGGACTCCAAAGCGGCCTCGGCGATCTTGAGCGTCTGTATGGCGTTCTCGCCCGACACCAGCGGTTCCTTTCCTTTCTCGGCAGCCGCAAGGAAATCCGCCAGCTCGCGCTTCAATGGCTCCTCCTTCTTCAGGGCGATCCGGCGGACATCGAGCTCGAGAGGCACGTTGTAGAGGTTACCGCCCTCGATGGGCTTGAATGTGGAAGAGCAGACAACAGCGGCCTGTTCCATGTAGTCGACTTCAACGAAGTTCTTGCTGCAGGTCAGCGCGAGCTTCCTGACCTTCATAGGCGTGAGCCAGTTGACCTCTATGAACCCGGTGGTCCCACCTTCGAAATCGATCAGGATGTTCGCGTGGTCCTCGTAGCTGATCCCCTTGCCCTTCCCCGAGAGGGCATAGACCGAGCGCGCCCGCTTCCCCACTATGTACTGCACGACATCCACATCATGGACTCCGAGGTCCATTATCACTCCGACATCGCGTATCCTGGAAGGCATCGAGGAAACGCGCCTCGTGGCAGCGGTGATCAGTTCGCCATAAGCTCCCTCTTCGAGGCTTTGCTTTGCAAAAGAGACGATCGGGTTGTATCTCTCCGTGAATCCTCCCGCGAGGACGACCTTCTGCTTCTTTGCAAGGCTCACGAGGCCTTTCAGACTCCGGGAGCTTCCAGTCATTGGCTTCTCGAGGAGCACGTGCTTCCCAGCACGCATCGCATCGGCTGCAATCTTTTCGTGGGTGCTCGTTGGCGTGACGACGATGACGGCATCGACATCGCTCTTGAGCAGCTCCTGGTAGTTCAGGAAGTGCTTTACCGAGTACTTCCCGCCGACGGCCTTCGCGACCTCGGGGACGACATCAGAGACGCTCGCAAGGACGCCCTTCTCGGAGAGTATCCTCGCAT